>WQZX01000060.1 GCA_009780515.1 Nocardioidaceae bacterium | reverse complement strand
GCGCCGATCTGGCGAGGCGGGGACGCGAAGGCATGCTGGATCGCACGTCGAGCGGCCCCAACGCAGCGAGATCGGATGCGAAAGTCCGCGCAGTAGGCGGCGGATAAGGAGACATGCCCTAGGAGTCGAGCCCCGCCTCGTACGCCGCGGAGTCCATCAGCCCGTCGAGCTCGCCGCGATCGCCGGGGACGACCTCGAACAGCCAGCCGTGGCCGTACGCGTCGCTGTTGACGAGCTCGGGCGTCGCGTCCAGCGCGTCGTTGATCGCCACGACCTCGCCTGTGATCGGCGCGTAGACGTCGCTCACCGACTTGGTCGACTCGAGCTCGCCGCACGGCTCCCCCGCCGAGACGGACGCACCGACCTCGGGCAGGGAGACGTAGACGATGTCGCCCAGCGCGTCCTGGGCGTAGTCGGTGATGCCGATGCGCACCGATCCCTCCGCCTCGCCGGGCTCGCGGACCCACTCGTGCTCGGCGGTGTACTTCAGGTCGGCAGGGTTCACGTGCGTGCTCCTCGGTGACTCACGGTGGTTGCTGGGCTGAACGTTACCGACCCGGGATCAGTCGGCGCTGGCGTAGTGCGCGCGGTCGCGCGAGGTGGTCGCGCTGATGTCGATCGAGGAGAGCTGGGCGACCCCGACGTTCGCGCCGTCGTCGTTGAGCTGCTGCTTGGGGCCGAGGGCGAAGTTCATCGCGCCGCTCAGCACGTCGGGGTCGCCGATCACGTCGATGACGTACGGCGCCTGCACCTTGGTGCCGTCGATCTCGAACCCGCCCGCGACCGGCTGGAAGGAGGTCTGTGCGATCACGCGCACCTTGCCGTTGATCTGGATCGCCTCCGCCCCGACGGTCCGGAGCTCCTCGATCGTGTCCAGCATCGAGGAGAGCTTCACCTGACCGGTGTGCTCGGTGATCGTGATCCGGATGCCCGGGCCCGTGACGGGAACCTGACCGGCGAGGATCTGGAGGTTGGAGACCTCGCCGGAGGTCTGGTCGAGCGCCGCCTTGCGCTTGGTCGAGTCGTTGCGCAGGCTCGCGCGCACCCGCTCCAGCCGCGCGATCTCGGCGTCCGCTCGCTGCCGCGTGCCGGACAGCGCGTCGAGGATGTCGATGAGGTCCTGCTGGCTCTGGCCGGCGTAGGTGTCGTCGGTCTCGTTGGCCCGGACCTGCGTCACCGCACCGAAGCCGACGAGCGCGAGCAGCAGGCCGACCACCATCTGGCGCCGGGACGTGCTGCGGACGGCCGCCAGCACCCGCTGCCACGCCATCGACCGGTGAGGCTCGGCGTGGGGGTGCTCCGCCTGGTGGGACTCAGCGGGATCCTCGTGCGGCTCGTGCGGCTCGTGCGGCTCGTGCGGCTCGTGCGGCTCGTCAGGCATGGAACAGGTGCCTTCGGATCGCGGCGACGTTGGTGAAGATGCGGATGCCGAGGACCACGATCACGCCGGTCGAGAGCTGCCCGCCGACACCCAGCCGGTCGCCGAGATAGACGATGCCGGCCGCGATCACCACGTTGCTGAGGAAGGAGACGACGAAGACCTTGTCGTCGAAGATCCCGTCGAGGTAGGCGCGGAGCGCGCCGAAGACGGCATCGAGCGCCGCCACGACGGCGATCGGCAGGTAGGGCTCCAGGCCCGTGGGCACGGCCGGCTTGAAGACCAGGCCGAGGACCACGCCGACCACGAGTCCGAGCACCGCGATCATCCGTTGCCGCCTCTCTTGTCCTTCTTGCCGTGCGTCTTGCCGTGCTTCCTGCCGCTGGAGTCTGCCTTGGTGGACGTCGCCGATCGCAACCGGGTCAGCGACGTGGGCGCGGCAGCCATCCGGACCTGCCCCACGTCGTGCAGGTCGTAGCGGAAATCGTACTGACCGGCCAGCGCGACGAACGCCTGGCCGGCCGCGGAGTTCAAGAAGTCGGCCGACATCTGGTCGGTGTTCCCGATCGCGAGGATGGTGTACGGCGGCGCGACACCGACGCCGTTCACCTCGATGGCGGCGCCCGAGGTGCGGATGCCGGTGCGGGCGGTCACCCGCTGCCCGTTGACGGTGATGGCCTCGGCGCCCGCTCCCCACAGGCCGTCGACCAGCAGCCCGATGTCGGAGTCGCGGATCTCGTCGTTCTGGTCGGCGTACTTCGCGTTGTCGAGGGAGACCCGCAGGGCCGGGCCGGTGACCGGCTGGAAGCCGGTCAGGGCGCCGAGGTCGGTCGCCCGGCCCTGCGCCGCGTTGAGGCGGGCACCGAGCGCCGCCAGCTCTCCGTCGGCCTTGGTGTTCGCGTCGCGGAGGTCTGCCAGGCGCTGCTGGGTCCGGGCGACGCTCCGGCGGTGGTCGTTGATCCGGTCGATCAGGCTCTGCCGGCTCGCGTCCTCGACCGGGGCCTCCCGCGAGGTCTGCACGGCGGCGACGGCCACGAGCATCCCGAACAGGAGCAGGACCACGAGCACGCCGACCCCCCGCGAGGAGCCAGCCCGCACCTCCGCAGCCCCACCCCGCCGACGGCTGGCCGCCTGGTAGTCCTCGTCCATCGACTCCAGCGTGATCAGCGTCAGCAGCGGGGTGCGCGCGCGGTCGAGGTGCTCAGGCATCCAGCTCCTTGCGTCCGGTACGACGCGGCTCGGTGCGGAGCAGCTTGCGGACCTGCCAGGCGTAGAGACCGCCGGCCCACCAGTAGAGCCCGATCCCCCACCCGGCGAAGGCCCAGCCGAAGACCCTGGCGAGCGTCGCGACCGTGCTGTGGCCCTCGCCCAGGAGCAGCAGCGGGAAGGCGTAGAGCAGGTTGAAGGTCGCCGCCTTGCCGAGGAAGTGCACCGGCAGCGCGCTGTAGCCGCGGGTGCGCAGCAGCGGCACGAGCAGCCACATCAGCAGGTCGCGCAGCGGCAGGCAGACCGCGACCCACCACGGGACGACGTGCCGGAGCGCCAGGCCGACCACGACGGCGAGGATGTAGAGCCGGTCGGCGATCGGGTCGAGCAGCTCGCCGACCGTGGACTGCTGGTCGAGCCTGCGGGCGAGCCACCCGTCGGCCCAGTCGGTGACACCGGAGACCGCGAGGACGACCAGGGCGATCGCGTCGAGCCTCGGGCCCAGCACCAGCCACAGGAAGACCGGGATCAGCAGGAGACGCAGCACGCTGATCAGGTTGGGCAGCGTCAGGATCCGGCCCGCGGGGCTCTCCTGGCTGCTCGTCGTCGGGCGGGCCACGGCGGCAACTGTAGTGGGATCGCTCATGGCGTCGGCGCCGACGCTTCGTCGGAGTGGGCGGCGTCACGGATCTCCCCGACGAGCTCCTCGATGACGTCCTCCAGCGCGGCGATCCCCAGGGTGGTGCCGGCATCGTCCACCACCCGCGCCATGTGCGCGCCCCGCCGCTGCAGCACCTCCAGCGTGACGTGCAGCGGATCGTCGCGGTGCACGGTCGCGAAGGGCCTGATCCAGCGGTCGGCGACGGGCCGCTGTCGGCGTACCTCGTCGGGCTCGAGGACGTCCTTGATGTGCAGGTAGCCGACCAGCTGCTCGCCGGCCGCGGCTCCGGGATCGAGCACGGGAAAGCGGCTGAAGCCCGTGGCGGCGCACTGCGCCTCGACCTCCGCGCCGCTCGCGCCCCGCAGCACCGTGGACAGGCTCGCGGGCGCCATCATCACCTCGGCGGTCGTCCGCTCGGTGAACTCCAGGGCGTCGGACAGCCGGGTGGCCTCCTCCTCCTCGATCATCCCCTCGCCCCGGGACTCCTCGACCAGCGCAGCGACCTCCTCGCGGGTGAAGGTGCTGCTGACCTCGTCCTTGGGCTCGATCCGCAGCGCGCGCAGGATCAACCGGGCGAGCCGGTCGATGGCCACGATGACCGGCTTGAGGATCCTCACCAGACCGAACATCGGGGGCGCGAGCACCAGCACGGCGCGCTCGGGCCCCGCGAGGGTGATGTTCTTCGGGACCATCTCGCCGAAGACGACGTGGCAGAAGGCCACCACCGCGAGGGCGATCAGGAAGCCGACGACGTGGACGACCCCGTCGGGCACGTCGATCCGCTCGAAGAGCGGCTCCACGAGGTGCGAGACGGTCGGCTCCGCGATCGCACCGAGCACCAGCGAGCACAGCGTCACGCCGAGCTGGATGCCCGCGATCATCAGCGGCATCTGCTCCAGGGCACGCAGGGTCGTGCGCGCCAGGCGGGAGCCGGCTCGCGCCTGGGGCTCGATCTGGCTGCGACGCGAGGAGATCAGCGAGAACTCCGCGGCCACGAAGAACGCGTTGCCCGCCAGGAGCAGGACCGCCAGCAGGGCGGCGACGAGCGGGCTCACTGCTCGCTCCCCTCGTCGACGCGCAGGTTGAGGCGGTCGACGCGCAGCCCGTCCATGTGCTCGACGGTCAGCCGCGCGACCCGCGGCGGTGCGTCCTCCTCACCCGTCGGCGGGAGGGGTACGACGGCGACGTCGCCGGTCACGGGCACCCGCCCGAGCACCTTCATCATCAGCCCGCCGACGGTGTCGTAGTCCTCGCTCTCGGGGAGTGCGACCCCCTCGGTGAGGTCCTCGACCTCGTCGGGCCGGAGCAGCCCGGACAGCGACCAGGTGCCGTCGCGTCGCAGCCGCCCGCGCTGGCCGAGCCGGTCGTGCTCGTCGGAGATGTCGCCGACGATCTCCTCGACCACGTCCTCGAGGGTGACGATGCCGGCGTGGTCGCCGTACTCGTCGAGCACGATCGCCATCTGGAAGCCGTCCGCGCGCAGCAGGGCCAGCAGCGGGTCCAGCCGCATGCTGTCGGGCACGACGGTCGGCCGGAGCATCAGGTGCTTGATGCGGACGGTCGCCCGCTCGTTGAGCGGCAGCGCGACGGCGTTCTTGACGTGCACCGTGCCGACCACGACGTCGGACTCGTCCAGCACCGGGAACCGGGAGTGGCCGGTCTCGCGGGCGAGCGCGATGACCGCGTCCGCGCGGTCGTGCTCGGAGAGGCTTCGGGTGCGCACACGCGGCGTCATGATCTCGCCGGCGGTGCGGCTGCCGAACTCCACCGAGCGCTCCATCAGCTCGGCCGTGTTCTGGTCGAGGGTGCCGCTGTCGGCCGACCGCTGGATCAGCGAGGCCAGCTCCGCGGAGCTGCGCGCGGATCGGAGCTCCTCCTGCGGCTCCACCCCCAGCCGTCGTACGACGGCGTTGGCGCTGCCGTTGAGGATCCTGATCGGGACGGTTGCCACGGTCGTGAACGCACGCATCGGACGCTGCAGCACCTTGGCGGCACGCAGCGGCATCGCGAGCGCGATGTTCTTCGGCACCAGCTCGCCGATCAGCATCGCGAACACCGTGCTCAGCGCGAGCCCGAGCGCGACCGCCGTGGGGCCGACCGCACCGGCGGGAAGACCGGCGCTGAGGAGCGGAGCGCGCAGGATCGAGGCGATCGCGGGCTGCGCCAGGTAGCCCACGGCCAGGTTCGTCAGCGTGATGCCGACCTGGGCGCCGGACAGCTGGGTCGACAGCGACCGGAGCGCCCGCTGCAGGCCCGCCGAGGCCGTGTCGCCCTCCTCGACGGCGCGGTCGACCTGCGACCGGTCGACGGTCACGAACGCGAACTCCGCCGCGACGAACATCCCGGAGGCCAGCACGAGGAGGATGGCGAGTCCCAGCAGCAGCCAGGCGGTCATCGATGTCCTTCAGAGGGGCGGCACGGGCGAAGCACCCACTCTAACGGGAGCCGCCGGTCGAGTCGCGGTGGCGGCGGCCGACCTCGGCGTACCAGTCGAGGACGCCGGGGTCGTCGACGCTCCCGGGGTCCAGCGCACCGGACAGGTCCTGGCCGAGCAGCACCTTCTTGACCGGCACCTCGAGCTTCTTGCCGGTCCGCGTGTGGGGCACCCCGGGGGCGGCGTACACCTCGTCGGGGACGTGGCGCGGCGAGGCGTGGGCGCGGACGGCGTCGCGGATCCGCGTCTCCAGGGCGCTGTCCAGGTCCACACCGTCGGCGAGCACCACGAACAGCGGCATCCAGTAGCGGCCGCCGTCCTCCTCGATGCCGAGGACCAGCGCCTCGCGGACCTCGGGCAGCGCCTCGACCGGCTCGTAGATGTCGCCGCTGCCCATCCGGATGCCGTTGCGGTTCAGCGTCGCGTCCGAGCGACCGTGGATGACGACCGAGCCGTGCTCGGTGCGGGTGATCCAGTCGCCGTGGCGCCACACGCCGGGGTAGGTGTCGAAGTAGGCGTCGCGGTAGCGCGCACCGTCGGGGTCGGACCAGAAGAAGATCGGCATCGACGGCATCGGGCGGGTGATCACCAGCTCGCCGACCTCGCCCATGACCGGCTCGCCGGCGGCGTCGTACGCGTCCAGCGCCACGCCGAGGCACGGCCGCGACAGCTCACCCGGCCAGACCGGCACGGCCGGAGCCGGGCCGACGAAGGCGCTGACCACGTCGGTGCCGCCGCTGATCGAGCAGATCTGGACCCCCGGGCCGAGCTCGTCCTGCAGCGCCTCGTGGCTGTTGGCGGGGAACGTCGACCCCGAGATGCCGACCCGCCGCAGCGCGTGCAGGTCGTGGCCGGCCGGGCCGACACCGGCCTTCTGGCAGGCGGCCACGTAGCCCGGGCTCATCCCCAGCGCGGTCACCCCGTGGCGGGAGGCCAGCTCCCACAGCGCGTCCGGCGTCGGGTACGCCGGGCTGCCGTCGTACGCCACCACCGAGGCGCCGGTCAGCAGAGCCCCGACCAGGAAGTTCCACATCATCCAGCTCGGGGTGGTGTACCAGAGCAGCCGCTCCCCCGGACCGAGGTCGAAGTGCAGAGCGGCCACCTTCGCCTGCTCCAGGACCGCGCCGCCGTGGCTGTGCACGATGCCCTTCGGCTTGCCGGTCGTGCCGGAGGAGAACAGCACCCACAGCGGCTGCGCGAACGGCACCGGCAACGGCTCGAGGTCGGCGTCGCGGCCGACCGCGTCACGCCAGGCGTCCGTGCCGATCTCGAGTCGCGCCACGAGGGTGGGCAGCGACGACACGATCTCGTTCACGACGCCCGAGCGGTCGTGCGTCCGGCCCCCGTGGAGGTACGACGACGCGTGCACCAGCAGCGTCGGCTCCAGCTGACCGAAGCGGGCGCACGCCGCCGACGCCGCGTAGTCCATCCCGCACACCGTCCACACCGCGCCGATGCTCGCCGTGGCCAGCATCGCGACGATCGCCTCGGCACCGTTGGGCAGGAAGCCGGCGACCCGGTCGCCCTCCCCCACCCCGAGCTCGCGGAAGGTCGCCGCCAGCGACGCCACCTCGGCCCGCAGCTCGGCCCAGGTCAGCTCGCGGGTCGCCGCCGGGTCCTCGGTCGCGGCCACCACGGCCACCTCGTCGGCCGGGCGGTCGCGGAAGACGCTCGCGGTGTAGTTGAGCCGCGCCTCCGGGAACCAGACCGCGCCCGGCATGCGCTCCTCGGCCAGCGCCGGCCCCGGCAGGTCCTCGCCGAGGTACGACGCGATCGCGCGCCAGAACCCGTCGAGGTCGGCGACCGACCAGCGCCAGAGGTCGTCGTACCCATCGGCGTCGGCGGCGCTCAGCGGCCGTCCGGCGTACGACGACGCGTGCTGGGCGAACTCCTCGATCCGGCTGGGGGTGCTCATGGCGCGACCCTAGTGCCCCGCCCGGGGCACCAGGGCGATGCGATGCGTCAGGAGAGCGGCTGGCTGCTCATGTTGCGCGGGTCGACCGCGTTGCCGACCACGGTGATGCCGTGCTGCCGGCTGGCGTTGGACTTCGCGTCGATCCAGACCGACCAGTACGGCGCGAAGGTGTACCAGCGCATGGTGTGGAACCGACCGGTCTTCCGCACCACCTTGAAGATCTTGCGACCGCAGACGTAGCCCCCGGAGCCGCACTGCCATGCCGTGCCCGGCGATCCGGTCCACTTCCAGTGGCTCTCCGCGGAGGTCGCCGTGCGCCAGCGGGTCACGGTGATGTAGTTCCCGCCGTCGTACGGACAGGTGTAGGACTCGAGGTCGTCGGTGGTGTGGGAGATGCCCGACGGCCGGCAGCTCAGGTCTTTCAGGCCGGAGAAGACCCAGCGGGCGCCGGCCAGGCCGGTCGGCAGGGTCGTGCAGTCGCCGCGGTGCACCACCTTGGTGCCGTTCCAGCACTGGTAGTGGTCGACGGCCGCCTTCGACGTCGGGGCTACCGGCCGCGGGCCGGACCGACGGGTCGTGACGCTCGGACGCGCCTTCGACGCCACGGCGCCCGCGGTCGCGTGCCGGCGAGCAGTGGTCGCGGCGCTCGGCGGCGCGGCGTGGGGCGCGCGGGACCTCGGCGCCCGGTCGCTGGCGCCCTGCCTGGACACGACCCGGCGGGTGGCGTGCGCCGACGGGCTCGCGCTGGTCGTGGCGTCGCTCCCGGTCAGCGCGTCCACCGCGGTCGGCACGCTGCCGCGGGTGAGCGCCACGACCGCCACCACGATCGCCGCCACGGCGACCAGGGAGGTGATCGCGAGCGCCAGCGGTCGCCGTACCCCGCCGGGCTGCGGCAGGTCGATCCGCTGACGTACGGCGGTGGCGGCCGGCAGCGCGACGTGATCGGGTGCCACGGCACGGGCCTGCGCGACCGCCGCCCGCATCGCCGCCGCCGAGGCGTAGCGCTTGTGCGGGTCCTTCGCGAGCGCCGTCCGCAGCACCTGGTTGAGCGCCGTCGCGAACCGGTCCCTGCCCACGACCTGCGGGATCGGCCCGTGGAGGTGACCCATCGCGACCTCGACGTCGGTGCCGACGTACGGCGCGGTGCCGGTCAGCATCGCCCACAGGAGGCAGCCCACCGCGTAGACGTCACCAGCCGGGCCCTGCACGGTCGTCGCCGACTCACCGGAGTGCCGCTCGGGAGCCATGTAGGGGAACGAGCCGACGACGCTCCCGGTGCGGGTCAGCTCGGCGCCGGGCATCGTCGCGATGCCGAAGTCGCACAGGTACGCACGCTCGCCGTCGGCGTCGACCAGGACGTTGCTCGGCTTGATGTCGCGGTGGACGATCCCGGCCGCGTGCGCGTCCGCCAGCCCGTCGAGCACCTGCTCGGTCAGAGCGAGCGCACGGTCGGGTGCCAGCCTGCCGCCGCGCGCCAGCAGCGCCGCGAGGTCGCCGCCACGGACCAGACGGGTGACCAGGTAGGGCCGGCCCGCGTGCTCGCCGTGGTCGTGGACGGCCACGATGTGCGGGCTGTCGATCCGCGACATCGCGACGGCCTCGCGACGGAACCGCTCGCGGAACTCCGGATCGTCCGCGAGGTCGCCGCCGATGACCTTGATGGCGACGTCGCGCTCGAGGGAGGTGTCACGCGCGGCGAACACGACCCCCATCCCGCCCTGGCCGAGGCGGTCGGTCAGCAGGAACCGGCCGATCCGGTCGCCGGTTTGAGGTGTCCCGAGCACCCGTCCAGGCTAGTGCTTCTCCCGGTCGCGCCGAAGGCACACGGTGGTCAGACGGCGGTCGGCCGGGCCGGCAGCCAGCCCTGTGTCTCGTCGTACTGCCGGATCATGCGGGCAGGCACTCCGCCGACGACCGTGTGGTCGGGGACCGCCCCGCGCACCACCGAGCCGGCGGCCACGACCACGTTCCGTCCGATGGTGGTCCCGGGCAGGATCATCGCGCCGTGGCCGATCCAAGAGCCCGGGCCGATCCGCACCGGCTGGTGCTCGCCGAACTGACGGCCGATGGGCTGGTCGGGGTCCTGGTAGCCGTGGCTGGCGTCGGACACGAACACGTCCTGGCCGAACCAAACGTCGTCCGCGATCTCGATCGACTCGTGTGCCGTGATGCAGGCACGGGCACCGATCACGCAGCGGTCGCCGATGACCAGCGCCCGCTCGGGCAGCACCGACTGGCCGGGGCCGTAGCCGACCGAGAGCGTGGAGTACTTGCCGATCAGCGTGTCGCGCCCGACGTGGATCTGCTCGGTCCCGAACACGGTCGCGAGCGGGAACGCCAGGCAGCTGCCCGCGCCGAACGCGCCGAAGCCCTCCGCCAGCCGGCTGTCCGGGCCGATGTCGCCCATGCGCTCGAGCCAGTGCCAGGCGGAGTGGACGAGGTGGTTCAGGACGCGGCGCACGGCGCGGACGCTATCAATCCCCGGCCGCACCAGGCTCAGATCAGTCCTCGGGAAGCTCCCGTGTCGACACCAGCAGGCGCGCGACCTCGATGAGCTTGACGTTGTTCGCCTGGGAGTAGCGGCGGAGCACGTCGAACGCGCGGCGGTCGTCGAGGTCGAAGCGCTCCATCAGGATGCCCTGCGCCTGTCCGACGAGCTTTCGACCGTCGATCGCCTGGTGCAGTGACTCCTCGTTGCGCGCGGAGGCAAGGGCGATCGAGGCGTGCCGCCCCACGATCTCGGCCGTCGCGATGGCGTTCTCGTCGAACCAGCGCGGGCGCTCGGCGTAGAAGGTGATCGCGCCGAGGGTGACCTCGGAGGTCCACAGCCGCACCGACAGCGCGCTGCCGATCCCGAGCGCCGCGACCGCCTCACCCCAGCGGACCTCCGGGTAGGCCGCGACCGCCGGCGCGTGCACGGTGTGCATCTCGCCGACGGCGTCCCAGGCCGGGCCGGCCTCGAACTCGAGCTGGAGCCGGTCGGCCTTCTCGGCCACCGGCTCGGTGCCGGGCCCGGGCTCGGCGAGTCGGCCTCGCCGGGTCAGGAGCACCCCGGCCGAGCCGCTGCCCACGAGCGCGGGCGCGGCCTCCACGAGAAGCTCGAGCGTCTCCTCGAGTCCTTCGGTGCTGTGCAGCTCGTGAGCGAGCTTGGAGAAGGTCACAGCGGCTGCGTGCTGATCCACGCGGCGGCCTCCAGGTGAATGGTGGGGTGGGAGAACTCCCATTCTGGCGCCCCGGCGTACGGACTGGTAGCCCCCACCCCCATGTCGCCCCGGGACCTCGCTGCGCGAGCAGTGCTCAGCGGCCGACGGCACGCTCCAGCTCGGCCTTGTTCATCTTCGACCGGCCCTCGATCCCCTTCTTGCGGGCCTCCTCGTAGAGCTGGTCCCGCGTCCGGCCGCCGGAGCCCTTGTGGGAGCGCAGGCCACCGCGTCGTCCGGACGAGATGTCCTCGGTCGACGTACGGCTGTGCGACGTCGACTCACCGTGTCGCGCCCGCTCCTTGTTTACGGTCCGCGAGGCGATCTCCTCGGCCTCGGACTCGCTGCGGCCGCGGTCCTCGAGCTCGTCGCGGATGTGGTCGTACTGACGTTCGCGCTTCTTGCTCCATGCCTGCTGCGGCATGACGATCCTCCTCGGTCAGAAGTGCTTCCAGCTGACCCTCCGGCGGTACCCGCGGCTCGGTGGGCCATGCACCCTCATCCTCAGGTGGAGGCTTGGCAACGGACAGCTGACAGCGATATCGTCGGAGTCGTCGGCGCCGCCCAGCGGCGCGTCGCCTGCTTAAGACGAAGGCAGGCCCCGAACGGCCCCCGAGGGGGATCCCATGCGTTCGAAGAAGTTGTCCGACACCTCCGCTCACCGAGCAGCCAGCCGTCGCCGTCGCCGCGCCCGTACCCGGGCGTTGTTGGAGAAGGCACACACGGCGGCACGCCCGGCGGAGCGGGAGGAAGCACTGCACGACGCCGTCGTGCTCAACATGGAGGTCGCTCGCAGCCTCGCCGCGCCGTACGGCGGACGGGGCATCTCCGGCGAGGACCTCGAGCAGGTCGCGTACGCCGCTCTCGTGCGTGCGGCACGCGACTTCGACCCCGATCAGGCGGACGAGTTCCTGTCGTACGCCGTTCCGACGGTCCGGGGCGAGGTCAAGAAGTACTTCCGCGACTGCGGGTGGACGGTGCGTCCTCCCCGCAGGATCCAGGAGCTCCAGGCGACGGCATCGGCCGCTCGCGCCCGGCTGGAGCAGGCGACCGGCCGCGAGCCCGATCTCGCCCAGATCGCGGAGGAGATCGGCGAGGACCTCGCCGCGGTCGAGGAGGCCATGGGCGCGGAGGGCTGCTTCACCCCGACCTCGCTCGACCGGCCGTTGGCCGAGGACTCCAGCGCGGTCCTCGGCGAGCTGCTCCCGGACCCCGACAACGGGTTCGAGGCGGCCGACGCCCGGCTGATGCTCGCGCCGGCGCTGCAGCACCTCGGCACCCGCGACAGGACGATCGTGAAGCTGCGCTTCTACGACGGACTGACCCAGAAGGAGATCGGCGACCGGATCGGCGTCACCCAGATGCAGGTGTCCCGGCTGATCAGCCGGATCCTGCGACAGCTCCGGGAGGACATGGTCGGGCCACCCACGGCTCCGGCTGCATGAGCGGTCGGTCGCTCGCGACCTGACCGCCACCCTTCCGGGGGCGTCCCGGCCCATTTCGGGCGGTGTGGGGTCGCCGGGTCGGGACCGCCTCTGAAGACCTCGTGGTCGCCACCGCACGTCGGTGGCGACCACGAGGCATCCCCCATGCTCCCGCGCGCGACGACGGCGAACCTCGGCGGTGGACACCCCATGTCATGCCCACCGCCGAGGTGATCGTGGTGCCGGGGCGACGGCAGGACCTGCGCCAGATCTCTCCCCCGTCCTGCCGTCGCCCGCAGCCGGTGGACGGGCCCGAACCCCCACGTCCTGTGTGGCCGCCCACCTGTTCGGAATGGCTTTCCCGGACCGGTCCGGCAGCATCCGTAGTACCCGGCACCTCGGTCCTCATGCACCCGCCGCCGCGCGCGCATGCGCTCCGGCGCGCGTGGGTACCGCCTCTGGTCCGAACGACCGATGAGCAGGAGGAGGAATCGACCATGGGTGACGCGATCGCCGACCTGAAGAACGCCACGACGCTGCCTGAAGGTGATGTCGTCCGCCTGCTCCTGGAGCAGCACGAACGGATCCGACGCCTGTTCGAGGAGCTGCGCGGCTCGATCGGCACGGCCCGGGCGGACCTGTTCGCCGAGCTGCGGGCGGGGCTGACGGTGCACGAGACGGCCGAGCAGCTCGTCGTACGGCCCGCCTCGAAGGAGCTCGCCGGCGAGGGCGTCGCCGAGGCGCGGCTCGAGGAGGAGCAGGAGACGACCGGTCTGCTGGCCGACCTCGACCGGATGGCCGTGACGGACCCGGAGTTCCACCAGCGGCTGGTCACCTTCGAGGAAGTGGTGGAGCGGCACCTGGCCGCCGAGGAGCGGGAGGAGCTCCCTCCCCTGCTCGCCGGCAGCACACCGGAGGAGCGCCAGCGGATGGGCCGCATGCTGACCGCCACCGAGCGCCTCGCGCCCACCCGCCCGCATCCCACGACGACCGGCAATGCCGTCGCCACGGTGGTCACCGCGCCGGTCGCGTCGGTCATCGACCGTGCCCGCGACGCGATGGACCACTAGGAGACCGCTAGGAGCTGTCCGGATCGGCGAGCGCCGCAGCCAGCCGTACGACGTCTCGCGGCGGCACCAGGCTCCCGAGCCGGTCGGGATCGGTGGGCAGCCCCCGGGCGTCGGCGGCGCGCAGCGCGGTCGTCGAAGTAGGGCCGCGCCTCGGGCCAGACCGCCTGGACCTCTCGGCAGAAGATGCCCGCCCCGGTCGGTCCGATCCGGGGGAAGCCCTCGATCGCCTCGTGCAGGGTCCCGACCCCGCCGTGGCTGTCGGGCCGGAGACGGCGCAGGTCGCCGCGGCAGGTGCCGAGCACGGCGTCGGCGAGCTCCTCGAGCTTCGCGGACGTGCTCTCGTCGTACCTCTTGTAGTGGGCGCGGCCGAGCGCGTCGACGCGCTGCTGCCAGGTGGCGTCGCGCAGCCGCTCGGGGGTGCGCCAGCCGGCACGGAAGACCTCGCGCGCCGCGTCGGCCGCGATGCCCGCCGAGATGGGCACCGACGCGAGCTGGGTCAGAACCAGGAGCTGGAACAGCGGCGACGGCTTGTCGCGGAGGGTGATGCCCGCCCGCTCGGCGTACGTCGTGCCGTGGTCGCGGACGAGCTCTCGGACGGTGTCGTGGTTGCTCATGGGGTGTCGGTACCCGTGTCCCGCGGTGGGGATCGGGTACCGCAGGGACGGACGAGAACGACGAAGCGATAAGCAGAAGGAGGTCCACGATGACCGAGGCGAAGATCGCCTTCCTGGTGGCGAACGAGGGGATCGAGCGAGTCGAGCTCACCACCCCGTGGGATGCCGTCGAGGACGCCGGGCACACCGCCGTGCTGCTGAGCCCGAAGGGTGGCGAGGCCAAGCTCTTCGACCACCTCGACGCCGCCGAGACCCGCGACTCGACCGCGCTCGGCGAGGGCGGCTCCGTCGAGGACTACGACGCGCTGGTGCTGCCCGGCGGTGTCGCCAACCCCGACAGCCTGCGCACCGACCCCGACGCGGTGGCCTTCACCGCCGCCTTCATGGCGTCGGGGAAGCCGGTGGCCGCGATCTGCCACGCCCCCTGGATGCTCGTCGAGGCCGACGTCGTCGACGGGCGCAGGCTCACCTCCTGGCCGAGCCTCAAGACCGACATCCGCAACGCCGGTGGTGACTGGCAGGACGAGCGCTGCATCGTCGACGGGAACCTCATCACGAGTCGCAACCCCGACGACCTGCCCGCCTTCACCTCCGCCCTGCTGGAGGCCATCAACCACGGCACCGACTCCGCCGAGTCCGCTGCCGGGTGACACCCGGCGTCGCCGGTAGCGTCGGGGCATGTTGCCGGAGTTCGAAGGACCCGTCAGGTGGCGACTGCGCCGCCTGACGGGTGTCGCCGGGGCCATGCCGCTGCTGCGGCTCGAACGGGCCGAGTTCGCCGCGGTCCTCGGGAGGCCGATCGTCTTCGACGACGAGTCCGACAGCGATCCGCACCGCCGAGCCGGTGTCTGGGACGTCGTCGTGGATGCCTCCGCCCCGCACGCGTCCCTGCGCTCGGACGCCGAGGCACGGCGGCTGGTGCTGACCATCGCGGCGCCCACGGACCTCGTCGACGGCATCAACCTCCTGCACTCCCTCGCGTACTCCCCCGACGCCTGTGTCACCGACACCGAGGCGCCGACGTACGACGCGGCGTTCGAGCGGATCCGCGACGAGGTCGCCAACATCTATCCGTCGATGGCATTGCGCGGCTTGGACTGGGTCGCCATCACCCGGCGCTACGACTACGTCCGCGAGCTCGCCGGTCCCGAGTTCTGGTCGCACGCAGCCCTGTGGATCGCGGAGCTCGGCGATGCTCACACCCAGCTGGTCGGCGCTGGGCCACGCTTCCACCCGCCGTACGTCGCGGCGATGGACGACGATGGGGCGACGCTCCTTCGGGTTCCGGTGGACACCGCGGCCTGGGGTGCCGGCGTGCGACCTGGCGATCGGCTCGCCGTCGACGACCCTGTGTGGTGGCTCCGCAGGACCGGCGCCTCGCCCCAGCACCGTGCGATGGTCGCCGGCCGGCGGTTCCTGGCCATGACGGCTCCCGTACGTGGGTTCACGGCGATCGGTGGCGACGGTGCCCGGGTCGAGTGGACCGAGGAGCGCCGGGTCCAACCGGGTCTTTGCGCCGACGGGAACGTCGTGACGTTGACCCGCATCGATGCGGACCTGCCGAGGATGCTCCGCCGAGCCCTCTCCCGGGCCGCCCCTGCCTCGCCCCTGGTCCTCGACCTCCGCGGCAACGTCGGCGGCAGCCTGGTCGCCGCCGCGGAGGCGCGGCGGCTGCTCGTCAGGGACAGCGGCGTGTTCGGCACGGCCGCCTTCACCGACGGCCGCGGGACGCTGGTCGACCCTGTCACGCTGACGACTGCGCCGGACCCCGACGCCTGGCCGGGCGACGTACGCGTGCTGGTCGACGCGATGACGTACTCGGCTGCCGAGGATCTTCTCCACCCGCTCGTCGGGGCACCACACGTCACCATCGAGGGCGGACCCACGGGCGGAGGATCGGGCCGGCCACACGGCCGACTGATCAAGGACGGGGTCCGGCTCCTGGTCAGCACGGCGATCACGTACACACGCAGCGGTGACCCCATCGAGTACGTCGGCATCGGCCGCTGACGCCGGGGTGGCGACGGGTCGCGAAATGAGCAGCGGACCTACGTCTCCGTAGGTCCGCTGGCCGCGATGTCCTGCGACATCACACGGTCGGGCTGACAGGATTTGAACCTGCGACCCCCTGACCCCCAGTCAGGTGCGCTACCAAGCTGCGCTACAGCCCGATGCCCCGTTTCCGAGGCCTGTGAAGGCTATCGCAGGTAGGGGTTGTCGGCCGCATCGGGCTCATCGGAAGTCCCGTGACTCCTGGCGGGCCTGGAGGGCGGAGCCGGCGCCGGGCAGGAGCACGTCGAGGGACTCGACGCGGTCGGCGATCAGGTTGGTGACGCCGTCCTGGCGCTCGATCCGCCCGCGGATCACCACGGCGACCCGGTTGCGGGCGGCCCGGCGGTGGACGCGCATGACGCCCTGGGAGCAGACCACGTTGAGCATCCCGGTCTCGTCCTCGAGGTTGAGGAAGGTGATGCCCTGGGCCGTGCCGGGGCGCTGGCGGTGAGTGATCAGGCCCGCGACGTGCACGCGCCGGCCGGCCTCGACTCCACCGACCTCCCCGACGGCCAGGATGCCGTTCTCACGCAGCCGCTCACGCCAGTGCTCGATCGGGTGCCTGTCCGGAGAGACGCGGGTCGCCCACAGGTCCGCCAGGGTCAGATCGACCTCGTCCATGGCGGGCAGGTCCGGCGGTGGGGGCGCGGCGGTGGTGCCGGGCAGGTGGGTCGCGCTCTCGGCGTACCCACTCATCCAGATCGCCTGGCGCCGGTCGAGGCCCAGGCCGTCGAACGCGCCCGCCGTGGCCAGCGCCTCCAGCTGCCTCGAGGTGAGTCCGGCGCGGCGGGCGAGGTCCGTGATCCCGTCGTACGGCGCCCGCGCCCGCTCGGCCACGATCCTCTCGGCGACCTCCATGCCGATGCCCCTGACCACGTCGAGGCCGAGCCGGACGGCGAACCCGGCGTCGCGTCGTACCTGATGCAAATGCTCCGTCTCGGGCGATTCCACGACGATTTCGTCAGGTACGACGCGCTCCAGGCCGGCCTGGGCTCCGGAGAGGGCGATGTCGGGGCGGCGTACCTCCACACCGTGGCGGCGGGCGTCGGCGACCAGCGACTGGGGCGAGTAGAAGCCCATCGGCTGGTTGCGCAGCAGGCCGGCCAGGAACGCCGCCGGGTAGTGCAGCTTGAGCCAGGACGACGCGTAGACGAGCAGCGCGAAGGAGAGCGCGTGCGACTCGGCGAACCCGAAGCCGGAGAAGGACAGGATCTTCACGTAGATCGCATCGGCCTTGTCACCGGTGATGCCCTTGGCGGCCATGCCGGCGTACAGCTGGTCCTTGACCCTCTCGATCCGCTCGATGCCGCGCTTGGAGCCCATCGCCCGGCGCAGCAGGTCGGCCTCGGCCTGGGAGCAGTCGCCGAGCACGACCGCCATCTGCATCAGCTGCTCCTGGAAGAGGGGCACGCCGAGGGTGCGCTCGAGCACAGGCTTCAGGAGCGGATGGTCGTAGTCCCACTTCTCGCGGCCGGTCTTGCGGCGGATGTAGGGATGGACGGCGCCACCCTGGATCGGACCGGGGCGGATCAGCGCGATCTCGATGGCCAGGTCGTAGAAGCGGCGCGGCTTGAGCCGCGGCAGCGTGCCGATCTGGGCCCGGCTCTCGACCTGGAAGACGCCGATGGAGTCGGCGCGGCAGAGCATGTCGTAGACCTCCGGCTCCTCCTTGGGGATGGTCGCCAGGGTCCACTCGACTCCGGTGTGCTCGGCGACGAGGCGCATCGTGTGGTCGAGCGCCCCGAGCATGCCGAGCCCGAGCAGGTCGAACTTGACCAGCCCCATCGTCTCGCAGCCGTCCTTGTCCCACTGGAGGACGGTGCGATCGGCCATCCGGGCCTTCTCGATCGGGCAGACCTCGCCGATCGGCTGCTCGGTGAGGACCATGCCGCCGGAATGGATGCCGAGATGACGCGGGGCCGACATGAGCTGCTCGGCGAGGCCACGGACCTGCTCCGGTACGTCGGTCTCCTCGGGCAGCGCGCTCCCCCAGCCGTCGATCTGCTTCGACCAGGCGTCCTGCTGACCCGGCGAGAAGCCGAGCGCCTTGGCGGCGTCACGCACCGCCATCCGGGGACGGTAGCTGATCACGTTGCAGACCTGGGCGGCGTTGCGGCGGCCGTACGTCGCATAGACCCACTGGATGACCTCCTCGCGGCGGTCGGAGTCGAAGTCGACGTCGATGTCGGGCTCCTCGTGGCGGTGCTCGGAGATGAACCGCTCGAAGGGCAGGTGGAACTCGACCGAGTCGATCGCGGTGATGCCGAGCGCGAAGCAGACCGCGGAGCTGGCCGCGGACCCGCGCCCCTGGCACAGGATCCCCTGGGACCTGGCGAAGGCCACGATGTCGTGGACGATGACGAAGTAGCCGGCGAAGTCCTTGTCGGTGATCACCCGCAGCTCGCTCTCGATCCGCTTCCGCGCCTCGTCCTCCCACCCCTTGCCGACGTAGCGCTCGGCGAAGCCCCGCTCGACCAGCACCCGCAGCCAGGAGTCGGGGGTGTGCCCCGCCGGGATCCCCTGCTTGGGCAGCCTGGGCTTCGCCTTGCGGAGGTCGAACGCCAGCTCCTCGGCCAGTACGACGGACCGGCTGATCGCCTCGGGGTGGCGACCGAACCGCGCCAGCATCTCCGCACCGCTGCGCAGGTGCGCCGACCCGGACAGGTCGAGGTGGCCCTCGAGGTCGGCGATGCTGCTGCGGGCGCCGATGGCCGCCATCGCGGTGGCCAACCTTCGCTGCGCGGGGGTGGCGTGGTGGACGTTGCCGGTGGCCACGATCGGCAGGCGGCGGTCGGCGGCCAGCGCGGCGAGCAGGTCGTTGTCCTCGTCGGCCCCGGGGTGGTCGCGGGCGATCAGCTCCACCACGACGCCGTCCGGTCCGAAGCGGTCGACCAGCAGGTCGAGCTCTCGCGCGGCCGCAGGGGCGCCGTGCTCCTGGAGCGCCTGGCGGACGCTCCCCCGACGACAGCCGGTGAGCACGACCCAGTGGTCGCGCCCGAGGTCGGCGAGCTCGTCCAGGTCGTGGTCGGGCCGACCCTTCTCCGGCGCCCGCAGGCCCGCCTCTGTCATCGCCCTCGAGAGCCGGTGGTAGCCGTCGACGCCACGGGCGAGGACGAGCAGATGCCGGTCGGGTGCCTCCACCTCGTCGTCGACGAGGGTCAGCTCGGCGCCGTGGACGGTCGGCAGGTCGTGGTCCTTGCCCGCCTCCGCGAACAGCGGCGCCCCGGCGAACCCGTCGTGGTCGGTCAGCGCCAGCCCGCTGAGCCCCAGCCGGACCGCCTCGACCACGAGGTCGTGCGGGCTGCTCGCCCCGTCGAGGAAGCTGAAGTGGCTGTGGCAGTGGAGCTCGGCGTACGGCGTGGCGTGCTCGGGCCGCTCCACCCGCACCGGTGCGGGCTTGGGCCTGCGACGCGAGACCGGTGCGTCCAGGCGCGCCGCCTCGCTCGGCGGCCGACCCGAGAGCCGCCGCTCCAGCTCCCGCCACGGCACCGGCGGGTTGTTCCACCCCATCGCACCATCATCGATCGAACATGTGTTCTAGTCAAGATCGGGGCAATTCGCTTGTCTGCTCGGGGCGATCGAGGCAGGAGCTTGAGGGCATCGACTGGGGCGGCCCCACGCTGATCCTCGTCAAGCCCCTCGCCTGACGGCAGCAGCCGTCCGAGCCATCTGCGTGCCGGCCTTCCTTACCGGTAAGGAAGGCCGGCGAGTAGGCACAATCGACCCGGCCGCGCCCTACTCGGAAGCGGGCAGGTCGACCACGAGGACACCGTAGTTGTCGGGCGCCCCTCCTCGACAACGGCGCGCTCGATGCCGCAGGTCCGCGATCTCAACCGATGACCGAGGTCGCGATCGCCTCGAAGACCTTCGGGTCGGTGTCCCAGTCGGAGTCGGGGCGGGGCCAGTGGATGGCGATGTCGGTGATGCCGAGGGCGGCGTAGGTGCCGGCGAACTCCTCGAACGCGTCCACCGACGCCAGCCACGGCTCCTCGGTGAAGCCGGTCAGCAGCAGCCGCGGCATCTCCGCGGCGTCGCGCCCGGCGTTCTCGCAGGCATCCTCGAGCAGGCCGACCTGGCGGCGTACCTCCCCGAGCGGGTCGTCCGAGCTCGGGTTGGCGACCCAGCCCTGGCCGTAGTGGGCGGCAAGACGTACGCCGCGCGGCCCGCCCGCGGCGATCCAGAACGGGGGCCGCGGCTGCTGGACCAGGCCGGCGCCGACGGGCGCCTCGGCGGCGGTCCAGTGATCGCCGGTGAGCGAGACGCGGGTGCCGCCGAGGAGCGCGTCGAGATGGGCGACGTACTCGGCGAAGCGGTCGGCTCGCTCCTTCGGGGTCCACTCGCGGCCGAGGACCAGGCCGTCGGAGGTGGGCGAGTCGCCGCCGGCGCCGATGCCGATGGTCAGTCGGCCCCGCGAGAAGCGGTCGATCGTGCGGATCGCAGAGGCGGTCGGGACCGGCGTGCGGAAGTTCGGGGAGGTCACCAGGGTGCCGAGCCGCATCCGCTCGGTGACCGTCGCCGCCGCCGTCAGGGAGGCGTAGGCGTCGTCCCAGGGCGTGTGCCCGCGCCAGGCGAGGTGGTCGTAGACCCAGCCGCCGGCGAACCCCATCTCCTCCGCCCGCCGCCACTGCTCGCGCATCGTGGGCCAGTCGTGGATCGGCCAGAGGACGGCGTGGAGGTTGATGCTCACGTGCCAATCCTGGCGCAGCAGATCAGTCGTACGCCGCCTCGACTCGCCACGCTCCCCCGCCCGGGCCATCCCGCCAGGACGCGAGCCAGGCACGGCCGTCGACGCCGACCAGCTGGAAGCGCACCGACCGCATCGCCGTCGCCTCCAGCCACCACCGCTCCTCGACCGGCCACGGGCCCGCCCACCCCGCGACCTCGCACCAGCGGGAGGTACGCCGATCCGGCTCGATCCGCAGGCGCGAGGGCTCCCCCGTGACCACACCCCGCTCGGTCACCGCGACCTGACGGCCGGCGGCGTCGAGCACCTCGGCCGCCAACGGGACGGCGAAGACCCGGCTCGGCGCCGGCCCGGGGATGCGTCCCGGCCACGGCTCGTCGGTGCGCCGGAGCCCGGTCGGCCGGCTCCCCCACGGCACCAGCGCCTGGCGGTCGGCAGCGCCACGACCACCCTGGAGGACCGGCACCCGCACGGCGTCGTACCCGACCATGGCCTGGACCCGCGCCACACCGCGCAGCACCTGCTCCACAGGCCCGCCGCCCCACAGCCCGTCGGCGTGGTCTCCGGCCGGCTCGACCGCCTCGGGCAGGAACCGGACGAGCGTCACCGGGGCTGTCACCACCCCGACGTCCTTGCGGCTGCGCAGACCCGAGGTGGCCAGGCCCGCCTGGAGCTGCCAGTGGACCCGGTCGACGAGGTCGCGGGAGGCGAAGCAGCGCGGATGCATCCAGGTCCGGGCGGCGAGGCCGCCGCCCTCGAGCTCGGCCTCGAGCCGCACCGAGGTCGCCACCAGCTGTCGCTCGGCCAGGCCGGCGACGAAGCGCTCCGCTGTCGTGCGCACCGAGAACGTGACCGCCTCGGCCGACTCCAGCGCCGGCTCGAACGCGATCTCGCAGGCCAGCTCCGGCGGCGGCTCGCGCCCGGCGATCGCCGAACGGCCGCGACCCCGCACCCGCCGCCACAGGTCCGTGCCGTAGGCACCGAACCGGTTGGCCACCTCGTCGACACCGAGCGCCCCGAACTCCCCCAGCCGGGTCAGCCCGAGCCGACGCAGCAGGTCGGCGAGCTCACGACCCTCCTCGCCGTCGTCGGCCAGCACGGTCACCGGGAGCGCGGCCAGGTAGGGGCCGGACTCCCCCGGAGGTACGACGACGCACCCCTGCACCGGCGCACCACGGGCCGCCCGCTCGGCGGTGTAGAGGTCGTCGGCGGCCCCGAAACGGCAGTCCCAGACACCAGCGCCGACCAGGTGCTCGGCCAGCAGCGCGGCAGTGTCCGTCTCGGCATCGGCAGCGCCCGCGCCGAACCTGCCCGCCGCCGAGACCGCCAGCATCCCCGGGCGGATCGGCGCCACCCCGGGGCGGAGGTCCTCGACCACCGCCAGCACCGGCTCGAACCAGCGCGCATCACGGTCGGGATCGGCGGCGAGCAGCACCAGCCCCGGGCATCTCGACTGGGCGTCACGGCGGCGCTGCCCTCG
>WQZX01000059.1 GCA_009780515.1 Nocardioidaceae bacterium | reverse complement strand
GACGTCGCTCGCGCCATGGCACGGATTGGGGCGCGCCGTCGTGGAAGTCGCGCCGAGGAGCTGGAGGGAGCGACGGAGGAGCGACCGGAGGCGACGGGTGGCGTTACTTCCACGCAGCGGCCCCGGAAGCCGCCGGCGGCGAGGGAGTGGGCAGCGCCTCGACCGCGGCGCGGCAGCGCGGCGCGAGGAACGAGCGACGTCGCTCGCGCCACAGGGGCTAGTGCTGGCCGAAGTCCTGGGTCCACCAGGTGGTGCCGGCGGGGTCGGTGGTGACGCCGACGCCGAGGTCGTGGAGGTGGCAGTCGAGGATGTTGCGGCGGTGCTCGGGGCTCTGCATCCAGGCCGCGACCACGCTGGTGGGGTCGGGGTAGCCGACGGCGATGTTCTCGGCGATCCGGTGCCAGGGGTGGTAGCCGGCGCGCAGGATGCGCGCGACCAGGCCGAGCTCGTGGGCGAGCAGGTGGGCGAGCACGTCGCTCGAGGCCATGTCGTCGGTGTGCGCCTGGGCCGACGTCCGCAGCTGGGCCTGCCAGTGCAGGGGGCCGCAGTCGTGCTGCCGCCGCCTGCGGTTGGTCAGTGCCAGGACGCGTCGTCCGAGCGACTCGCTCGCCGCCCGTCGTACGACGTGGGCGGGTGGGTGTGCCTCGGCCGGCGCACCGACCGTCCCGACGCCTCCGGCGACCACGGCGAGGACGAGCGCGGCGACGACCGCTGCGGCTGCTCCTCGCACCCTTCCCATGTGATCCCGTTCGACCGGTCCACGCGGAACCTGAGGCCGGGCTTGTAGATTCGGGCGGGTGAGCATCCTCGACGACGCACGCCCGGGCATGGACAGCGCGATCCGACCGCAGGACGACCTGTTCGGCCACGTCAACGGCACCTGGTTGACGGAGACCGAGATCCCGTCGGACCGCTCGAGCTGGGGGCCGTTCGTGCAGCTGGCCGACCGGGCCGAGGAGCAGGTGCGCGAGATCATCACCGAGCTCGCCAACCCGTCGGCCGACGCCGACCCCGCCGACAGCGAGAACGCCCGCAAGATCGCGGACCTCTTCAACTCCTTCATGGACACCGACCGGATCGACGCGCAGGGCGCCGCGCCCGCGCAGCCGCTGGTCGACGCGGTCACCGGTCTGCGTGACGTGCGCGACCTGGCGGCGTACCTCGGGGAGTTCGAGCGGATCGGCGGCCACGGCCTCTTCGGCTCGTACGTCGACACCGACGACCGCAAGTCCGACCGCTACCTCTTCCACCTGGTGCAGGGCGGGCTCGGGCTGCCCGACGAGTCCTACTACCGCGAGGACAAGTTCGCCGAGATCCGCGAGGCGTACGTCGGCTACCTGACCACGATGCTCACGCTCGGCAAGCACCCGGACCCGGCGGGCGCCGCGCAGCGCGTGCTCGAGCTGGACACCCTGCTGGCCAAGGGCCACTGGGAGCGCGCCGAGACCCGCGACGTCCAGAAGACCTACAACCTGAAGACCTTCGACGAGCTCACCGAGCTCTGCCCGAACTTCGACTGGCACGCCTACGTCACCAACCTCGGCGGCTCCGAGGCGACGATCGCCGAGGTGTGCGTCCGCCAGCCCAGCTACTTCGAGCACCTGTCCAAGGTCCTCGACGAGACGCCGCTGGACGTCTGGCAGGACTGGCTGACCTCGCACGTCTGGCGCCACGCCGCGGCGTACCTCCCCGACGAGTTCGTCCAGGCCAACTTCGACTTCTACGGCCGCACCCTCAACGGCACCCCCGAGCTGCGGGCGCGCTGGAAGCGGGCGGTGTCGTTCGTCGAGGGTGCGATGGGCGAGGCCGTCGGCAAGGAGTACGTCGCCCGCCACTTCCCGCCCACCAGCAAGCAGATGATGGACGAGCTGGTCGCGAACCTGCTGGCGGCGTACCGGGCGTCCATCGAGAAGCTCGACTGGATGACCGACGACACCAAGGCGCGGGCGTACGACAAGCTCGCGACCTTCCGGCCCAAGATCGGCTACCCGGAGAAGTTCCGCGACTACTCGACGCTCGAGGTCGGTGCCGAGGACCTGATGGGCAACGCCCAGGCGGCGGCGGCGTTCGCGACGGCGCGCGAGCTGAAGAAGATCGGCAGCCCGGTCGACCGCGACGAGTGGTTCATGCTGCCGCAGACGGTCAACGCCTACTACAACCCGGGCACCAACGAGATCTGCTTCCCCGCGGGCATCCTGCAGAAGCCGTTCTTCAGCCCCGACGCCCACCCGGCCGAGAACTACGGCGGTATCGGCGCGGTCATCGGCCACGAGGTCGGTCACGGCTTCGACGACCAGGGCGCCCAGTACGACGGCGAGGGCAACCTCAACGACTGGTGGACGCCCACCGACAAGGCCAACTTCGAGGTCAAGACCAAGGCCCTGATCGAGCAGTACGACGGCTTCTCGCCCCGCAGCCTCCCCGGCGAGCACGTCAACGGCGCGCTGACCGTCGGCGAGAACATCGGCGACCTCGGCGGCCTGACCATCGGTCTGAAGGCCTACCTGATCTCCGAGGGCGGCGACGCGGCGGTGGAGGACAAGGAGCGGGTCTTCCTCAACTGGGCCTACGTCTGGCGCACCAAGCGTCGCACCGAGCAGGAGCGGCAGTACCTCACCATCGACCCGCACAGCCCGCCGGAGTTCCGCGCGAACATCGTGCGCAACCTCGACGAGTTCCACGAGGTCTTCGCGACCGGGCCCGGCGACGGCCTGTGGCTCGAGCCGGAGTCCCGCGTCCGCATCTGGTAGCCACCACATCCGCCCGCCCGCGGAACCCATGACATCCGTCCCTTGCGGAACGGCCGCGATGGGGGTGTCATGGAGTCGTGTCCGAGCCGACCTACGAGGTCTACCGGCCGACCCGCGAGCCCGTCCCCGAGCCGCCGCTGGAGCCGACCGGGCCTCCGGCGTACGACCAGCGGCCGAGTGAGGTGGAGGTGCGCCACCACCGTGGTCGCGGGATCCCGGCGCCCTTCGTGCCGGGAGCGATCTGCACCGTCGTCTGGCTGATGAGCGGTGGCGGCTACTTCTGGCCGATGTGGGTCTTCCTGCCCGCGATCATCATGATCCTGAGGGGCGGCCACCGGCACCACCGGTGATGCCTGTGGACAACTCGGCCCGCGTCGGCCCGATGTCCGGGGCCGCTGGTAGACACGGGGCATGACCACCGTTGCGACCGACCTCCGCGCCCGCGCCGACGAGCACCTGCGCGCCCTGGTGGGGCGCGACGACGTGTCGCTGTACGACGACCAGTGGACCGCGATCTCCGCGCTGGTCGTCGACCGGGCCCGTGCGCTCGTCGTCCAGCGCACCGGGTGGGGCAAGTCGGCGGTCTACTTCGTGGCGACGCTGCTGCTGCGCGAGGCGGGCTCCGGCCCGACGGTGATCATCTCGCCGCTGCTCGCGCTGATGCGCAACCAGATCGCCGCCGCCGAGCGGGCCGGCATCCGGGCGGTGACGGTCAACTCCACCAACATGGACGAGTGGGACGGGGTCCATGCCGACATCGCCGCGGGTGAGGTCGACGTCCTCCTGGTCAGCCCCGAGCGGTTGAACAACCCCGGCTTCCGCGACGAGGTGCTGCCCCGGCTGGCGGCGAGCTGCGGGCTGCTGGTGATCGACGAGGCCCACTGCATCTCCGACTGGGGCCACGACTTCCGGCCCGACTACCGCCGCATCCGCACCCTCCTCGGCGAGCTGCCCACCGGCATCCCGGTGCTGGCGACGACGGCGACCGCCAACCAGCGCGTGACCGACGACGTGGCCGACCAGCTCGGCGCGGTGGTCGAGGAGGCCGGCCACGGCCGTCTCGAGACCCTGGTGCTGCGGGGGTCGCTCGACCGGGAGTCGCTCCGGCTCGGCGTGGTGCGCCTGCCGACGCCCGAGCAGCGGCTGGCCTGGCTGGCCGACCACCTGTCCGAGCAGCCCGGCAGCGGGATCGTCTACTGCCTGACCGTCGCGGCCACCCAGGAGGTCGCCGACTACCTCCGGTCGCGCGGCCACCGGGTGGCTGCCTACTCCGGCCAGACCGAGCAGACCGAGCGCCTCGCCCTGGAGCAGGCGTTGGTCGACGGCGAGGTCAAGGCACTGGTGGCGACCAGCGCGCTCGGCATGGGCTTCGACGCGGCCCTCGGCTTCGTGGTCAACCTCGGAGCGCCGAGCAGCCCGGTCGCCTACTACCAGCAGGTCGGTCGTGCCGGCCGCGGTGCGATCTCCGAGGCGAGCGTGGTGCTGCTGCCCGCCACCGAGGACCGCGACATCTGGGCCTACTTCGCCTCGCTGGCCTTCCCGCGCGAGGAGCTGGTGCGCGAGACGCTGGCGGTGCTCGCCGAGGAGGCCCGGCCGATGTCGACCGTCGCCCTCGAGCCGCGGGTCGACCTCTCCCGCAGCCGGCTCGAGACGATGCTCAAGGTCCTCGACGTCGACGGCGCCGTCCGCCGGGTCCGCGGCGGCTGGGAGGCGACCGGTCGCGGCTGGCAGTACGACGCGGAGCGCTACGCCCGCGTCGCCCATGAGCGCGAGGCCGAGCAGCAGGCGATGCTCGACTACCTCTCGACCAACGAGTGCCGGATGGCCTACCTCCGCCGCCAGCTGGACGACCCCGACCTCGTCGCCGATCCCGACTGGCGCTGCGGCCGGTGCGACAACTGCGGCGGCCTCGCGCTCTCCGGCGAGGTCTCCGGCGCCGCTGTCGCGGAGGCGGCCGACCGGCTCGCGCGGCCCGGCGTACCTCTCGAGCCGCGCAAGCTCTGGCCGACCGGGCTCTCCGCGATCGGGATCTCGCTGTCGGGTCGGATCAAGCCGCCCAACGAGGAGGGCCGGGCGATCGCGCGGCTGACCGACCTCGGCCACGGAGGGGCGCTGCGCGCGCTCTTCGCGGGGGAGGACGGCCCGGTGCCCGACCAGCTCGCCCGGGCGATGGTGACGATGCTCCAGGACTGGCGGCCCGAGGTCGACGTCCTCGTGGTCGCCGAGTCCGAGCGCCGGCCGCGGCTGGTCGACGACCTCGCCGCGGGGCTGTCGCGGTTCCTCGGGGTGCCGGTCGTGGGCCGGTGGGCGCTCGCCGATCCCGAGGTGCCGCCGGACAAGGGCGCGACCAACTCCGCGCAGCGCGTCGCCGCCGTACGCAGGAGGGGTGCGCTGCGGCTCGACGACCCGGCGGCGGTCGACGGCCGCCGGGTGCTGCTTGTCGACGACCGCGTCGTGACGGGTTGGACCGTCACCGTCGCCGGCGTCGCGCTGCACGAGGCCGGGGCGGCTGCCGTGCTGCCGCTGGCCCTGGCCACGGGTGGCTGAGTCGCGCCTGCGTGTGCGAGCGGAGTTCCGCAGGATCGGGCGCCCACGGCCTTAGTGTCGAGTGCATGAACGACGACGCTCCTTCGCCGGCCACCGCCCCGGACAGCTCCGGAGGCGATGTCCCCGAGCCGCCGCGGACCGCCTTCGATCCCGACCCCGCTCCGGCCGCGCCACCGCCGCCGGTCGACCCGTCCGCCGCGCCCGCGGACGGCTCCACCATGGCCGAGCCCTCCGACGAGGCCGACGGCAGCGACGGAGACGGCGCGGGGGGAGCGGGAACGGGCCGGGTCGACACCGACTTCCCGACCGCTCCCACGAAGGGCGGCCTGACCGGTGCGCTGGTCGCGATCGGCTCCGGCCTGCTCGGCGCGGCCGTCGTCATCTCCGCGCTGCGCAGCCGCCACAACGGCGACCTCCACGTTCCGACGTACGTCGTCGGGCTGGTCGCGACCGCGCTGCTGCTGGGGCTGGCCCTGATGGGGGCGGCGGGCATCCGTCGTCGTACCGGTGGTCAGGCGCGCGACGACCTGGTGACCTGGCCGGGCACCGTCGGCATCCTCGCCACCGCCCCGATGATCGCGGTCGGCCTCGGTCAGCACATGCACGGCGACGAGGCCTACCTCCTCGGCGGCGTGATCACCGTGCTCGCGCTCGTCGGCTACGTCCTCGCGCGCCGGCCGGCCTTCGTGGTCGTCGCGATCGTCGGCCTCGGCATGCTCTACGCCCGCGGGTTCGACGACGTCGTCGGCAACCACTTCCAGCACCAGAGCGGTGTCGTCGTGGCCACGGTGGCGATCACCGTGTTCGTGGTCGCCGTGACGATCCTCGGCTGGTTCCTGCCCAGCCGTGCCATCAGCGGAGTCGCGGTCGGTGCGTTCGGCCTGGTCGGGGTCGCGGGCGGCATGGCCGCGTTGCTGGCCGAGCGCGAGGTGGGCGCGCTGATGTCCCGGCTCGGCGGCATGGCGCCGATGGCGTCCGGCAGCCTCGGCCAGGCGGCCAAGCTGAGCAGCAACCCGGCCGACTACTCGAACGACGTCGGCTGGCTGTTCGGCATGACCGCGATCCTGACCGTGCTGTGGGCCCTCGCCGCGCTGGTGTCCGACCACTCCGGCTTCAAGGTGCTCACGGTCGCGCTGCCGGCCCTCGCCGTACCTCTCGGCACGACCGTCCTGATCGTCCAGCACCCGAGCATCTGGGGCATCGTGCTCGGTGTGGTCGGTGCGCTGCTCGTGCTGCTGGCGACGGCCGTCGCGCGGCGCAAGGCGCGGGCCGTCGACGGGGTGTAGGACGTCCAGCCGACCTGCTGGGTGTCGGGGCCTCCGACTAGTTTCGTCGGGTGAGCTTCGTTTCGGTGGCCGGTCCGGCGACCTTCCGGCCGGCGGACCCGCCGCGTGACGGCACGATCGAGTTCACCGGCAGTCGCGGCAGCCTGGTGCTGCCCGTCCGGGCGGCCCTGCCGATCCTGAGCCGCGCCCGGCAGTCCGCCGAGGCCCACCCGAGCGTCGGCCTGCTCGCCGCCGCCGCGCTGCTGGCCAGCCGGCTGGTCGGCAGCGGGCGGCTGGTGCCCGACGGCGACGCGTGGCGGCTCGGCGGCCTCGACCCCCGCGACGAGGAGAGCGTCGAGCTGCTCGCTCGCGCCCGCTCGTACGACGGCGTCGACCCGGCCGCGGCGAGGGAGGTCGTCGAGGGTGTGCTGGCGGCCGTCGCCGACACCCTGCCGCGGGTTGCGCCGACGCGTCCTCCGTGCGAATCGGACCGGCCCGGTGGGGATGTGCCGCACCCCGACTTCGGCCCGCGCGTGCAGGAGCGGGTGGCCGAGCGGGCCCGGTCGCGGCGGCTGCTCGACGACCTGCCCGAGCTGGTCCGGGTCTCGCTGCGGGTCGAGGCCGACGAGGAGGAGCTCGACGCCGGATCGGTGCGGCTGGTGCTGCAGGTCCACGACGAGCAGGACCCGCTCCACGTCTGCGACGCGGCCGCGCTCTGGGCCGACGAGGATCGGCCCGGGGAGGCTCCCGCGCATGGCTTCGGCGAGCGGGCGCGCGTGCACGCGAGCATCGCCCTGCGGTCGGCGGCCGAGGTGTGGCCGGTGCTCGACCGCTTCCTCGAGCTGGTCGTTCCCGACGAGATCGCGCTTGACGCGGAGGATGTCTCCGGGCTGCTCGAGCACGTCGCGGCCCTGCGCGACACGCAGGTCGACGTCCACTGGCCGAGGTCGCTCGGTCGGGACCTCACGACCCGGGCCGTCCTCGACCGCGCCGCCGCGCCCCGCGACTCCGAGCTGCCGCTGCAGGACAGCATGTTCTCCGCCGACGGGCTGTTCGAGTTCCGTTGGCAGGTCGCCCTCCACGGCGACGTGCTCACCGACGACGAGCTCACTGCACTCGCGACCGCCGCGACGCCGATGCTCAAGCTGCGGGGTGCCTGGACCGTCGTCGACCCGACGACCGCGCAGCGGGCGCGCCGCCGGCTGATCCGGCGCGCGTCCGGGCCGCAGGCGCTGGGTGCTGCCCTGACCGGCGTCGCGGAGGTGCCCGCCGGACCCGGCGTGGAGCCGCTGGCCGCGCAGGTGGTCGTCGGCGCCAGCCTGCTCGACGTGCGCGAGAGGCTGCTGACCGCTGCGTCCCGCGAGCCGATCGCTCCGCCCTCCGGCCTGCGGGCCGAGCTCCGCGACTACCAGCGCCACGGGCTGACCTGGCTCGCCGACCTGACCGGCCTGGGCCTCGGCGCCTGTCTCGCCGACGACATGGGCCTGGGCAAGACGATCACCCTGATCGCGCTGCAGCTCCACCGGGTCGAGCAGGGGCTCACGGCCGGTCGACCGACCCTCGTCGTCTGCCCGGCCAGCCTGCTCGGCAACTGGGAGGCGGAGATCGATCGGTTCGCCCCCGGCTGCTCGGTCCGGCGGTTCCACGGCACCGCGCGCGAGCTGCCCGGGCCGGGCCAGGGTGGGTTCGTGCTGACGACGTACGGCACGCTCCGGCGCAGCGCCGATGCGCTGGCGGACATCGGATGGGATCTCGTCGTCGCCGACGAGGCGCAGCACGTCAAGAACTCCCGCACCGCCAGCGCCCGCGCGCTGCGCCGGCTGACGAGCGCGTCGCGCGTCGCGCTGACCGGCACGCCGGTCGAGAACGACCTCGGGGAGCTCTGGTCGATCCTCGACTGGGCGGTGCCGGGGCTGCTCGGCAGCCGGCTGGCGTTCCGGCGCAGGTGGGCGGCCCCGATCGAGAGCGGCGTCGACCCGCTGGTGGCCAAGCAGTTCGCGGACCTGATCGGCCCGTTCCTGCTGCGGCGCCGCAAGTCCGATCCCGGCGTCGCGCCGGAGCTGCCGCCGAAGACCGAGACCGAGCACCTCCTCGGGCTCACCCGCGAGCAGGTCGTGCTCTACGAGGCGTTCTGCAAGGAGACGATGACCCGCATCGAGCAGCTGCCGGCCGACGACCCGCTCCGCCGCGGGCTGGTCCTGGCGCTGCTGACCGGCCTGAAGCAGATCTGCAACCACCCCGCCCAGTTCCTCAAGGAGTCCGGCGGCCGGGGACCTCGGCTGCGGGGGCGGTCGGAGAAGCTCGACCTCCTCGACGAGCTCGTCGGCACGGTCGTCGGTGAGGGCGGCGGGGTCCTCGTCTTCACGCAGTACGTCGAGATGGGCCGGCTCGTCGAGCGACACCTGGCCGCCTCCGGCGTACCTCTCCAGTTCCTGCACGGCCAGACGCCGGTGCGGGGGCGGGAGGCGATGGTGCGGAGGTTCCAGGACGGCGAGGTGCCGGTGTTCCTGCTCTCGCTCAAGGCGGGGGGCACAGGTCTCAACCTCACGCGTGCCGACCACGTCGTGCACGTCGACCGCTGGTGGAACCCCGCCGTCGAGGACCAGGCCACCGATCGCGCGTACCGGATCGGCCAGACCAAGCCGGTGCAGGTGCACAAGATGGTCGTGCGCGGCACCATCGAGGAGCGCGTCGCGCACCTGCTCACCCGCAAGCGCGCGCTCGCCGACGCCGTGCTCGCCCGCGGCGACGCCGCGCTCACCGAGCTCGGCAACGAGGAGCTGCGCGACCTGGTGACGCTGCGCGCCGACGCGCGGCGCGAGGCCTATCTCGCGCGGCTGCGGTCGGAGCAGACGTGAGGACCACCTACCCGCGTCAGCAGCCCCCGGCACGCGGTGCGCGCAGCTGGTGGGGCAAGGCGTGGGTGCGGGCGGTCGAGGAGTCGGCGTACGCCGAGCGCGACCTCAAGCGTGGCCGCCTGGTCGCGCGGCGGGGCGAGGTCGGCGGCATCAGCGTCGACTCCGGCTCGCTGCTCGCCGCGGTGCGGGAGGGCGACGACGCATGGACCGTCGACATCGCCGTCCCCGAGCTCGGGCCCGACGAGCGGCGCGGCCTGGTCGAGGCGGTCGCCGCCGAGTCGGGCCGGATCGCCGCCCTGCTCGCCGGCGACCTCCCGCACGACCTCGTCGAGCACGCCGAGGAGCTCGGCGTCGAGCTGCTCCCGTACGGCGCCGAGCTGGCCGCGACCTGCGCCTGCCCCCACGTTCTCGACCCCTGCCCGCACGCCCTCGCGGTCCTGGTGCAGGTCGGCTGGCTGGTCGACGCCGACCCGCTGGTCCTCTTCGCCGTCCGCGGGCTCGACCGGGAGGCGCTGCTGGGCGAGCTGCACGCCCGCCGGTCGTCGTACCCCGATGTCGCCGGGCCCCGCACCTCCGCCTCCGCCCTCGCCGACGACGTGGAGGTCGCGGCCGACGCGGTCCTCCGCGCCCGCCGCCTCGCCGAGCTGCTGGAGGCCGGCGCCGACATCCCCGAGGGCCTGCTCTGATCGCACCGGGTAGGTCAGGGTGGCCTATGGGCCTCGCTCGCCTACCCGGTGCGGTCGGCGGCCAGCTCCCGCAGCTCCGCCTGGTACGCCGTGTAGCGGCTGCGCAGCTCCGCGGCCGGCCAGTCGCGGGGCAGGAGGTCCTGGGGGAGGAGGGGGTCCGCGGAGAGGTGGCGGACGAGTGCGGCGGCCACCGCCAGCCGGGGCGCGGGATCGGTGGTGGCATCGAGCCGCTCGAGGAGCGCGCGGCCGTCGCGGACCCAGGTGTCGAGGTCCCAGAGCGTGGCGGCCAGCCGGGCTGGGTCGTCGGGCTCGGCGCGGAAGACGCGGAGGACCGGGTCGTCGGCGTACTGCTGGGGGCGGCGGAGGTTGGCGGGCCGTGTCCAGACGCCCTCGCGCAGCTCGGCGAGGCGGTGACCGGTCAGGAGGTCGCGGAGCGCGGCCCGCTCGGGCCCGGGGCGGCCGGAGACGACGACCACCGTCATCTCCCAGCTGCCGTCCCAGGGCCTCTCGGCATCCTCGACGCCCTCGTCCTGGTGACGCTGACGCCGCACGAGCCGCTCGCCGAGCACGTAGTCCCCGTCGAGGCGCCTCAGGTCGCCGGCCGCGACCGCGCGGGTGAGCGCGACCCGCATCGTCGAGGACGGGATGCCGAGGTGCTCGCCGGCGCGGATCAGCATCGCCGGGCTCATCCGGTCGGGGTGCGAGCCGAGCAGCAGGCTGAGCGCGACCGAGCGGGCGGGCAGCGGCACGATCTCGGTCACGATCGGCATGCTACACATCTGGACACGACTGTCGCACGATCTGTAACATGACGACATGGCCACGCACGAGGTGTTCAACCAGGTCCCGCCGATGGTCGGTCACGACACCGCCGACGACCCCGTCCTGCTCGAGGGCGTCGAGCGCGAGGGCGCCGGGTGGGCGCTGGACGAGATCCACGAGCTCGGCCGCCTGGCCGGCAGCGAGGACTGGATCGACCGCGGCCGCTGGGCCGAGCGGGTGCCGCCGACGCTGCACACCTTCGACCGCACCGGCCACCGCGTCGACGTGGTGGAGTACGTCCCGGCGTACCACCAGCTGATGGAGACCGCTGTGACCCACGGCGTCCACGCCGCGCCGTGGGCCGACGACCGACCGGGCGCGCACGTCGCGCGCGCCGCGAAGTTCTTCGCCTGGAACGTCGACGCCGGCCACGGCTGCCCGATCTCGATGACGTACGCCGTCGTGCCGGCCCTGCGCGCCAACCCCGAGCTCTCGGCGAGGTTCGAGCCGCTGCTCACCAACCGCGTCTACGACTTCGGCCTGCGCGACCCCGAGACCAAGCGCGGCCTGATCGCGGGCATGTCGATGACCGAGAAGCAGGGCGGCTCCGACGTCCGCGCCAACACCACGAGCGCGACGCCGCAGCCCGACGGCACCTACGTCATCCGCGGTCACAAGTGGTTCACCTCGGCCCCGATGAGCGACATGTTCCTGACCCTGGCGCAGGCGCCCGGGGGGCTCTCGTGCTTCCTGCTGCCGCGCGTGCTGCCGGGCGGCGAGGCCAACCCGATCCGCTTCCAGCGGCTGAAGGACAAGCTGGGCAACAAGTCCAACGCGTCCTCCGAGATCGAGTACGACGACGCGATCGGCTGGCTCGTCGGCGAGGAGGGTCGGGGCGTCAAGACCATCGTCGAGATGGTCAACATGACCCGCCTCGACTGCGTCATCGGATCCGCCTCGGGCATGCGCTCCGCGCTCGCCCAGGCCGCCCATCACGCCCGCCACCGGTCGGCGTTCGGCAAGACGCTGATCGACCAGCCGGCGATGCGCAACGTGCTCGCGGACCTGCAGGTGGAGTCCGAGGCCGCGCTGACCGCGATGCTGCGGCTGGCCGGCGCGAACGACCGGGCGATCCGGGGTGACTCCGCCGAGGCCGCCGTACGCCGCCTGGCGCTCGCCGCGACCAAGTACTACGTCTGCAAGCGTGCCCCCGTCGCCGCCGGCGAGGCGCTGGAGTGCCTGGGCGGCAACGGCTACACCGAGGACTTCGACCTGGCCCGCCTCTACCGCGAGATGCCGCTGCTCTCGATCTGGGAGGGCTCGGGCAACGTGGCTGCGTTGGACGCCCTCCGGGCCATCGGCCGCGAGCCGGAGTCGCTGGACGCCCTCTTCGCCGAGGCCGAGCTCGCCGCCGGCCTCGACCCGCGGTACGACGACGCGCTGGCCGGTCTCAAGAAGGAGCTGACCTCCTTCGACGACATCGAGCTGCGCGCGCGCCGCATCGTCGAGCAGGTCGCGCTGGTCTTCGCCGGCGGACTGCTGCTGCGGCACGCACCCGGTGCCGTCGCCGACGCGTTCTGCGCCTCCCGGCTCGCCCGCGACTGGGGCGGAGCCCTCGGAACCCTCCCCGCCGGCCTGGACCTCGACGCGATCCTGGCGCGGGTGCCTGGGGCGGCGTGACGGGTTGACATAAGCGTAGTCCCTGACGAAAAGCACCACTTTCCAACTGGAAGTGGTGCTTTTCGTCAGGGACTACCCACCGCCGCCGACCGCCGCCTCCACCCCCAGCGCAGCCAACGCCATCGACCCCAGCAGCCGGCGGAGGTCGTCGTCGGCGATGGAGTGGCCGGCTCGCGGGGTGGAGTTGAGGAGCCCGAAGGCGGCCTGTGCCGCGGCGTGGGTGGTGGCCGCGGAGCGGGAGGGGTCGATCGAGAGGAGCTGGTCGGTCCACAGCTCGATGTAGCGACGCTGCAGGCGGCGTACCTGCTCGCGGGCGTCGGTCGGGAGCGACTCCCAGTCGCGGTCCTGCACGACGATCAGCGCGCGCTGCTCCAAGGCGAACTCGAGGTGCCAGTCGACCAGGCCACGCAGCGCCGCGGCGGGGTCGCCGGCGCCGGCGGCGACGCGCTCGCGTCCGACCGCGAGGAGCCGCTCGCTGATCGAGGTCAGCATCTCCGCGAGCATCGCCTGCTTGGACGGGAAGTGCTTGTAGAGCGCGGGTCCGCTGATGCCGCAGGCGGCGCCCAGGTCGGCGACCGAGACGCCGTGGAACCCTCGCGCGGCGAAGAGATCGGCCGCGGTGGCCAGGATCTGCTCGCGGCGGGTGGGCTCGGTCACCCGACCAAGGTTAGTGGTCGTTCACCTCGTCCGTGTCGGTCTCGGCGCCCTTGCGCAGCGTCTCGGACTCCGAGCGGACGGCCTTGGCGATCGAGGTGTCGAGGAGCGGCTCGTCGTCGTCCGCCGCGCCGGGGATGAGCTCGAGGTCGGGGCCGTCGTCGATCTCGTCCTCCCAGTCGTCCCCGGCCGAGGGCTTGGGCTCGGTCGCGACCGGGTCGGGCGTGGGCTCCGGTGCGATCTGGTCGGCGGGCTGGGGGCCTGCGGGCCCCTCGGTCACCGGTGCCGCTGCTCTCTCCGACCGAGTCTCCGGCTCCGGCTCTGCTCGTGCGGCCGCGTCACGCAGCCCGGACGCGGTGTCGCGAGCGATTTCGACGGCAGCGGCCGCGGACTCCTGCGGGTGGACCACCACGCGTGCCGCGCCGCGGACCGCGCCCCTCATCAGGCTCGTCAGGATGCTCAGGGGTGACATAGGTGCTCCTTCCAGGAGGTGGAACGTCGTTCACTCGGGCGGTACCCGACTCCGCCCGGATCACCCCTCCTCGGCCATTGACCCCGGAGGTTAATGATCATTAACCTGGGTCGCGTGTCCGATCCGACGATGACCGACCTCGCCGTAGAGCTTCGCGAGCGCCTCGCCCGCGTCCGCCAGGGCGGCAGCGAGTCGGCCCGCAAGAAGCACACCGACCGCGGCAAGCTGCTCCCGCGCGAGCGCGTCGACCGGCTGCTCGACCCGGGCAGCCCGTTCCTGGAGATCGCGCCGCTGGCGGCGTACGGCATGTACGGCCGCGACGACACCGACCAGTACGCCGTCCCGAGCGCCGGCGTCGTCGCCGGCATCGGTCGCGTGCAGGGGCGGGAGTGCATGGTCGTCGCGAACGACGCGACCGTGAAGGGCGGCACCTACTACCCGATCACGGTCAAGAAGCACCTGCGTGCCCAGACGATCGCCGCCGAGAACAACCTGCCGTGCCTCTACCTCGTCGACTCCGGAGGCGCGTTCCTGCCGATGCAGGACGAGGTCTTCCCCGATCGCGAGCACTTCGGCCGGATCTTCTTCAACCAGGCCAACATGAGCGCGCGCGGCATCCCGCAGATCGCCGCGGTGATGGGCTCCTGCACCGCCGGCGGCGCCTACGTCCCGGCGATGTCCGACGAGACCGTCATCGTCAAGGAGCAGGGAACGATCTTCCTCGGCGGCCCGCCGCTGGTGAAGGCCGCGACCGGCGAGGTCGTCTCGGCCGAGGACCTCGGCGGCGGCGACGTCCACGCCCGCAGGTCCGGTGTGGTCGACCACCTCGCCGACGACGACGCCCACGCGTTGCGGATCCTGCGCGGCATCGTCGAGACGCTGCCGACCCAGGTCTCGACAAGCTCGACCACCCAGGATGCCTGGGATGAGCCGGTCGAGGCCCCGGAGACCTTGTACGACGTCGTGCCGACCAGCACCCGGACGCCGTACGACGTCCGCGAGGTGATCCGGCGGATCGTCGACGGGAGCCGCTTCCAGGAGTTCAAGCAGCTGTACGGCGAGACGCTGGTCTGCGCGTTCGCCCGGATCTACGGCCGCGAGGTCGGGATCGTCGCCAACAACGGCATCCTGTTCTCCGAGTCGGCGCTCAAGGGCGCGCACTTCGTCGAGCTGTGCAACCAGCGCGGCATCCCGCTGCTGTTCCTGCAGAACATCACCGGCTTCATGGTCGGGCGCGAGTACGAGAACAAGGGCATCGCGCGCGACGGCGCCAAGCTGGTCACGGCGGTCGCCTGCTCCGTCGTACCCAAGCTGACGGTCGTGATCGGCGGCAGCTTCGGCGCCGGCAACTACGGCATGTGCGGGCGCGCGTACGACCCGCGCTTCCTGTGGATGTGGCCCAACGCGCGCATCTCGGTGATGGGCGGCGACCAGGCCGCCAACGTGCTCGCCACCGTCGCGGGTCGCGAGGACGAGGAGGACTTCAAGGCGCCGATCCGGGCGCAGTACGAGACGCAGGGCGATCCGTACTACGCCTCGGCCCGCCTCTGGGACGACGGCATCATCGACCCCGCCGACACCCGCCGCGTGCTCGGCATGGCGCTCGCCGCGACATCCCACCCGCCGGTCCCGGCTCCCAGCTACGGCGTCTTCCGGATGTGAGCGGCGCAGTGACGAGCGAAGCGAGGAGCGTGGGCGCCGCCAGATTGAGCAAAGGCCACTGCGTTCAGACCTGCGACCGAGGCACGAGGTCGCGACGGCCGCGTCGAAATCTTACCGACGAGCGCAGAGGATCAGCCCGATGAAGTCAGTCCTGGTCGCCAACCGCGGCGAGATCGCCCGCCGCGTCTTCCGGACCTGCCGCGAGCAGGGCATCACCACCATCGCCGTCCACACCGACGTCGACGCCGCCGCGCTGCACGTGCGGGAGGCCGATGTCGCGGTGCGGGTCGAGAGCTACCTCGACGCCGAGGCCGTGCTCGCCGCCGCCAAGGAGGCGGGGGCCGACGCGATCCACCCCGGCTACGGCTTCCTCTCCGAGAACGCCGGCTTCGCCCGCGCCGTCGCCGAGGCCGGCATCACCTGGATCGGCCCGACGCCGGAGGTGATCGACGCGATGGGCCGCAAGGACAAGGCCCGCGACATCGCGGTCGGGGCGGGGGTCCCGGTGGTGCCGTCGTACGGCCTCGACGAGGACCCGGAGATCTTCGCCTACCCCGTGCTGGCCAAGGCGGCCGCCGGCGGTGGTGGCAAGGGCATGCGCGTCGTACGGTCGGCGGCGGAGCTGCCGGAGGCCGTCGCCGCGGCGAGGCGCGAGGCGCTGAGCGCGTTCGGCGACGACGCCATGATCATCGAGAAGTACGTCGAGCGCGGCCGCCACATCGAGGTCCAGCTGGTCGGCGACGCGGCGACCGTGCACCACTTCGGCACCCGCGAGTGCTCGGCCCAGCGCCGCCACCAGAAGGTCATCGAGGAGGCGCCGGCGCCCGGGCTGTCCGACGAGCTCCGCGAGCGGATCCACACCGCGGCGGTGCGCCTCGGCGAGGCGGTGGGCTACACCAACGCCGGCACCGTCGAGTTCCTGCTCGACGCCGAGACCGGGGACTTCTACTTCCTGGAGATGAACACCCGACTGCAGGTCGAGCACCCCGTCACGGAGATCGTCAACGGCGTCGACCTCGTCGCGCTGCAGCTGCAGGTCGCCTCCGGCGGCGCCCTCGACCAGCTCGACCACCCCGGCTCCCACCGGTCGGTCGAGCCGGTCGAGATCCACGCCATGGAGGCGCGGGTGTACGCCGAGGACGCGTACGCCGGCTTCCTCCCGCAGGCCGGCCGGGCGACGACCGTGAGCTGGCCTGCCGGCGCCCGGGTCGACCACGCGCTCGAGAGCGGCCAGGTGGTGTCGACGTCGTACGACCCGATGCTGGGGAAGGTCATCACCAAGGGCGCGGATCGCGAGCAGGCGCGCCGCCGGCTCGTCGCGGCCCTCGACGACACCGCGATCCTGGGGCTGACGACCAACACCGGCTTCCTGCGCGAGCTCGCGGCGAGCGACGAGTTCGCGACGCCCGGCGGCATCGACACCGCCTGGCTCGACCGCAACGAGCTGCCCGCACCCGACCCCGCGCCGGCCCGTGAGATCGCGGCACGGCTGTGGCTGGACGCGCACCGCGATCTCGCCGGCCCGTTCGCCGGTGACGGCTTCCGGATGGGCGGCCCGGCCGCGGCGACGGTCGTGGAGCTCGACGAGCTGACGACGCCGGCCGCCGTCGTGCCACCGGACGTCGTCTCGCGCGTCACCGACCACGAGGTCGAGCTCGCGCACCACGGCCAGCGCCACGTCTTCACCAAGCCCGACGCGAGCACCGACCAGGCGGCAGCGGCGGGCGACGGCACCGTCGTCTCGCCGATGCCCGGCACCGTCCTCGACGTACGTGTGGCGCAGGGGGATCCTGTCCAGGAGGGACAGGTCCTCGGGGTCGTGGAGGCGATGAAGATGGAGCTCGCGCTCAAGGCGCCGTACGACGGCGTGGTGACGACCGTGTCGGCGACCGCGGGCCAGCAGGTGGCGCTGGGCGCGACGCTGTTCGAGGTCGCCCTCCGGCAGGCTCAGGAGCCGGAGGCATGAGTCTGCCGATGGTGGTCGCCGAGCCCGGCCTGCCGAGCAGGGTGACCGTCTACGAGGTCGGCGCCCGCGACGGGCTGCAGAACGAGAAGGCGATCATCCCGACCGAGGTGAAGGCGGCGTTCGTCGAGCGACTCGTCGCCGCGGGCGCGCCGATCGTCGAGGCGACCAGCTTCGTGCACCCCAAGTGGGTGCCCCAGCTCGCCGACGCGGCGGAGCTGATGACGGGTCTCGTCGAGCGGCTGGGCGACACCGCCCGCGGGATGCCGGTCCTGGTGCCCAACGAGCGCGGCCTCGACCGCGCGCTGGAGCTCGGCCTGCGTCACGCGGCGGTCTTCGCGTCGGCGACCGAGACCTTCGCGAACAAGAACCTCAACCGGGGCGTGGAGTCGCAGTTCGAGATGTTCGAGCCGACGATCGCCCGCGCGCTCGACCACGGTCTCGACGTCCGCGGCTACGTCTCGATGTGCTTCGGCGACCCCTGGGAGGGAGCGGTGCCGGTCGCGCAGGTCGTCGAGGTCGGCAGGCGGCTGCTCGACCTCGGCTGCCACCAGCTCAGCCTCGGCGACACCATCGGGGTCGCGACCGTCGGGCACGTGAGCGCGCTCGTGGGGGCGTTCGTCGATGCGGGCGTCGGCGTCGACCGCCTCGCCCTGCACTTCCACGACACCTACGGTCAGGCCCTGGCGAACGTGCACGCGGGCCTGCAGTCCGGCGTCACGACGTACGACGCGTCGGCGGGCGGTCTCGGCGGCTGTCCCTACGCCAGGTCCGCGACGGGCAATCTCGCCACCGAGGACCTCGCCTGGTTCCTCACCGGCCTCGGGATCGAGCACGGCCTGGACCTCGGCGCCTACGTCGAGACGTCCCGGTGGATGGCCGAGCAGCTCGGCCGGCCCAGCCCGAGTGCGGTCGTGCGGGCCTTGGCCGACTCATAGGCCCCGCCCGGCCCCGCCCGGTCACCCGGTCACCAGGTCACCAGTGCGGAAGGAACTGCCGGTCGGCGTACCGGCCGACGCGCCAGGTGGAGACACCGTCGGCCACCATGCCCACGGCACCGCCGACGATCGGCACCTTCTTGCCGACGGTGGCCGCCATTCGCTTGCCGACGACCCGGCCGATCAGCTCGCCGGCGAGGGCGTTGGCCACGATCTGGTCCTGCGACGGGTCGTACGACAGCGACGTGGCCAGCGCCATCGGCGGCGCCGGGATGCGGTGGGTGCGGACGAGCTTGGTCACGACGTCGTCGCCGAGCAGCGTCACCAGGACCGCGTTGCGGACCTGCGGGTCGTCGAGGTCGTAGCCGCGCAGGTGGGCGATGCCGGCCACCATCCGCGACTGCACCAGCGCGAGCCCGGAGATCGAGGCGGGCGCGACGACGGCAGCGGTCACGAGGCCGCCGAGGTTGGTCACGAGCCCCTCGACGCCGGCGTACCGGACGTGGTTCTCGATGACCTCCTTGATCGCGCGGTCGACGTCGCCGTGCTGCTCGCGGAGCTGGCTCTCGGCGGCATCGGCGGCGCCCGGGAGCGGGCCGACGCCGGTGATCGCGCGGTGGAGCGCCTGCCGCACGAACGCCTCGGTCATCCCGGGCGCGATCGTGGTGACCTTCGGCGCCACCTGGCGGGCGACCTCCGCGGCCAGCCCCATCTTCACGCCCTTGCGCATCTCGTCCCCCTCGTCGATGAGTATGAGTCTGAGTCGTCCGAACAGCCCGTGGGCGGTGACCGCTAGTTTCGGTCCCGTGCCGATAGAACCGCCGCCGACACCCTGGGTGTTCCCCAGCAGGGCCGAGCTGAGCGCGCTGAAGGCCGTGTCCTCCGACACGTCCGACGACGACCTCGACGACAGCGACCTGGTCGCGGTCGGGGCAGACCTCGAGCCGGGCACGCTGCTGGCGGCGTACCGTGCGGGCCTGTTCCCGATGCCGGAGGGCCGCCGCTCGGTCGGCTGGTGGTGCCCGGCGCGCCGCGGCGTCCTCGAGCTCGCCGACCTGCGGGTCTCGCGGTCGCTGCGCCGCAGCACGCGCGACTTCGAGATCCGGGTCGACACCGACTTCGAGCAGGTCGTCGACGGCTGCGCGGACCCGTCGCGGCAGGGCGGCTGGATCGACACCCGCATCAAAGCGGCGTACGTCGAGCTCCACCGGCTGGGCTGGGCCCACTCGATCGAGGCCTGGCGCGGCGGGCGCCTCGCCGGCGGTCTGTACGGCGTCGTCGTCGGCGGGCTGTTCGCGGGGGAGTCGATGTTCCACCGCGAGCGCGACGCCTCGAAGGTCGCGCTGGTCGGCCTGGTCGAGCTGCTCGCATCCGACGAGCGCGGTGCCCCCGGCAGCCGGATGATCGACGTACAGTGGGCCACGCCCCACCTGCGCTCGCTCGGCGTGAGCACGCTGCCGCGGGCGGTCTATCTCGACCGCCTGGGCCGCCTCCTTGCGGTTCCCCATCCCGACATCCTCCGACGAGCGGACAACCGATGACCACGATCCAGCGGCTCGCCCTCACCCTCGGCACCTCGGCCTTGCTCAGCGTCTCGCTCAGCGCCTGCGGAGGCGGCGGTGGGGCGGGAGACTCGGTGGCGTCCGCGGAGACGGTCGCGCGGACGGCATCCAAGGCCGACTTCTGCAGGGTGACGGTCGACGGATCGTGGTTGCACCCGGTCAAGCACGGCGACTATGTAGCGGTGGCGCGTGCGTACCACGGCGAGGCGAGGCGGGAGCGGCGCACCGGCATCCCCGCGGGCATGCCCGCCGGCGCCCGCCGCGGCTGGCAGAAGATGGTCGGCGCCGAGGCGCGGATCGGGATGGTCAAGGCGAAGCAGATCTTCTCCAACCACGACCCGTTGGACGGGAAGGGGCCGGGGCTGGTCGACGGTCACGACTCCGACGTGCAGGCCTACACCCGCTACCTGATGACGGAGTGTCCCGACAGCATGCGGCTCGGGACGCCGCCCACGGGCTCGAGCTCCTGACCGTCGGGCTGCCGATCAAGAATCGTGCCGCCGGACAGGCGTAGCCGCGCCGGGAACGGGGTAGGCGGCGTGCGGCGCCAGCCAAAGACCCCGCGGACCACCGCGGGGCCGATCGAAAGGCACTGCACATGATCTCGCTCAAGCGAACCGCCCTCGCCGTCGGCGCGGCGGCCCTGATGACGTTCTCCCTGACCGCGTGCGGCAGCAGCGCGTCCGGCGCTCCGACCAACGCCTCCAAGGCCGACTTCTGCTCGGCGTACAAGAGCGAGGGTGCGGCGTTCAACGGACTGGACAAGGGTGACTACGCGGGGCTCGCCACCGCCATGCACTCCTTCGCCGACAAGCTGAAGAGCGTCGGCACGCCCGCCGGCATGCCCAGCGACGCGCGCGCCGGCTTCGAGGCCATGGTCGGCGCGGCCTCCAACGCCGACGCCGGCAAGATCAAGGACGGCGTCGCGCAGGTCCAGGCGGCCATGAAGGGCAGCTCGAGCCCGTCGGACTCCGACGTCGAGACCAAGCTCTTCGGCATGAGCTCCTCGGACGTCAAGAACGCCGAGGCGTTCGACAAGTACGCCGCCGGTCTCTGCGACTGACGAGGCGTCGCGGCCGGCTCCCTCCGGCGCCGGCCGCGGTGCGTCCAGGATCAGGCGACGTACGCCGGAGCGCCGGTGTCGCTGACCATCGGTCGTCCGGCGGCCTCCCACTCGAGCATGCCGCCGTCGAGGTTGACCACGTCGTACCCCTGCTGTGCCAGGTAGGCGACGGCCTGCGCGGACCGGCCGCCGACCTTGCAGACCACGAGCGTCTGTGCCGCGTCGAGCCCCGCCACCTCGTCGACCCGCACCGGCAGCACGCCGAGCGGGATGTGCAGCGCACCCTCGATGTGCCCCGCCTCCCACTCCTGCGGCTCGCGTACGTCGAGCACGGCGACCCCGTCGGGCAGCGGGTCGGGGACGTTCTCGATGGCGACGGTGGGGATGTTCATGGCGCCCATTCCATCACTTCAGCAGGCGGGACATGCGGCGGTCGGCGAGGGGCTTGCCGCCGGTCTGGCAGGTGGGGCAGTACTGCAGGCTCGAGTCGGCGAAGGAGACCTCGCGGACGGTGTCGCCGCAGACCGGACAGGCCGCTCCGGTGCGACCGTGGACGGCCATGTTCGACTTCTTCTCGGCCTTGAGCTCGCTGGCCGCCAGGCCCTGCGACCGGCCGACGGCGTCGGCGAGGGTGGTGCGGATGGCGTCGTACAGCTTCGCGGTCTCGGCGTCGTCGAGGCTCTTGGCCGGCTTGAACGGGGACATCCGGGCGGTGTGCAGGATCTCGTCGGAGTAGGCGTTGCCGATGCCGGCGACGGTGCCCTGGTGGCGCAGCACGCCCTTGAGCTGCTTGCCGCCCTCGGCGGCGAGGATCTCGGCGAGCGCCTCGATGGTGAACTCCTCCGAGAGCGGGTCGGGCCCGAGCGTCGCGATGCCCGGCACGTCGCGCGGGTCGCGCACGAGGTAGCAGGCCAGCGACTTCTTCGTCCCGGCCTCGGTCACGTCGAGCCCGGGCGTGACGTCGGAGTCGGGGTCGGGGTCGGGGTCGGGGGAGAGCACGATGCGTACGGCGAGGGTCGACCTGTTGCTCATCTTGGGCGGGAGGGCCGGCACCTCGTCGCGCCAGCGCACCCAGCCCGCGCGGGCGAGGTGGAGGATCAGGTGCAGGCCGCCGACCTCGATGTCGAGGAACTTGCCGTGGCGTCGTACGCCGTCGACCAGCGCGCCCTCGACCGCGCTCAACGGCGGGTCGTAGGTCTTGAGCGCGCTGAACTGCGCGACGTGGACTTTGGTGATCGCGCGGCCGGCGAGCCGGCCCGCGAGGTCCTGGGCCAGCGCCTCCACCTCGGGTAGCTCGGGCACGTCGTGAGTCTAGTGGCGTGTGTCGGAAATGCTTGGGCGGTTGGCGTGCGCGGAGTGCGTGCATCGCAAGGCGGCTGCACGACGGCATACCGGGTGTCTGTCGAGTGCGGCCAACGCGGCGAGGTGCGTGCTCCGCGTGCGCCAACCGCCCAATGGTTTCTGGCACGCGTCACTAGGCGGGCTGTCGGTGGGCGGGTCTAGCGTCGAGACACATGGCAGAGGTACGGGTGGTGCAGGTGACCTTCGACGCGGCGGATCCGCGGGAGCTGGCCGGGTTCTGGCGTGCGGCTCTCGGCTACGAGGACCCGCCGCCACCACCCGGCTCGGCGTCGTGGGAGGAGTTCGAGGCGACGCTCCCTGTCGAGGACCACGGCAGGGCGTGGGCGCTCGAGGACCCGACCGGGCAGGGGCCGCGGCTGTTCTTCCAGCGGGTGCCCGAGCCGAAGTCGGCGAAGAACCGGGTCCACCTCGACGTCCGGGCGGCGCCGCGGCTGCGCGGCGAGGAGCGGATGGCCGCGCTGGAGGCGGAGTGCGACCGGCTCGTCGCCCTCGGAGCGACGAGGCTGAAGCGCTTCGAGCCCGACGAGATGGAGCAGGGGTTCATCGCGATGACCGACCCCGAGGGCAATGAGTTCTGCCTCGACTGATCCGGCGCCCCGGGGTCTGGCGTGTCGTGCGGCCGGGGCGCATGATGCGCCTATGAAGGCCGCGCGTCCGGTGCCGCGGGTCGGTTCGGTCCACTCCGACGTCCGCGGGGACGACCGCGCCCTGCGGGTATCTCTCCACCCCGAGTCCGGCTCCGGCGTCGTCGTCCTCTCGATCTGGCGCGACAACGTCTGCACCGGCACGATCCGCCTCGCCGCCGAGGACGTGCCGGACCTGATCGTGACGCTCGGCCAGGCGATTCGTACGCCGATGTCGCCGGCCGAGCGTCCGCCCCTGCTCGCGTGACGCTCACCCTGCGCCCGATCGAGGCCG
>WQZX01000058.1 GCA_009780515.1 Nocardioidaceae bacterium | reverse complement strand
CCGGTCCGGGTCGCGAGCGCCGACATCTCGGCGAAGATCGTCGTACCCATGCCGGCGACACGGCTCGCTGCCCTGCTCATGGGACCGACCCTACGGACCGGCCGGACGTCAGTCGCGGAAGATCTCGTGGAAGTCGAGCTGGACCGGGTCGTGGCCGGGAACGACGACCGAGGCGGTCGGCTGCTTGGAGGTGACGCGGACCTGGCGCTGCCAGGAACCGTCGACGAGGTCGTTGACCTCGATCGACCGCTCGTCGTCGGGGTCCACCACCCAGTACTGGGCGATCCCGGCCGAGGCGTACTCGGCGCCCTTGCGGAACAGGTCCTCGCTGCGCGTGCTCGGGGAGAGGATCTCCAGGACCAGCAGCGGCGGCGCCTCGGTGCCGTTGATCCAATCGCCCTCCGGTGTGTGCAGGGCCATGGCGAGGTCGGGTCGCCTCATCCGGTTCGCCGGAAGCCAGGTGTCGGCCTCGGTCCCGCCCCAGAGGTCGGGAAAGTGGGTCGCGAACCAGTGAGCGAGCCGGAACTGCAGCGACGAGTGCCGGGAGACGGGGGCCATGGTGTAGATCACCGCCACCCCGTCGACCCACTCGGCCTTCGGCTTGTCCGGCAGCGCGAGGTACTCCTCGAACGACATCGGGACGTACTCGATACCGGCTGTGCTGCTCGGCGCTGCGCTCGACATGAGGTCTCCTGCGGGCTGTGACACATCGGTGCTTCTTCCATGATGGACCCGAGATCGGATCGCCACCAAGGATGAGTCGGTCCACCGACATCCGCCCGCGTTCTCCACAGGGCTCCGCGCGCCACTAACCTGACACGCGTGACGACGACCGACACCCAGCTCGCAGCCGACATCGACGCCACCTGCCGTCTGACGGGGGAGTTCACCCTGCGGTCCGGCCAGGTGAGCAACGAGTACTTCGACAAGTACCTCTTCGAGGCCGACCCGCTGCTGCTCGCGCGGGTCGCGCGCGAGATGGCGCAGCTGCTGCCGGCCGACACCGAGCTGCTCGGCGGTCTGGAGATGGGCGGCATCCCGATCGCGACCGCGGTCAGCCAGCTGGTCGGCATCCCGGCGCTGTTCATCCGCAAGAAGGCCAAGGAGTACGGCACCGCCAAGCTCGCCGAGGGCCCCGGGTACGCCGGCAAGCGGGTGACCCTCATCGAGGACGTGATCACCACCGGCGGCGCCGTACGCGACGCGACGAACGCGCTGCGGGCCGCGGGCGCGGTCGTCGAGGTCGTCGTCTGCGCGATCGACCGCAGCCCGGCGGGCGAGAACCCGCTGGCCGACGTCGGTCTCGAGGTCGTGCCGGTGCTGACCAAGGCCGTGCTCGACGAGGCGCGCGCGGCCGCGCAGGACTGATATGTGGGGCTGAGCCTCTGTAGGGGCTGAGCCGTCAGGCGTCGCTCGCCGGCGTCCGCCCGCGGTCCTCCTCGCGCTCGTCCTTGTGGTCGTCGTGGCGCTTGCGCCACATCTCCCACGCCAGCGCGACGACGGTGAGGAGGAGCAGGCCGTAGGTGAGGTAGTCGATGTAGTGGCCGAGGCTCGGGAACGTGCGGCCGAGGACGTAGCCGATCAGGGTCAGCGAGACGACCCAGGCGGCGGCACCGACGCCGCTCCACACGACGAAGACGTGCCGCTTCATGCGCGTCACGCCCGCGACGAGGGTGATGTAGGTGCGGACGAACGGCACGAAACGGCCGGCGACCAGCGCCGAGTGGCCGTGCCGGTCGAAGAAGTCGGCGGTCTGCTCGAGGTACTTCCGCTTCACGATCCGGCCGTCGCGCTCGTAGACGCGCGGCCCGATCTTGCGCCCGATCGTGTAGCCGGAGACGTTGCCGGCGAACGCCGCCGCGGTGTACGCCGCCAGGAAGACGATCAGGTCCACGATGTGCCCGCCGGGGACGAAGCTGACCCGGTCGTTGGCGATGAACAGGCCCATGGCGAACAGCAGGGTGTCGCCCGGCAGGAACGGGAACAGCAGCCCGCACTCGACGAAGACGACGATGAGCCCGACCCAGAACAGGTCGGTCCCGAACTCGCTGAGGAGGAACTGCGGGCTCAGCCACCTCGTGATGTCGTGGAGGTGGATGGCCATGGGCATCATCTGGGCCAGCAGTTCGGACACGTCGAAACCCTAGTCGGCCTGTTGTTGAAGGAAGATGAAGACCCGTGAAACAGGACAAGCCAGACCCGGAGCGCGCGCCGTACGACCCGATGCCGTACGGCCCTCCCGAGGTCGGCGTCGGTCCCTGGCCGGGGCCGTGGCCCGAGGGTCCCGGCAGCGAGGTGTACGACGCCGGGCTGCTCGCCGGGGGCGACCGGCGCAACGTGGTCGACCGCTACCGCTACTGGACGATGGAGGCGATCGTCGCCGACCTCGACACCCGTCGGCACGGCTTCCACGTGGCGATCGAGAACTGGCAGCACGACTTCAACATCGGCACGATCGTCCGCACGGCGAACGCCTTCCTGGCCGCCGAGGTCCACATCGTCGGCAACCGCCGCTGGAACCGTCGTGGCGCGATGGTCACCGACCGCTACCAGCACGTCCGCCACCACCCCACGGTCGAGGAGCTGCGCGAGCACCTCGACGGGCTCGACGACCGGGGCGGCGTCCCTCTGCTGGGGATCGACAACCTCCCCGGGTCGCAGCACCTGGAGACGATGCGCCTGCCCGAGCGGGTGTGCTTCCTGTTCGGTCAAGAGGGCCCCGGGCTCTCCGACGCCGCGCGCGACGCCTGCGCGGGCACGTTCTCGATCGCGCAGTTCGGGTCGACCCGGTCGATCAACGCCAGTGCCGCGGCCGCCATCGCCATGCACTCCTGGGTCGTCCGGCACGCGGACCTCACCTCGGAGGAGGCTTGGCGGGGCTGATCAGGCCGCGGGACCGCGTCAGCGGAATCCCGACACCGGATTCATCCGATTCTCAGGCGCAGCACAGCCTCACTGGCTACGGTCGCGGCTTTCCGGCGACCCAGGTCGCGATCCGAGCCGAAGGAGATCCATGACGAAGCGCCCGCAGAACGACTCCGAGACCAACGCCCCCGAGACCGACGACTCCGCGACCCGGGAGGTGCCGGAGGCGCCCGAGGCGCAGCAGGCGCAGGAGGCGCGGGAGGCGGCCGAGCCGGCTGAGTCGGCCGAGTCGGCCGAGTCGGCTGAGTCGGCTGTGGAGAGCCGGACCCCCGCCCCGCCGGTCGACGTACCGGCCGAGGGCACCGCCCCAGGCCGCCGTCGTACGGCGATCGCGGCGGCTGCCGTGGTCGGCGTGGTCGGACTCCTGGTGGGCGGCGGCGCGGGCTACCTGGCCGGGCACCACGGTGCGAGCGGCGCGAGCGGCTCGACGGCGGACGCGGGATCGAGCGCGAGCCTCTCGCTGCCGAACAGCCTGCCCGGCGGGTACCAGCGCTCCCCGCAGGCGGACGCGCAGATCAAGCCGTCGGTCAGCTCCGCACAGTCCACCCTGGGCGCCGGCACCGACATGGCGCTCTACACGCACGGCAAGACCCAGATGCTGGTCGAGGCGACCAGGCTGCCGGGGGAGGCACTGCTCCAGGCCGGCATGACCTACTCCAAGGTCGGCGACGCGGTCTGCGGCGTCGGCTCGTCCGGGACCGGCGGCGAGGCGGCGGTCTGCAGCCGCTCGGCGGGTGCGCTGACGGTCAAGGTCACCGCGTCCAGCCCCACCGAGGCGTCGAAGTACGCCGACGACCTGTTCAGCACGCTGGCGTGATCCGGCGTGCGGCCCCGGGGCGTGATCCGCGTCCCGGGGCCGCCGTCGTCGCACCGTCCACGGGTCGGCCGGACCGTCCGATCCGGCTAGGGTGCAGGCATGCCGATCGCCACGCCTGAGAAGTACGCCGAGATGCTGGCGGCCGCGAAGGGCGGCTCCTACGCCTTCCCGGCCATCAACGTCTCCTCGTCGCAGACCCTGAACGCGGCCCTCAAGGGGTTCGCCGACGCCGGGTCCGACGGCATCATCCAGATCTCCACCGGCGGCGCGGAGTACCTCTCCGGCCCCGCGGTCAAGAACATGGTCACCGGGTCGGTCGCCTTCGCGGCGTACGCCGCCGAGGTGGCCAAGAGCTACCCGGTCAACATCGCGCTGCACACCGACCACTGCCCGAAGGACAAGCTCGACGGCTTCGTCCGGCCGCTGATCGAGATCTCCGCCGAGCGCGTCGGCCGCGGTGAGGCGCCGCTGTTCCAGAGCCACATGTGGGACGGCTCCGCCGTACCTCTGGAGCAGAACCTGCAGATCGCCGAGGAGCTCCTCGCGAAGTGCAAGGCCGCGCAGATCATCCTCGAGATCGAGGTCGGCGTGGTCGGCGGCGAGGAGGACGGCGTCGTCGGCGCGATCGACGAGAAGCTCTACACGACCCCCGGCGACGCGCTCGCGACCGTCGAGTCGCTCGGCCTCGGCGACAAGGGCGAGTACATGACCGCGCTGACCTTCGGCAACGTCCACGGGGTCTACAAGCCGGGCAACGTCAAGCTCCGCCCGGAGATCCTGCGCGACGCGCAGGCCGCCATCGTCGACAAGTACGGCGACGCCCTGGGCGCCAAGCCGCTCAACCTCGTCTTCCACGGCGGCTCCGGCTCGACCGCCGAGGAGATCGCCGCGGCGGTGTCGTACGGCGTCGTCAAGATGAACGTCGACACCGACACCCAGTACGCCTACACCCGCCCGGTCGCCGACCACATGCTGCGCAACTACGACGGCGTGCTCAAGGTGGACGGCGAGGTCGGCGACAAGAAGACCTACGACCCCCGCGCCTGGGGCAAGGCCGCCGAGGCCGGCATGTCCGCCCGTGTCGTCACCGCCTGCGAGAACCTGAGCGCGGCGGGCAAGACGATCTCCTGATGTCCCGTCCGTCTGCTGCCGACGTCGAGGCCGCGGCCGGTGTGGTGCGCGAGGCGGTCCCCGCCACGCCGCTGCAGCCCGCGCCACGGCTGTCGGCGGTGACCGGGCTCGACGTCTGGGTCAAGCGCGAGGACCTCACCCCCGTGCGGTCCTACAAGGTGCGCGGCGCCCTCAACGTCCTCTCCTCGCTCTCCGACGTGCAGCGGGAGGCGGGCGTGGCCTGTGCCTCCGCCGGCAACCACGCCCAGGGCGTCGCCTTCGCCTGCGCGCAGGCCGGCGTGCGCGCCACCATCTTCCTGCCCGGCACCACCCCGCGCCAGAAGCGCGACCGCGTGGCCGCGCTCGGCGGCACGTCGGTCGAGGTGGTCATCGCGGGCGAGTCCTACGACGACTCCGTGGTGGCCGCGGCCGAGTTCGCCGCCGCATCCGGCGCCACCGTGATCCCTGCCTTCGACCACCCCGGCGTGGTGGCGGGTCAGGGCACCGTCACCGCCGAGATCCTCGCCCAGCTCGGCGACGCCGGGCGGACGCTGGACGGCCTCGTGGTACCGGTCGGTGGGGCGGGCCTCCTCGCCGGCGCCCTGACCTACCTCGTCGAGCGCTCGCCCGCGACCAGGGTCGTCGCGGCCGAGCCCGCCGGAGCGGCCTCGCTCGCCGTGGCTCTCGGCGCCGGCCACCCGGTCGATCTCGAGCACGTCGACCAGTTCGTCGACGGCGCCGCCGTACGTCGCGTCGGGGAGCTCACGCATGCGATCGTCGATGCGGCCCGCGCTGCGGTCGACGTACGCACCGTCGCCGTTCCGGAGGGCCTCATCTGCGTCGAGATGCTGGACCTCTACCAGTCCGACGGCATCATCGCCGAGCCCGCCGGCGCGCTTGCTGCGGCCGCCCTCCGCCTGCCCGGCCTCGACCTCGCGCCCGGATCGACGGTCGTGGCCGTCGTCTCCGGCGGCAACAACGACGTCTCCCGCTACGCCGACGTCGTCGAGCGCGCTCTGGTCTTCGAGGGCCTCAAGCACTACTTCCTGGTGGAGTTCCCGCAGGAGCCGGGCGCGCTGCGGCGCTTCCTCGACGACGTGCTCGGCCCGGACGACGACATCACGCTGTTCGAGTACACCAAGCGCAACAACCGAGAGACCGGCCCCGCGCTGGTCGGCATCGAGATGGGAAGCGCCGCCGATCTGGACGGGCTGCTCGGCCGGATGCAGGACTCCCGGCTCAAGGTCGAGCTCGTCGCTCCCGACTCCCCGCTCTTCGGGTTCGTCGCCGGCTGACATCCCGACGAGCGCTCCGTCGCCTGTGGACAGACCCCTGCGATTGTCGGTGGTCGCGGCGAGTCTGGGTGCATGAATCCACTCCACCCCTTCATCTCCGACAGCTCGCTGGATCCGATCGACATCGCCACAGACGGCGTGGTCGAGCTGCTGCGCTTCGGCGGGGTGGAGGTGGTCTCGCTCAGCGCCGTCGCGCGCTGGGCGAGCCGGACCAGGTCGTCGATGCACCAGCGTCATGGCAGCAGCGAGCGGTTCGTCGTCGACGTCGTGGCGCGCTTCGGCCGGCGCTGGACGGAGTGGGTCGTGGGCACCAGCCGCGACGCGGTGAACCCGATCAGACTGCCGCGCGACCCCAACGAGGTCGACGGGGTGCGGGCGTGGCAGGCGATCCGGATGGTCGCCGAGGGGGCACGGCGTGCGGGCCGGCCCCAGGCCAGCGTGTTCGTCGAGGATGCGTTGGCCGCCGAACGTCGCCACATCGCCGATCACCTGGCGCGACGGCTCGGACGCACGGTTCTCGCCCGGGAGGTCGAGTACCTCGTCGTGCTGGCTGAGGGCCTGCGTTCGCGGATCGTGGCCCGCGAGGCGGCGCTAGCGCCCGGAGAGGCCGACCTGATGCTCCGGCACCACTTCTACGACGTGCTCGGCCTCGACCTCGGCCCGGCCGACCTGAGCATCGCCGAGTGCGCGCTCCTCGAACGCGCCTGGCGTGACCGGCCGGCCATCTGAGTCTGCAAGGCCGGGCCGCCCGACGGGTGCGCCGCCGGAGTGGGTGGGCTCCGCTAGTCTAACCGAACGTTCGGTGAATTCCGCAGATTCACCGAACGTTCGGTTAGGCGGAGAAGGCGAGTACTTACCGGGACGGTCGCCACGGGCGCGGCGCCCAGGGCCCGAGCCCCGGTGAGGCTGGCTAGTGCCCGGCGCCCGCGGCCGCGGCCCCGCCGAAGCCCTCGTGCTTGGGCTTCTCGTAGAACATCACCGCGATGAAGCCCAGGGCGTACGCCGCGGCGGGCAGCCACATGGCCTGCTGCATTGCCTGGGCGAAGGGGTGGGCGAGGAACGCGGGCACTTGGTTGGCACCGCCCTCGGGGGAGCCGTTGCCGCCGCCGAGGTGGTGGGCGGACAGCCGGCTGGCCATGAGCACGGCGATGGCGGCCGAGCCGAGCACGGAGCCGACCTGGCGGGTGGCGTTGTAGACACCCGCGCCGGCGCCGGCGAGGTGCATCGGCAGGTTGCGGTTGGCGGTGGCGGCGGTGGGCGCCCAGATGAATGCGTTGCCGATGCCGATCAGCACCATCGGGATCGCGATCTCCCAGACCGCGGCCTCGGGACGGATCTCGTACATCAGGTACAGGAAGCCGATCAGGCTGACGGCGAAGCCGAAGCCGGTGATCAGGCGGGGGTGGAGACGGTCGGTCAGGCCGCCGACGAACTTCGCCAGCAGGATCGACATGATCGCCATCGGGAACATCAGCAGCGCGGCCTGGGTCGGGTTGTCGCCGCGGACGCCCTGCGCGTAGAACATCAGCGGGAACCCGAACGAGGCGCCGATCGAGCCCATGCAGGTGATCGCCACGTTGGAGACCGAGAAGTTGCGATCCTCGAACAGGCCCAACGGCACCAGCGGCTCGCGCTTGTTCATGCGCTGCCAGAGCACGAACACCACGAACAGCACGAGGCCACCGGCGATCATCGCGATGATCCAGCCGGCCCAGTGGTGCTGGTGACCCTCCTGGATGCCGAAGCAGAGCAGGAACATCGCGGCGCCGGAAAGTGCGACGCCCAGCCAGTCGAACCGGTGCGGGTGCGTCGGCAGCGAGGGCACGAGCTTGAAGGCCGCGGCGAAGGCGATGACACCGACTGGGACGTTGACGAAGAAGATCCACTCCCAGCCGAACGCGTCGGTCAGCACGCCACCGGCGATCGGACCGACCACCATCGCGACGCCGGCGGTCGCGCCCCAGACCGCCATCGCGGAGCCGCGCTGGTGGGCCGGGAAGATGCGGGTGATGATCGCCATCGTCTGCGGCGTCATCATCGAGGCGCCCAGGCCCTGCACCACGCGGGCGATGATCAGCGCACCGACGGTCGCCGTCAGCCCGCACCACAGCGACGCGAGCGTGAAGACGGTCAGACCGGCGAGGTAGAGGTACTTCGAGCCGAAGCGGTCACCGAGTCGTCCGGTGATCAGCACCGGCACGGCGTACGCCAGCATGTAGGCGCTGGTGACCCAGATGACGTCGGTCGACGACGCGTGCAGCTTGTCCATGATCGTCGGCGTCGCGACGGTCACGATGGTCATGTCCACGAGGATCATGAAGAAGCCGAGGACCAGCGCGAACAGCGCCGGCCACGGCTTGAAGTCGATCGTCGGCGCCGCGGGCGCCGCAGTCTGGCTCTGGGTCACAGAGACCAGTCAACACCGCATCGCCGACATTCGTTCCCGCAACGGCGCATCGATCCCGTCCCGGTGCGCGCTCGGTCACACCGGGACGGGATCAGGGGCCTCAGGCGAGGGCCTCCGGGTCGGCGAAGGGGTCCTGTGCGGCTGCGTGGGAACGGACGTCGGCGTCGACCCGCGGGTCGCCCGCGTCGGCGTGGTAGTCGCCCGGCGAGGTCGCGTCGGCGCCGTTGGAGACCTTGACCGCGTTCAGGACCAGCGTGAGCACCACGGCCACCGCGACGTTGAGGACGAAGGCCGTCATCGCGATGTAGCCCATCTGCCCGATGCCGGGGATGAGCGCCAGGGAGCCGCCGAAGTGACCGCCGGTCGTGGGACTGATGACCTTGTACGCCTCGACCGTGCCGTAGACCATCGCGACCGCCCAGCCGGCCAGCAGCGCCCACCGGTGGAACCAGCGGGTGTAGAGGCTGAAGACGACGGCCGGGAAGATCTGGAGGATCCAGATGCCGCCGAGCAGCTGGAAGTTGATCGCGTTCTGCTTGTCCATCGTGAGCACGAAGACGAGCGCGAACGCCTTGACCACCAGCGACATGATCTTCGAGACCTTGGCCTCCTGCTGCGGCGTCGCGTCCGGCTTGAGCCACTCCTTGTAGATGTTGCGGCTGAAGGTGTTCGCCGCGGCGATCGACATGATCGCGGCGGGGACGAGCGCGCCGATCGCGATCGCCGCGAAGGCGACGCCCGCGAACCACGCCGGGAAGGCGCTCTCGAAGAGCTGGGGGATCACCAGCTGGGCGTTGCCGCCGAGGTCCTTCTTCAGGTCGATGCCGTAGGCGATGGCCACCCAGCCGAGCAGCGCGAGCAGCCCCAGCAGGAAGGAGTACGCCGGCAGGATGGCCGCGTTGCGCCGGATCGTGTTGCGGCTCTTCGACGACAGCGACGCGGTCACCGAGTGCGGGTACATGAACAGCGCCATGGCCGACCCGAGGGCGAGGGTCGCGTAGGCCCAGTGGGTCGTGCTGACCGACATGAAGGTGCCGGTCGGCTTGCCGGTGGTCGCGCTGGTCGCGTCCATCTTCGCCTTGGCCGCGCTGAAGACGTGGCTCCAGCCGCCGACGTGGTGGGGCAGGTAGATGACCGCGACGATGATGACGAGGTAGATCAGGATGTCCTTGACGAAGGCGATGACCGCCGGCGCCCGCAGCCCGCTGGTGTAGGTGTACGCCGCCAGCACCGCGAACGCGATGAGCAGCGGCAGGTCCTTGGTCAGCCAGCTGCCGCTCCCGCCGAGGCCGGCGACCGTCAGGACGGCCTGGATGCCGACCAGCTGCAGCGCGATGTAGGGCATCGTCGCCAGGAAGCCGGTGACCGCGACCGCGAGCGACAGCGGCCGCGAGTCGTAGCGGCCGCGGATGAAGTCCGAGGTCGTGATGTAGCCGTGCCGGTGGCTGACCGACCACAGCCGCGCCATGAAGACGAAGACGATCGGGTAGAGGATGATCGTGTAGGGCACCGCGAAGAAGCCCGCGACCGCGCCGGTCGCGAACATCGCCGCCGGCACCGCGACGAACGTGTACGCCGTGTAGAGGTCGCCGCCGAGCAGGAACCACGTGACGACCGTGCCGAACTTGCGTCCGCCCAGGCCCCACTCCTCGAGGCTGTCCAACGACTCGGCGCGCTTGAAGCGCGTGGCCAGGAAGCCGGCGACGGTCACCAGCAGGAACAGCACGATCAGGACGGTCAGAGCCGTCCCGTTGACCCCGGAGGTCGCGCTCAGGGGCAGCAGCAGCGCTCTCACCGGTCACGCTCCTTGCGGCCGGCCGACAGGGTGACCCGGTAGGCGCCGTAGGTGAAGCCCGCGCACAGGAACACCCACAGGAACTGGTACCAGAAGAAGAACGGGAAGCCCCACAGCGTCGGGTCCGTCTTGGAGTACGTCGGCACGGCCATCAGCGCGACGACGGGGATCGCCAGCAGGATCCCCGCGACGACCAGCCTCACCGTCCGCCCGTTGCTCTGCGGGGATTCGGGTGGGGTGGGTGGGTCCTGGTTCCCGAGTGTCATGGGCCGACCCTATCGGGATGTGACGGGCGTCACGCAGCCCCAGATCGCCGAGTGGTGCACCCGCCGCGCCGAACGGCGTACCTCGCGCGCCACAATCGGACCATGACCGGAATCGACCTGATGGCGAGCCCGCCGCCCACCCACCTGCCCGAGGACCCCGCCGCCGGTGCGATCGCCGCGGGCGAGGCGCCGATGGACGTCGTACGACGCAACCCGGCGTCGCCGCTCGCGTGGGCGACGCTGGCGGCGCTGGCGGCCTCGCGCGACGAGGACCCGGTGACCGTCTACGCCTACGCCCGCGTCGGCTACCACCGCAGCCTGGACCTGCTGCGCCGCAACGGCTGGAAGGGTCACGGCCCGGTGCCGTGGGAGCACGAGCCCAACCGCGGCTTCCTGACCTGCCTGGCCCTGCTCGCCACGGCCGCCCGTGCGATCGGCGAGACCGACGAGTGGGAGCGCTGTGCGGACTTCCTGCGCGACTCCAGCCCGACGGCCGCCGAGCAGCTGCTGGGCTGAGCGCGGTCCGACGCCGGGGTCAGGCGCTGCGGGACAGGCCCGGGCCGTAGGTCCGGTGGGTGCCGCGGCCGTCGCGCTTGGCGACGTACAGCGCCTCGTCGGCGCGGATCAGCGCGGTCCGCGGGGTGCGATGGGCGACCTCGAGGTCGGCGAAGGCCGCGACGCCGACCGATCCCGTCACGCCGTGCGCGGGGGCGATCCCGCAGTCGACGCCGGCCGCGGCGACGGCCGCGACGATCTCGCGCGCGACGGCGTCCAGCGCCGCATGGTCGCCCTGGCAGAGCATCACGGCGAACTCGTCGCCGCCGAGCCTGCTCACGGCGCCGGTCTCGGTCACGATCGCACCGACCCGCTTCGCGACTGCGATCAGCAGCTGGTCGCCGGCGTCGTGGCCGAGGCTGTCGTTGACCGCCTTGAAGTGGTCCACGTCGACGATCATCAGCGCGCCGCCGAGCGGTCTGCTCGTCTCCAGCTCGGCGAGCACGGCGGCCAGCTCGCCCTCGAAGCGGCGGCGGTTCCAGATGTCGGTGAGCGGGTCGTGGTCGGCGAGGTGGCGCGCGAGCTGCTCGGCCTTGCGCAGCGCGCGCTCGGCCTCGACCCGCGCGGTCACGTCCACGGCGAACCCGCCGATCCCGAGCACCGACCCGTCGACGTCGTACACGGGGAACTTGGTGACCTGGTACTCGTGGTTGGAGCCGGTCGGCCTGAGCATGGTCGTGACCGGCTTGCGCTCGGCAAGGGCCTTGATCTCGGTGGGCAACAGCTTGTCGTCGTCGCGGATGGGCGGTCGGAAGTAGATCTCCTCGGCCGAGGAGTCCTCGCCCAGCCTCGGCGACCGGTTGTAGCGGATCAGGCGGCCGTGCGAGTCGCGCATGGTCAGCGCCGCGGGGACGCTGTCGAAGATCGCCTCCAGCTGGCGCTGGATCCGGCTGCGCTCGACGTCGACGTGGTGGATCGAGGACGCGGTGACGGTGACGACCACGACGAGGAGCGCCGCCATGCTGCCGGCGAACAGCGAGAGGCCGAGGTTCATGCCGAACCAGCCGTTCTTCTGGCCGACGAGCGTGATCAGGCCCATCGCGGGCGGCGCCAGCACCACCGGCGGCAGCAGTCGTCGTACGACGGTGCCGGTCGCGCCGTGGTCCCACAGGTAGGACAGCGGGACCCTGCGCGCGTGCATCGCCCCGAGCCCGACGGCCAGCAGCAGCACGATCAGCGCGCTCGGCGCGGCCATGCCGCCCCGGCCGTTGACCGAGGTGAGCTCGGGCGCCTGGAAGAGCCAGCCCACCTCGAGGGTCAGGACCACGACCGCGAACGCGGCGGTCGCCACGCCGCCGAGACGTGCCGGCCCGGGCCGGGACGACCCCGAGGGCAGCCGCGCCAGTCCGAACAGGACGAGCGCCATCGCCACCTGCGGCGACGGCCGGCCGGGCTCGGTCGGCGAGATGCTGTCGTGCACGAGCAGCTGGTCGATCCCGAGCGAGTGCCCGCTGATCCACTCGAACAGCGACGCGCCTCCGATCAGCAGCGGTACGACGGCGGCCCACCGCCAGCGCGGGCCCGCGCCCAGCAGCGACACCCCGGCGAACGCGGCGCCCAGCGCGGAGTTCGCCTTCATCGGGTGGAGGCTGTAGGGCAGGTGCTCGATGACCGAGAAGTGCCGCATCCACGCCAGGAGCACCGCGGCGCCGAGGACGGCGGCGGCCCCTCCGGCGTACGACCGCACGTGCCCGACCCAGACGGGGGTCGGGTCGGGGACTGCGGTTCCGGATGGGGCCACGCTGACCGCCTACGCGTCGAGCGTCCGCGCGGTGCGCGCCGCTTCCGCGAGTGGGACGCCCCGGCCGTAGCGATAGCCCTGCACCTGGTCGCAGCCCCGCGCGCGGAGGTACGCCTCCTGCTCCTCGGTCTCGACGCCCTCCGCGACCACGGTCATTCCCAGCGCGTGGGCCATCACGATGATCGCGTCGACGATCGCGGCGGTCTCGTCGCGGTCGGCGATCGGCTGCACGAACGAGCGATCGATCTTGATCTTGTCGACCGGGAAGCGGGTCAGGTAGGCGAGGCTGGAGTAGCCCCGGCCGAAGTCGTCGACGATGACCTGGACCCCGAGGTCGCGCAGCGTGTGCAGGGCCGCCATCGACTCGGCGTTCTCCTCGAGCAGGATGCCCTCGGTGATCTCGACGCCGAGCTGGTCTGGCGCCAGGCCCACCTCCTCCAGCGCCGCGGCGATCCCGGCGGCGGAGTCGCGCCGGTGCAGCTGGCGCGGCGAGACGTTGACGGCGAGGTTGAGCGGACGGCCGAGCGCCTGCTGCAGGTCGAGGAGGTCCGCACACGCGCGGCGGAGCACCCACTCGCCCAGCTGCAGGATCAGGCCGCTGTCCTCGGCGACCGGGATGAACCGGTCGGGGGAGACGGCGCCGTACTCGGAGCTCTGCCAGCGCGCCAGCGCCTCGAAGCCGATCAGCTCGCCGTCGGCGAGGTCGAACTGGGGCTGGTAGACGACCGACAGCTCACCGTGCCCCAGCGCGTGCCGGAGCGCGCCGGAGAGCGCCAGCTTGTCGTTGGTCTCCTCCTGCATCGAGGTGTCGAACCAGCGGACGGTGTCGCGGCCGGCGGCCTTCGCGCGGAACATCGCGGCGTCGGCGTGCCGCAGCAGCGTCGCCGGGCTGCCGCCGTCGGTGGGGTACACCGTCGCGCCGACGCTGGCCGTCGCCACGAGCTCGTAGCCACGGACGTCGACGGGCGCCAGCAGCGAGGCCAGCATGTCCTCGATCCTGGGCGTCAGCTCGGTGCCGGGCAGCAGGTCGGTCAGGATCACCACGAACTCGTCGCCGCCGAGGCGGCCGACGATGTCGCTGCTGCGCGCCCAGCCCCGCAGCCGGTCGGCCACGGCCAGGAGCAGCTCGTCGCCCAGGTGGTGGCCGAGGGTGTCGTTGACCCGCTTGAAGTGGTCGAGGTCGAGCAGCAGGACAGCGACCCGGGTGCCGGCCTCGTCCGCCCGGCCAACCGCCTCCTCGAGGCCACGGAGCAGGTGCTCGCGGTTGGGGAGGTTGGTGAGCGGGTCGTGGAGGCGCAGGTGGTCGACCTGGCGGTAGGCCTCGACACGGTTGGTGATGTCGGAGGACACGACGAGGTAGCCGGTGGCGTGGCCGTCGGCGCCGCGGAGCAGCACCACCTCCTCGCTGACCGGCACGACGGACCCGTCCTTGCGCCGGTAGGACCACTCGATCTCGGCGTCGATGTCGCGCAGCGCGGGGTTGCCGTCGTCGTCGTGCATCCGCTCGTGCACGTCGATGACGGTGATCGGGCCGCCGACCAGCTCGGACTGCTGGTAGCCGAGCAGCCGCTCGGCCGCCGGGTTCGCGGTGACGACCCGCCCGTCGAGGTCGGTGGCGATCACCGAGATGGGCAGCGTGGCGATGATGTCGCGCATCAGGCGCGCCTGCCGCGCCTCGTCGGCCGCGCTCTGGCCGCGCCTGCGCTCGCTGATGTCGAGCACCGAGGCGAGCACGTGCGGCTGCTTGCCGAGGACGACGGGGCTCAGACCGACCTCGACCGGCACGTGCGTGCCGTCCTTGCGCACGCCGTACATCTCGCGGCCGGCGCCCATCGTGCGCTTGCTCGGATGGGTGGCGAAGAGTGCCCGGTGGCTCTGGTGGAAGCCGCGGCCGGTGTCGGGGACCAGGTCGTCGACCCACATCCGCATCAGCTCGTCGCGCGAGTAGCCGAACGAGCGCTCGGCCTCGCGGTTGACCAGCACGATCCGGCCGGAGGAGTCGACCAGCACGAGCGCGTTCGGCGCGGCCTCGACGAGGAGGCGCATGTGCGCGTCGGGCAGTCCGGTGGGCGGAGGGCCCTGGTCCTGCGCGTGGGTGGCGTCGTCGCCGTCCATCCTGGAACTCCCCGTCCTCGGCCGATCGGAGCCGACCTCCTCGATCCTAGGTGCCGTGCGGTGACGGCGTACCGGATTCGGCGTACCTGCCGCCGGCCGAGGTGCCTGCGTCCGTCGCCGCCATCCGTGGCGACGACCTCTACACCCGGTCCTTCGGTCGCGGCCGCCCCGGCATGAGCGCTTGCGGCCCCGAATCCTTCCCTGACACGCTGGACGACGACCGGTCCCGAACGGGGGCGCGGCCTGGATCCGGGACCTTGTCCCGCACTCCGCGGCCGGTCGCTCAGCGTTGTGGCGTTGCCGTCCCGGGCAGGTCGAGGGTCGATAGCGTCTGGCGCGAGGAGGTTCGAGAGATGCGGGGACTGCAGCGCCTGGTAGGGCTGCTCATCGCCGGTGCGGCCGTGGGAGGCGCCGCGCTGCTGTGGTGGGCGACGTCGGGCTCGGGTGACCGCTACACCGAGCGCCCGCACAGCCGGGTGGTGCTCGGCGTGTGGCGCGTCCTCTACGACAACGAGGCTCCGAGCGTTCGGACCCTGCTGGCCGCCGTCGGGCTGGCGCTGCTGCTCGCCGCGGCGGTCGCCGTCATCGAGCAGCGCATCCTCACCCGTCAGCGCCGCAGCCTCGACGCCGTACGGCTGCCGCTGTCGCCGCGCGCGGTCATGGCCGCCACCCGCGGTGAGTACGCCGGACCGGTGACCGTCACCGTGCTGATCCCCGCCCACGACGAGGAGCGCAGCATCGGTGGCACGATCGCCTCGCTGCAGGCGCAGTCCCATCCGCCCGAGCGGATCATCGTGGTCGCCGACAACTGCACCGACGGCACCATCGGGATCGCCCGCGCGGCAGGCGTGGAGGTCTTCGAGACGGTCGAGAACGACCGCAAGAAGGCCGGTGGTCTGAACCAGGTGCTCAAGCGGATGCTGGCGGGTCAGGGAGACAACGACCTGGTCATGATCATGGACGCCGACACGATGCTGGACGACGGCTTCCTGGAGGGCGTCGTACGCCGGATGAGCGACGACCGGGCGCTGATGGCGGTCGGCGGGCTCTTCTACGGCGAGGAGGGCTTCGGGCTGATCGGCCAGTTCCAGCGCAACGAGTACACCCGCTACGCCCGCGAGCTGCGCCGACGTCGCGGCAAGGTCTTCGTGCTGACCGGCACCGCCTCGGTGTTCCGGCCCCGTGCCCTGCGCGCCGTGGCGAGCGAGCGCGGGCGCAGCCTGCCGGGCGTGCCCGGCGACGTCTACGACACCCTCGCGCTGACCGAGGACAACGAGCTCACCCTGGCGCTCAAGAGCCTGGGCGCGCTGATGATCTCGCCGGCCGACTGCACCGTCGTCACCGAGGTCATGCCGACCTGGCGCAACCTGTGGACCCAGCGGTTGCGCTGGCAGCGCGGCGCGCTCGAGAACCTCGGCGCCTACGGCCTGCGTCCCCAGACGTTCCGCTACTGGGTCCAGCAGCTCGGCATCGGGTACGGCGTGATCGCGCTGGCCGGCTACATCGTCCTGATCACCCTCACGGTGCTCGCGAGCAACGGATGGGTCTGGTTCCCGTTCTGGCTCGGCGTGGGCGCCGTCTTCATCGTCGAGCGGCTCGCCGGGGTGTGGGCCGGTGGCTGGCGCGCCCGGCTGCTCGCCCTGACGCTCTTCCCCGAGCTCTTCTACGCGATGTTCCTCGACGTGGTCTACGTCAAGGGCATCATCGACATCTCGCTCGGTCGCAGGGCCGCGTGGGGCCATGTCGTCCGCGCCCCCGCCCAGCCGCGTGAGGACCAGAGCACGGAGCTGGTCCGATGACGCCGCTGGGGATCCTGCTGCCGCAGAGCCTGATGCACTCGTCCTGGTTCGGCGTGCTCGCGGCCTTCGTCGCGGTCAACACCGTCGTCTACGTCGTGCTCGCGCTGGCCAAGTCGCTGCCGAAGATCCACCCGGCCGACTGGCTGCCGCGCCGCTACGAGCGTTCTGAGACGCGCAGCATCCATCCGGACGGGCCTGTCTGAGAGCGTGCGCGAACCGGCCGGGGCCGGTGACTCAGGGGGCAGGAGTGATCAGCGAGCGGACCTTCTGCTCGCCCAGCGCAGCGAACAGCGTCGGCAGCCGCGGACCCCGCTCGGCGTCGACCAGCAGGTTGTAGAGCAGCCGGAAGAACGCCTTCTGCCCGGCCTTGACCTCGTCGGTCGGCCCGTCCTCGAGGCCCAGCCCGAGCGCCAGCTTGGGCACGCCGTAGATCACGGTGGTCAGCGCGTCGGCGTCGGTGAAGTCGGCGGGCAGGTGCGCCAGGAGCAGGTCCAGCCAGCGCCTCTCGTCGTCGGCGAGAGCGCCGAGCCGGTCGGTGGCGGGGGAGTCGCGCACGGTGGTGCGGTCCTCGGGGTCGACGTACGACGTGATCCAGGTGGCCGCCTTGGTCAGCCGCGGCTCGAGGTCGGTCTCGGTCGCGCCGACGGTGCGTGCGGTGATCTCGCGCGATCCCGCGGTCACGTCGGCGACCGAGGACAGCATCCGGAACGGCACCACGACGGACGGCGTCGCCAGCCTGCCGGCCGACGCGGTCGAGGAGGCGCGCTCCCAGGCGAGCACCGCGGCGTCGCGCTTCTCGGGGATCGCGGCCTTCTTGGTCAGTGCGTCCCACTCGTCGTACAGCCGCAGGACCTCCTGACCGAAGTCGACGTTGAAGGCCTGCTTCGGCTGTCGGCGGACGTAGAGCCAGCGCAGGATCGGCGCCTCGAGGATCCGCAGCGCCTCGGCCGCGGTCGGTACGCCGCCCTTGGACGAGCTCATCTTCGGCATGCCGGCGACGCCCACGAACGAGTAGCCGACGAAGCTCGGCGCGGTGCCGTCGAAGATCGGGCCGACGAGCTCCTTGCCGACGGTGTAGCTGGAGCCCGGTGACGCGTGGTCGACGCCGCCGGGCTCGAAGTGGACGCCCTCGTAGGTCCAGCGCATCGGCCAGTCCACCTTCCACACGAGCTTGCCCTCGTCCTGGGTGGCCACGTTGGTCACGTGGGACTCGCCGCAGGCGGTGCAGGTGTAGGAGAGATCGGTCGTCTCGTCGTCGTACGCCGTGATGGTGACCGTGTCGCGTCCGCAGCCGCGGCAGTAGGGCTTGTAGGGGAAGCGGGCGAGCAGGTCGGCGCCGGTGACCTCCTCCTCGGCGGTGGTCTCGACGGGCTCGCCGTCCTCGGTCGGCGCCGCCTTCTTCGTGCGGAAGCGGCCGAGCACCTCGTCGATCTCGGCGCGCTTGCGGATCGCGGTCAGGATCTGCTCGCGGTAGGTGCCGGCGCGGTACATCTCGGTCTGCGACACCTCGACCATCTCGCAGCCCATCTCGGCCAGTGCGGCGCGCAACGGAGCCTTGTAGCGCTCGGCCCAGCTCGCGAACTCGCCGGTCGGGTCCGGCACGGCCGACAGCGGCTTGCCGATGTGCTCGGCCCAGCTCGGGTCGACACCGGCCGGCACCTTGCGGAAGCGGTCGTAGTCGTCCCAGCTGTGCAGGTGGCGCACGTCGATCCCACGTCGGCGGATCTCCTCGGCCACGAAGTGCACCGTCAGGAACTCGCGCAGGTTGCCGAGGTGGATCGGCCCGGACGGGCTGATGCCGGACGCACAGGTGATCAGCTCGGGCAGCGTGCCGCCGTTCGACTGCTCGGCGTGCCGGAGCGCCAGATCGGCGGTCCGGGTCACCCAGTCGGTGGGGTCCTGCTGCTGGTCGCGCTGTCCTCGTGCCACGGCGTGACAGCCTAGATCGCTAGGCCTCCGGCACCACCATCGAGTACGCCGACGGCAGCACCTTCCACGTACGCGACCGGACCGGGCCGTCGATCTCGCCGTCGCTGTTGAGCTCGAACTCGTCGCCGCTGACGCGGATCGTCTCCCCGCGCAGCATCTGGACGTCGCCGCGCTGGCTGTGGCTGCCGAAGGGCAGCCGGAGCGCGTAGCCGAGCCGCGCGACGTGGGAGCCGGGGGTCGCGACCAGGATGTCGGCCTTGCCGTCGTGCGGCTGGGCGGCGGGGGTCAATCGCGTCCCGCCCCCGGTGGAGCTGCCGTTGCCGACGGCGACCATGAGGGCAGGCTCGTCCTCGTCGAGGACCAGCCTGCCGTCCACCTCCACGCGCAGCCGCAGGCTCGGTGGGTCGAGGGCGGTGAGGACCGCTCCGATGGGGTAGCCGAGCTTGCCCAGGTTGACCTTGCCGAGCCCGATCGCGCCGAGCCGCTCCTTCCAGCGGGCGCCGTTCTTCCCGGCCTGCGCACCCGCGCCCAGGTGCACGCTGTTGACGGTGACCTGTCCGTGGTCGTCGACGACCAGGTCGACCGGCTGCGCGCGACCGGTGGCTGCGACCCCCGCCGCTGCCCGCGGGTCGAGCGGGATCTCGAGCGTCCGCGCGAAGTCGTTGCCGGTGCCGAGCGGGATCAGCCCGATCTCCTGGCCGCGCAGCTGGTCGAGCCGGTGCAGCGCGGCGACCGCCGCATGGATGCTGCCGTCGCCTCCCGCGATCACGATGCGCTCGTCGTCCGGGCTCCCGGTGAGAGCCGCCGCGAGCTCGTCGGGACCGGACGTCTCGCGCACCTCCACCTCGGCGTGCTCGCGCAGGATCGCGACCGCGGCGTCCAGCGCCTGCTCGTCGGCCGTGCCGGCGCCGGCGTTCGCGATCACCAGGATCCTGCTGGGCTGGACCATGGGTTCACTCTAGAGTTCGGCGCCATGGGAACGAGCCGCCGCTGGACCGCCCGCGAGCTGGTCGATCTCGTGCTCGATGACGGCAGCTACGAGTCGTGGGACGAGCCGATCGACATCAGCCGCCACGCCGCCGACTACCAGGACGCGCTGCGGGCGGCCGCCGAGAAGGCCGGCACCGACGAGTCCGTGATCACCGGTCGTGGCACGGTCCGGGGCAGGCCGGTCGCCTTCGTGGCGAACGAGTTCCGGTTCCTGGCAGGCTCGATCGGCATCGCCGCCGCCACCCGCATCGCCGCCGCCGTACGACGCGCGACGGCCGAGCGCCTGCCCGTGCTCGCGACCACCGCCTCGGGTGGCACACGGATGCAGGAGGGCACGCCGGCGTTCCTGCAGATGGCCGAGATCTCTCGGGCGCTGATGGAGCACCGCGCGGCCGGGCTGCCCTACCTCGTGCACCTCCGCCACCCCACGACCGGCGGCGTCTACGCCTCGTGGGGGTCGCTCGGGCACGTCACGGTCGCCGAGCCCGGAGCCCTGGTCGGATTCCTCGGGCCGAAGGTCTTCGAGGCGCTCAACGGCGAGCCGTTCCCCGAGGACGTGCAGACGGCGGAGAACCTCGCTGCCAAGGGGGTCATCGACGCCGTCGTACCCGCCGAGGACCTGCCGGAGATCGTCGACCGGGCGCTGGGCGTGCTGGTCGATCCGCCGACCGCTCCCGCCCTCGAGCGTCGTACGCCCGTCGAGCCCGGCACCGCCCGCGACCACCCGGTCTGGGACGACGTCGAGGCCACCCGCGCCCGCCGTGCCGGCGTCCGCGACCTCCTGAGGTACGGCGCCGGCGGGACCGTCCGCCTGCGCGGCACCGACGAGGGCGAGCGCGACGACTCGGTGCTGATCGCGCTGACCCGGCTGGACGGCCGGCCCTGCGTGCTGGTCGGGCAGGACCGGGAGCGTCAGGGCGATGCCCATCCGATGGGCGCCGGCGCGCTGCGCGAGGCCCGCCGCGGCATGGCGCTGGCCGAGGAGCTCGGCCTGCCGCTGGTCACCGTCGTCGACACCCCGGGCGCGGAGCTCTCCCGGGAGGCCGAGGAGGGGGCGATCGCGGGCGAGATCGCGCGCTGCATCGGCACCCTCGTCTCGATGCGCGTCCCGACCGTGTCGGTGATCCTCGGCCAGGGCTGCGGCGGAGGAGCGCTCGCCCTCGTGCCGGCGCGGACCGTCCTCGCGGCCGAGCGCGGCTGGCTCTCCCCGCTGCCGCCCGAGGGCGCCTCGGTGATCGTCCACGGCGTGGTCGACCATGCCGCCGACATGGCCGAGAAGCAGGGCATCGGGGCGCTCGACCTGCTCGCGGGCGGCCGGCTGGACGGCGTCGTGCCCGAGCGCGACGGCGACTCGGCGGCGGACCTCGCGCGGGCCGTCGCCGCCGAGATCGCGTTCAGGCTCGGCGCATGAGGAGCGGGCGGCTCGAGGCGTTCAGCGACGGCGTTCTCGCGATCGTCATCACGATCATGGTGCTCGGGCTGCGGGCGCCGAGGGGCGTGGGCTGGCACGCGCTGTTCGACACCAGCGGGCTGGGGCTGGTGACCTACCTCGTCAGCTTCGTGTACGTCGGCATCTACTGGAACAACCACCACCACCTGTTCCAGCTCGTCGACCACGCCGACGGCGCGGTGCTGTGGGCGAACCTGCACCTGCTGTTCTGGCTCAGCCTCTTCCCGTTCTCGACCTCGTGGCTGGACCACAGCCGGCTCGCCCAGGTGCCGACCATCGTCTACGGCGCGAATCTGCTCGCCGCCGCGATCGCCTACTTCCTGCTCCAGCGCGCGATCATGCGCACGCCCTCGGGCGACCGCGCCCGGGCCGCGCTCGGCGTCGACCTCAAGGGCAAGGTCTCTCCCGTCGTGTACGTCGCCGGGATCCTGGCCGCGCTCTGGGTGCCGTGGGTCGGTCTGGTCCCGCCGGTGGTGGTCGCCCTGATGTGGCTGGTGCCGGACCGCCGCGTCGAGAAGTTCCTCGCCGAGGAGCGCGAGCTCCTCGGCCGGGACGAGTGACCGGCGGCTTGCTGCTGGCCCTCGGCCGGCCCGTGGCCGGGCTCGCGGACATCCGGCGCCGCCGGCCCGGTTTGGTAGCGTGACGCCGCAACGGCCCCGGTCTCCCGGGGCCTTGCCACGACAACACCGAGTGGTGCGTTGAGCAGCCGGCCCGATCAGGCGGACCGGAGGGACTCCGTCCCGTAGAAGGAGCAGGCACAGTGCCGGCAATCGTGATCGTCGGAGCCCAGTGGGGCGACGAGGGCAAGGGCAAGGCGACCGACCACCTGGGCAGCCAGGTCGACTACGTCGTGAAGTTCAACGGCGGCAACAACGCCGGCCACACGGTCGTCATCGGCGACCAGAAGTTCGCCCTCCACCTGCTGCCCTCGGGCATCCTGACGCCCGGCTGCACCCCGGTCATCGGCAACGGCGTCGTCGTCGACATCGACGTGCTGTTCGAGGAGATCGAGGGCCTCGAGGCGCGCGGCGTCGACACCAGCGGGCTCAAGCTGAGTGCCAACGCCCACGTCATCGCCGACTACAACCGCACCATCGACAAGGTCACCGAGCGGTTCCTCGGCTCGCGCCGCATCGGCACCACCGGCCGCGGCATCGGCCCGACGTACGCCGACAAGATGAACCGCATCGGCATCCGGGTCCAGGACCTCTTCGACGAGAAGATCCTGACCGCGAAGGTCGAGGGCGCGCTGGAGCTCAAGGGCCAGATCCTCACCAAGATCTACAACCGGCGCGCGCCCTCGGTCGAGCAGACCGTCGAGGAGCTGCTGGCCCACGCGGAGCGGCTCTCGCCGTACGTCTGCGACACGGGGCTGCTGCTCGGGCAGGCGCTCGACCGCGACGAGGTCGTCCTGCTCGAGGCCGGCCAGGCCACGCTGCTCGACGTCGACCACGGCACCTACCCGTTCGTCACGTCCTCGTCGGCGACCTCCGGCGGCGCGTGCACGGGCTCGGGCATCCCACCGACCCGCATCGACCAGGTCATCGCGATCGCGAAGGCCTACACCACCCGCGTCGGCGAGGGCCCGTTCCCGACCGAGCTGCACGACGACAGCGGCGAGTTCCTGCGCAAGGCCGGCTGGGAGTACGGCACCACCACCGGCCGTCCCCGTCGCTGCGGCTGGGTCGACACCGTCATCACCCGCTACGCCGAGCGGGTCAACGGCGTCACCGACTTCGTGCTCACCAAGCTGGACGTGCTCACCGGCCTCGAGCAGGTCCCCGTCTGCGTCGCGTACGACGTCGACGGCGTCCGCCACGACGAGATGCCGGTCAACCAGAGCGACTTCCACCACGCGACGCCGATCTATGAGTACCTCCCCGGCTGGTGGGAGGACATCTCCGACGCCCGCGACTTCGCCGACCTGCCGAAGAACGCGCAGGCCTACGTCGAGCGGGTCGAGGAGCTCTCCAACGCCCGCATCTCCGTGATCGGCGTCGGCCCCGAGCGCGAGCAGGCCGTCGTGCGCCACGCGCTGCGCTGAGCCTGGCTCCACCGATCCCTCGCTACTGCGCGGCACCACACGGGCGCGCTGGCGGCGTTGGGCACGCTCGATGGTGCAACCAGACCGCCGTCGCGCGCCCGCCTTGCCATCACACCCGTCTGGTGCCGCTCGCCACGCGAGGGATCGG
>WQZX01000057.1 GCA_009780515.1 Nocardioidaceae bacterium | reverse complement strand
TGGCGCAAGGCCTGACGTGCCGGGCATCCGCAGCGTCGGCCACCTGGCCAAGCGGATCCGGCAGACACCGGCGCTCTTCAGCAACTTCCCGACGGTCTTCTGGGACCTCGGCACGCAGAAGACGCCGCTCGCGCGGCGCGAGATGAACCTGCGGCTCCGCAACGGCTACACGATGACCATCCCGAACGCCGACGGCGCACGCTACGCGATCTACGAGATCTTCTCCGACGACGCCTACGGCATCGCCGAGCTCACCCGCGACCTCGACCCGGACGCCGCGGTCCTCGACGTCGGCGCCCAGGTGGGCTGCTTCGCGCTCGCGATCGCCGAGGCGCTGCCGCGTGCCGCGGTCGAGGTCTACGAGGCTTCCCCCACCAGCGCGTCGTACGCCGAGCGCAACGTGCGCGACAACGGCCTCGCCGACCGGGTGAGCGTGCACTCCGCGGCCCTCGCCGGCGAGGACGGCGAGTTCTCGATGATCGACAACGGCGACGCGAGCGTCCACAACGGCCTGATCGCCGGCGAGGGCACCGAGGTCACCGTCCCCGCGGTCTCCTTCGACCACGCCGTGGCCCAGGCACGCTCCGGCGGCCGCAGCGTCCAGCTGGTGAAGATGGACGTCGAGGGCGCCGAGTACGACGTCATCCTCCGCTCCTCGCCCGGGTCCTGGGCCGAGGTCAAGGCGGTCGCGCTGGAGTACCACCCCGTCCCGGGCCACTCCCTCGACGAGCTCCTGGGCTTCCTCGAGCCGCTCGGCTTCGCGCCGTACCGCCAGGAGGACGGCACCGAGCCGGGCCTCGGCATGATCTGGCTGCGCCGCAACGCCGGATGAGCAGGCTCCCCGCACGGCTGCAGCCGCTGTGGCCGCTGGTCAAGCGCGGGCACCGGGTCGGTGCGCGGGTGATCGGGTCCGCCGGCCGTCGTACCGTCGGACCGGCGCGGGGACTCCCGCGCACGGCGACGACGACCTCCCGCGAGACCGAGCGGCTCGAGCCGGCCTCGGTCCGGATCCACTCGCTCTCGCCGGCCCAGGTGCTGCACCGGCCCATGCCTCCGGGCGACCCGGCCGACGCCGACTTCCTGCGCCGGCACACCGAGGCGCGCATCCCCGAGCGCGCGGTCCTGGACCTCGCCGGCGGCGCGCTGCTGGGGCGCCACGCGGCCGTGGTGACTGCGGGCGGCATCCTCGACCTCGAGACCAGCCACTACTTCGGCATCAGCGGCTGGAAGGAGCACCCGGTCTTCTGGAACCCCTGGCCGGCGGCCGAGCAGCGGGTCGACGGCACGGTCGCGGTGCTGGCCGCTCGTGGGACGGGCGGCAACTACTACCACTTCGTGACCGACGCGCTCCCCCGCATCGGCATGCTGCGCGAGGCCCTGCCGGACGTCGAGCCGGACGTCTGGGTGCTCGACCGGGGCGCCCGCTACCAGCGCGAGCTGCTGGCCCTGCTCGGCGTCGAGCCGGAGCGGGTCGTCGAGCCCGGGCCCGGCCTGCACCTGCGCGCGCGCCGGCTGCTGGTCCCGTCGCTGCCGAACGCCGAGATGCTCGCTCCCCCGCAGAGCCAGGAGTGGCTGGCCGCCCGGCTGCCGCCGTCCCCGGCCGCGAGCGACCTGCCGGAGAGGATCTACGTCACCCGCGGCACGACGCCGAACACGCGGCGCCTGGTCAGCGAGGACGCCACCTGGGAGCGCCTCGAGCGTCGCGGCTTCGCCCGCGTCGACCCCGGGACCCTGTCGGTGCAGGAGCAGGTCGACACCTTCGCGGCCGCGCGCGTCGTCGTCGCCCCGCACGGCGCCGCGCTGACGAACCTGGTCTTCTGCCGGCCCGGCGTACGCCTGCTGGAGCTGTTCGCGCCGGGCTACGCCGTGCACTGCTACTGGACGATCACCGCGAACATCCCCGGCTCGCGCTACCGCTACCTCGTCGCGCGTACGCCGGAGCGCACCGGCGACAACGAGCTCATGCAGGACATCGAGCTGGGGCCCGACGAGATCGAGGCCGCGGTCGACGAGCTGCTTGCGTCGTGAGCGACGTGATCGGCCCGCGCGGGACCGCCCTCGTCACGGGCGTGACCGGCCAGGACGGCATCTACCTGGCCCGACGGCTGCTGGCGGAGGGGATGCGGGTCGTCGGGGTCGCGCGAGCGGGGAGCGTCGACGGTCCACGCGCGGCGGCGTACCTCCCGGGGGTGGAGATGCGCGCCTGCGACGTCGCGGACGCCCGCGCGCTCGCCGAGCTCGTCACCGAGGTCGGGCCGGACGAGATCTACAACCTCGCCGCGGTGAGCTCGGTCGGCCGGAGCTGGTCCGAGCCCGAGCTGACCCGGCGGATCAACCGCGACGCGGTGGCCGGTCTCCTCGACGCCGCGGTGTCGCTGCATCGCGACGGGAACACCGTCAGGCTCTTCCAGGCATCGACCGCCGAGATCCTCGGGACGGCGGCCGCCAGCCCCTACGCCCGGGCCAAGGCCGAGGCCGAGGCGCTCGTCGCGGAGGCGCGCGAGACGGAGGGGCTGCACGCCTGCTTCGCACGGCTCTACGTGCACGAGAGCCCGATCCGCGCGACGGGCTTCGTCTTCCGCAAGATCACCCGCGGCGCCGCCGAGATCGCGCGCGGACGCGCCGAGACCCTGACCCTCGGCACCCTCGACGTACGCCGCGACTGGGGCCACGCCGCCGACTACGTCGACGCGTTCGTCCGCATGGTCCGTCGCGACGAGCCGCTGGACCTCCCGATCGGCACCGGACGTCCGCACGCCCTCGCCGAGGTGGTCGAGGTGGCGTTCGCGGCGGCCGGCGTCGACGACCCCTGGGCGCACGTCGTGCAGGACCCCGCCCTGGTCCGCCCCGCCGACACCGCCGACCTCGTCGCCGACCCCTCCCCGGCCGCCGAGGCGATCGGCTGGCGGGCACGGACGACGTTCGAGGAGCTGGTGGCGCGGATGGTCCAGGTCGACCTCGCCCGCGTCGACAGCGGCGTGGAGGACGACCCGGCGTACCTCTGAGACAGCCTGGATCCAGGCCGAGCCTGTATCCACCGATCCAGGCTGAGGCGAAGGGCTCTCTGACTGATTCGTACCCATTCCGGCGCCGCGGCGACTACATTCCTAGCCAGGGACCTGCGGCCGAAGGGGGCGGCGGCGCGTCCCCGCCTCGGCCGCCGCGCGGGACGGCCCCGGCCCCCATGCATGAGGAAGGCCCGCCCAGAATGCTCCCTCTGGCCAAGGCCTTGGCATCCACCAAGGCGCTGATCGGCAATGTCGTCTGGCTGTTCCACCCCCGGCTGCCCTGGCCGATCGCCCGGCGGCTGATGCGCCGCCGCGTCGACGCGGCGCTGCGCTCGCCGTACCGCCGCGCCGTGGCGATGGAGCAGATGACCTACCTGCTCGCAGACGTCGCGACCCCGGAGGAGATCGAGGCCGCCGCCGAGCGCTACATCCGCTTCGCGATGCTCGAGGACGAGCTGCGGTGGCACCCGCGCTTCTCGACGAGCCACCGCGTCGAGGGCGTGGAGCACCTCCACGCCGCGCTCGCCGAGGGGCGCGGTGTGATCCTCCACTTCGCCCACCACGGCTACTACAGCGGCGGCTTCGCCGCCATCGCCCGCGCCGCGGGCCTCAGCGTCACCACGCTCGTGCGCGACAAGGCGCTGGGCTGGGACGTGCGGCCCAGCGTGCGGCAGCACATGCTCGTCGTACGACGCGGCGGCTCGCTGGTGTACGCCGGACTGGGCCGTGCCGCGCTGATCGAGCGGCTCGCCCGGGGCGAGATCGTGGCGATGGCCTCCGACGCGCCGGGCAACAGCGAGGTGACCTTCGCGGGACACCTCGTGAAGTGCTCCTCCGGCGCGGTGTGGGCCGCGCGCGAGGCGAACACCCCGATCGTCACCGTCGACGGCTTCCACGAGACGGGCGCCGACGTGATCCGGCTCAGCCCTCCCCTGCTCCCCAGCGACTACCCCGACCCGAAGAAGCTGCTCCAGGAGCTGGTGAGCACCCACGAGAGGGCGATCCTGGCCTGGCCCGAGGCGACGCTCGCACCGACGCTGACGTGGCCGCGGGTCGAGCCGCTGCCGGCCGCGCCGCTGGTGCGCGAGACGTCCATGATCGTCCCGAAGCCGCTCCCGAAGGCGCTGGTCCACAACGCCACCTGGCTGCTGCACCCGCGGCTGCCGTGGCCGATCGCCGAGCGGTCGCTGCGCAAGCGCACCGACCGGGCCCTCACCTCCGGCGCGTACGACGCGATCGCCACCGAGCAGATGACCCACCTGCTGGAGCACGTCGCCACCCCGGAGGAGATCGAGCAGGCCAAGACCGGCTTCGTCGAGTTCATGCTCAAGGAGGCCGAGCTGCGCTGGCACCCCCGCCGCGCGATCAACCAGCGGGTCGAGGGCGTCGAGCACCTGCGGGCGGCCCAGGCCCTCGGCCGGGGCGTCGTGGTGAGCTTCGTGCACCACGGCCACTACTCCGGCATGTTCGGCGCCTTCAAGCGGGCCGGCATCGACCACGTGACCGTCGTACGAGCCGGTGCGCTGGGGTGGCACGCCGGCCCGGGCCAGCGGCAGAACTTCCTCGTGTTCAAGCGCGGCGGCCCGCTGATCGACGTACGCGAGGGCACGGCGGGCTTCGCCGAGCGACTGGCTCGCGGGCAGGTCGTCATGATCGCGACCGACGTCCCCGGCACCAGCACGGTGACGTTCGCGGGCCGGACGGTCAGGTGCTCCTCGGGTGCGGTGTGGGCCGCGGCAGCGGGCAACTCCCCCGTCGTCGTGGTCGACACCTATCGCAGCGGGGACGGCCACGTCGTCCGCTTCTCGCCGCCGATGATGCCCGCGGACTTCGCGCACCCCAAGGACCTGCTGCAGCGGGTCGTCACCGAGCACGAGCGCGCCATCCTGGCGTGGCCCGGCGCGTCCTTGATGCCGACGATGAGCTGGGTCAGCGCGGAGTCCTGAGCCCCGGAGCAGAGGTCAGGCGGCGGGGCCGTTGCCGTAGTGGCCCGGGCGGCTGAGCAGCTCACCGGCCGGGTCGAGCTCGCGCACGGCCTCCGCCGGGTTGCCGCGGTAGAGGGTGCACGGCTTCTCCAGCGACTGCGCGACGACCGAGGCGGCGGAGATCACGGCCTGCGGAGCGATCTCCACGCCGACGAAGACCGTGCAGCCGTTCATCACCGTCGCGTGGTGCCCGATCCGCACCGGCGCGACGCGGAAGTGATTGGTGCGGATGCTGAGGCTGTGGGTCAGCACCACGGTGCCGAACCCGACGAGCGACGCGTGGTGGTCGAGCACCACCGCATCGGAGCAGTCGACGCGGTGACCGGTGGTGATGGAGGCGTACTCGCCGAGGTGGAGCGACGAACGGCGGTCGGGGTTGTTCTGGTAGGCGAAGAACCCGGGCGGATAGCCGTTGATCCAGTTCTCACCACCGATCGTGGCACCGCGCTCGAGCACCAGCTCCTCGAGCCCGCGGATCGTGTTGCGCGGCCCGATCGAGGAGTCGGGGCCCATCACGAGCCGCCCGACCGCGATCGTGCTGCGCCCCAGGGACGCGGTCGGGTGGATCTCCCAGCCGAGGACCCTGCGGGCGAGCAGGACCCTCAGCCGCTGCGGAAGCAGCGGGAGGAGGTGGGCGACGAGCATGCGGACCAATGTCTGCGATCCAATCCGAGAGGTTCCGAGATATTCACTGCCGAGGACTGAACGGACCAACGCGCGGGCGTCGCCAACGATACGTCTACGCTGCGCACCATGAAGCGCGCGCTGATCACCGGCATCACCGGTCAGGACGGTTCGTACCTCGCCGAGCTCCTGCTCGAGAAGGGGTACGACGTCCACGGGCTCGTCCGCCGTCACTCGACGCTCAACCGCTCGCGGATCGACCACCTCGGGTCGAACCCGAACCTCCACCTGCACTACGGCGACCTCACCGACGGCGTCAGCCTGGTGAACCTGATCCACGCGATCGAGCCGCACGAGGTCTACAACCTCGGCGCGCAGAGCCACGTGAAGGTCTCCTTCGAGATGCCGGAGTACACCGCCTCCACCGACGCGGTCGGCACGCTGCGCCTGCTCGAGGCGATCCGCGCCAGCGGCCTGGACACCCGCTTCTACCAGGCGTCCACCTCGGAGATGTTCGGCGCCACCCCGCCGCCGCAGAACGAGGACACGAAGTTCTACCCGCGCTCGCCGTACGGCGCCGCCAAGCTGTACTCGCACTGGGTGACCGTCAACTACCGCGAGGCCTACGACCTGTTCGCCGTGTCGGGCATCCTGTTCAACCACGAGAGCCCGCGCCGCGGCGAGAGCTTCGTGACCCGCAAGATCACCCTCGGCGTCGCGTCCATCAAGCTGGGCGTCACCGACCACCTCGACCTCGGCAACCTCGACGCGATCCGCGACTGGGGCTACGCCAAGGAGTACGTCGAGGGCATGTGGCGGATGCTCCAGCACGACCAGCCGCAGGACTACGTGCTCGCCACGGGCACCGGCACGACCGTCCGCGAGTTCGCCGAGCACGCCTTCGCGCACGCCGGCCTGAACTGGGAGGACCACGTCCGCTACGACAAGGCCTACGAGCGCCCGACGGAGGTCGACGCACTCATCGGCGACGCCTCGAAGGCGCGCAGCGTGCTCGGCTGGGAGGCGAAGACCGACGCGAAGGGCCTCGCCGAGCTCATGGTCGACGCCGACATCGAGCAGCTCGGCCGCCTGGTCGCGCACAAGAACGAGGGCTGACCACCGCCTCGCGATGAAGATCCTCATCGACGCCATGGCCGCCGAGTTCGGCGGCATCCGGACCCTGATCGACGCGGTCCTCGCCCAGTGGCTCGACGTCTTCCCCGACGACGAGCTGCACGTCGCCGTACCTGCCACCTCGACGATCGGCGAGGGCACCCCGCACCGGCTCCACCGGCTCCCCGTCGCGAAGCCGTACGTCGTCGGGCGGCCGTGGGCGCAGACGACCCGGATGCGGTCGCTGTCCAAGCGGCTGCGGCCCGATGCCGTGCTCGCGACCGCGCCGACGACGTCGGTGCTGCCGTTCGGCGACGCGCGTGTCGCGACCATCATCCTCGACCTGCGTCACGAGCTGCGGCCCGAGCAGTTCAGCCGCGGCCGACGCTTCATCCGCGACATCTCCTACGGCCGGACCTACCAGCTGGCCGACGCGTTCATCGCGATCTCGCAGCGCAGCCTCGACGACCTGCACGAGCTCCACCCCCGGACGCGGAGCAAGGACAGCGTCGTCGCGCACCTCGGCGCCGACCACGTCCACGACTGGCCCGCGCCCGACCGCACCGGTCCGGCGATCTCCTTCGCCCACCACACCAACAAGAACCCCGATCTCCTGCTCGACGCCTGGGCCGACCTGGCGGCGCGCGGCGGAACGGTGCCGGAGCTGCTCGTCCTCGGCGTCGGCGGAGCCCGGCGGCCGGCCCTGCAGGAGGCGATCGACGCCCGGGGCATCGGCGACCGGGTCAGGCTCGCGCCGTTCCTGCCCGACGCGGAGTTCCAGCAGGTGCTCGCGTCGGCGGACATGGTCGTCTTCCCGACCGACTTCGAGGGCTTCGGCCTGCCGACGGTCGAGGGCATGGTGCTGGGCAAGCCGGTCGTCATCGGCCCGGAGAAGGCCTGCCTGGAGGTCGCGGGCGGTCACGCCGTCGTGATGGACGGCTGGACCCCTCAGGCGCTCGCGGACGCCGTGCTCCGCGCGACCGAGGTCGACGACGCCGCCCTCGACGCGGCGAGGCAGTGGGCGGACACCTTCACCTGGGAGCGCACGATCCGGCGCATCCGCTCGGTCCTGGCCCCCTGAGCCGACGCGCTCAGCCCCACATGCCGCCGCGGCCGACGAAGCGCGACCGCACGCCGCCCACAAGCCTGGGGAACTTCTCCTTGAAGCGGCCGAACTCCTCCGGCATCGCGACGCGCGCGCTCTTGACGGCATCGCCGGACAGCTCCTTGGCGACGCCCTTCCAGGCCCTGCGGCGCCACTTGTCCCACGCCTCCGCCTCGGCGGCCACGAACGGCGAGGGCGGCCTGTTGCCGGCCCGCGCCTCCACCCGCCACGCACGCCGGATCAGGCGCGGGATCCGGCGACCGGTGGTGTCGTTCCAGTAGCGGTACGCCGGCGCGGGCGGCAGCGCCCGCTCGTGACGGCTGACGTCGGCCGCGTACCTCTTGCAGAGCTCGTCGACCGCGGCGCTCTCGGTGCGGAGGTGCGCGGTCGACATGTCGAAGCGGGTGGACAGCTCCTCGGGCCGGCTGGTGTCGAAGGCGTGGAAGTGGAACAGCCGCAGCGCGTCGTCGGTGCCGACGATGTGGAAGCCGTCCTCGTCCAGACCCAGCGGGCGCTCGTGCAGGTTGACCACGCCGACGTTGTAGCCGTGGTGGCGCAGGCTGCGCGCGCGGAAGAGGTCCGCGCCCATGTCCATCCACTTCTGGTCGACGAACAGGCCACTCATGAAGTCGAAGAGGCACTCCCACTCCAGCCGCGCCCACCACCACTCCAGCGCCGGGACCGCCCGGCGGTCGAAGCCGCAGAAGCCGAGGTTGAACACGCCGACGGTGAGCAGGTGGCCCTCCGAGACGGGGGCGTCCTCGGGCAGCGGGTGCAGGAAGTGCGGCGTGAGCAGGATGCCGCCCTCGCTCGCCTCCAGCTCCCCGGGCAGCTCGCTCATCGGCGCGGTCAGGTAGGTGTCGGGGTCGAGGTAGAAGACCTGCTCGGAGTCCTCGAGGAGCCGCTTGAACAGCAGCGGCTTGATCGCGGTCGCGAACTCCACGAGGTCGTAGTAGGTCGCCAGCGCGAGCACCTCGTCGTCGGGCAGCCCGAGGATGTCGGTGCCGACGATGCGCACGCCCGGCAGGTCCGGGAAGTCCGGCAGGTCGTGGTCGTCCGCGCGCTGCGCGTCGATGAGGAGCACGACGAGCTCGCCGGTGTCGTAGCGCTTCAGGCTGTCGGCGAGGGCAAGCGCCTTCGGGAGGTAGTTGGTCGCCAGGATCGTGCAGTAGGTCGGGTGGCCCATCGCTGCCTCGTCACTCACTTCCCGGCCAGGGCGGGCCAGGCCGCCGGCGTACCGAACTTCTCGTGGGCGTGCGCGATGAACGCGTCGATGTCGGTGCCCGTGATGAGGTCGAGCGCCGCCATGATGTCCTCACGCGACCAGTCCCACCACTTGATCTCGAGCAGCGCCTCGATCTGCTCCGGAGTAGCGCGGTAGCGGATCACCCGGGCCGGGTTGCCGCCCATGATGGCGTACGCCGGCACGTCCTTGACGACGTTGGCGTTGGCCCCGATGACCGCGCCGTCGCCGATGGTGACACCGCTGCGGATGAACGCCCGCTGGTTGATGATCACGTCGTTGCCGATGTGGGTGTCCTCGCTCGGCACCGGGTTGCCGTCCTCGCCGGCGCCGGGCAGCTTCCAGTGCAGGCGGAAGGGGTACTGCGAGACGGTGTCGACCGGGTGCTGGCCGCCCAGCATCACGATGGCCGTCTCGGAGAGCGCGCAGTACTTGCCGACGTACAGCTTGGTCCCGTCGGCGATGTAGGTCTTGATGATGGGGTTGCCGTACGTCTGGTCCCCCACCACGGCGCGGCCCTCCTTCTCCAGGCGCCGCTGGACCGCGTAGTTGCTGCCGATCATCGCGTCACGGCCTCGCAGCAGCGCGTGTCGCAACCAACGCAGGAAGAACAGCATGAAGGACCTCCACAGAGGGTTGCCGATGTCGGGCGACGCTTGCGAGCCGCATCCTAACGACGAGGCCGCGACCGGGGCGGAGGGTGGCCGTGGACCGGATCGTCATAGAGTGCGCACCGCAGCGTGGCGTGGGCCGACGGCGTACGACGATCAGGAGGCTTTCCGAGATGGCAGCATTCGAGCCTCGGGAGTGGGCGACGCGAACCGTCAACTGGCAGCCCGCGCGTACGGCGATCAAGCGGGCCGTCCACACCGCCGCGGATGCCCGGGGCCGGCTCCTCGAGCGCCGCGGCGACGTGCCGACGCCCTCGAACATCCTCGCCGCCGGGCCGCAGAAGGCCGGCAGCCAGTGGATCAAGGCGCTGTTCGACCACCCGCTGGTCCGCAGCGCGACCGGTCTCATGACGCTGCCCCAGCTCGACTACCAGCTCACGCCGCCACGGCACGGCTTCCCCGCGGCGACCTTCGTCCCCGGCTACTACGGCAGCTACCAGGAGCTCGCGGCCCTCCCCCAGCGTGGGAGTCGCAAGGTCGTCTACCTGGGGCGCGACCCGCGCACGATGGTGGTGTCGGGCTACTGGTCGGCCGTCGAGACCCACCGCCCGACCCACCTCGAGGAGGTCGAGGACCTCCGCACCGAGCTGCGCGGGCTGCCGATGGAGGAGGCCCTGGTCCGGCTGATCCACTCGGCCAGCGACCTCTTCGCGACGATGGAGACCTGGATCGACGTCGCCGACCCCGACGTCGCCCGCTTCCGCCTCGAGGACGTCGCCACCGACGCCGAGGGCCAGGTCGGGGCGATGTTCGAGCACTGCGGTATCCGCCTCTCCGAGGACGACTTCGCCACGGTCCTGCGCGAGACGTCCAGGGACGCCCTCCGCTCCAAGGACCTCGCGCACCGCAAGGGGGACACCGAGGGCCACTACCGCAGCCGGCCCTCGGACTACCGCGAGGTGTTCACCCCGGTCCACTACGCGACCTTCGAGGAGGTCGCCCCGGGTCTCGTGGCCCGGCTCGGCTACCCGCCCGCCTGAGCGCGCCGTACGCCCGTCCAGGGCATTTTCGTCGTTCTGCTGCCGCTCCATTGCTGCCTCGCTATGTTCGCGAGAAGCTTCGAGAGCCGTGGGGGACATCGTGTTCAAGGACATCGCACGGCGCGCGTTCCGCGCCATGCCCGACCACGTCCGTGAGGACGTGCGCGCCAAGCGCGCGGAGTTCCGCGGGATCGGGCAGATGAAGGACAACCAGCGCCTCCTCGCGCTGCGCGTCGACGCGATCGAGCGCCGACTCGGCATGTACCCGGACCCGCACGTGGCGGTCGTCGACGAGCGCTTCCCCGCAGGTGTCAGCTCCCGCCTGTGCACCCAGGCCGAGATGGAGCAGCCGTGGTACGCCGGCTGGTGCTCGATCCTCGGGGTCGAACCCGTCGCGCACCGCAAGGTGTGGGAGTTCGCCTACATCTCCGAGATGCTCGACCGCACCGGGATGCTGGCCGAGGGCCGGCACGGGATCGGCTTCGGCGTCGGTCGCGAGCCGCTCATCTCCGGCTTCGCCGCCCGAGGCGCCTCGGTCCTGGCGACAGACCTGGCGGCCGACGACCAGGAGGCGTTCGGCTGGGTGAAGTCCGACCAGCACGCGACCGGCGTCGACGGCCTGCTCAAGCCGGGCGTGTGCGACCCCGACCGCTTCCACGACCTCGTCTCGTTCCGCGCGGTCGACATGCGCGCGGTGCCGTCGGTCCTCCAGGGCTTCGACTTCTGCTGGTCGACGTGCGCCTTCGAGCACCTCGGCAGCCTCGAGGCGGGCCTCGACTTCGTCGAGGCATCGGTCCGCACCCTCCGCCCCGGCGGGATCGCCGTGCACACCACCGAGTTCAACCTCGGCTCGAACGACGACACCCTCACGACGGGAGGGACCGTCGTCTACCGCGAGCGGGACGTGCTCGCCTTCCGCGACCGCATGGAGGCGCAGGGGCACGAGGTCGCCGCGTTCGACCTCCACCAGGGCGTCGGGCTGCTCGACGCCTACACCGACGTCCCGCCGTACGCCGAGGAGCCGGTGCTGCGGTTCAACCTCGCGAGCTACCGGCTGACGTCGATCGGGATCGTGATCCGAGCGGGCGGCGCCGCCTGAGGACCTCCGACCGCGCCACCCACCGAACCCGGCGTAGCCAACGCTCCGACCATCGGTAAGAATGCGGATCTGGTTCCCAGCGCGATCCCGGGCGTGACTTCGCTAGTCGACGTGCGTTTAAGAACCGCGCATTGCTGGGGGGCAGACCAATCCCGGAACCGAATCGGATGGAGCTCCAATTGAACTCGGCTGATGTCGACGTCCTCGTCGCCGGTGGCGGCGGATTCATCGGCGGCCACCTGGTGGCCGACCTCCTTGCCCAGGGCAAGACCGTTCGCGCGGTCGACGTCAAGCCGGTGGAGGAGTGGTACCAGGTCCACCCCGACGCCCAGAACTCGATCGGCGACCTCTCCAAGCTCGACCAGGCCGAGACCGCGACCAAGGGCGCTCGCGAGGTCTACATGCTCGCCGCGGACATGGGCGGCATGGGCTTCATCGAGAACAACAAGGCGCTCTGCATGCTCACGGTGCTGACCAGCACCCACATGCTCGAGGCGGCCCGCAAGTACGACGTCGAGCGCTACTTCTACTCCTCGTCCGCTTGCGTGTACGCCGCCGACAAGCAGACGAACACCGACATCACCGCGCTCAAGGAGTCCGACGCCTACCCCGCCATGCCCGAGGACGGCTACGGCTGGGAGAAGCTCTTCACCGAGCGCATGTGCCGCCACTTCCACGAGGACTTCGGCCTCGAGACCCGCGTCGCGCGCTACCACAACGTCTACGGCCCCGAGGGCACCTGGACCGGTGGCCGCGAGAAGGCCCCGGCCGCCGTCTGCCGCAAGATCGCCGAGGCGGTCATCTCCGGCGACCACCACCTCGACATCTGGGGCGACGGCGAGCAGACCCGGAGCTTCATGTACGTCGACGACTGCGTGAAGGGCTCCCAGATGATCCTGGGCAGCGACCACCTCGACCCGATCAACCTGGGCTCCGCCGAGCTGGTCAGCATCAACCAGCTGTACTCGATCGTCGAGGAGATCGCGGGCATCAAGTGCACCCGCAGCTACCAGCTCGATGCCCCGCAGGGCGTGCGCGGTCGCAACTCCGACAACACCGAGATCCAGCGCGTGTTCGGCTGGGAGCCCTCGATCGCCCTGTCCGACGGCATGGCGCAGACCTACGAGTGGGTGTTCGACCAGGTCAAGCGCTCCCACGGCTGACCCGAGTCCGCACCCACCGTCCAGCGAGGGAGCTCCCACCTTGCGGATCCTGATCCACGACCACTCCGGCCACCCCTTCCAGGCCGAGCTCAGCCGCGAGCTCGCCCGGCGGGGCCACACCGTCACGCACTCCTACGTGTCCGGCTACGTCTCGGGAAAGGGCCGGCTGCAGGCCGAGCCCGGCGAGACCATCACGTTCGAGGGCATCGGCGGCGACAAGCCGATCGAGAACATGCGCCTGCTCGACCGCCTCAAGCGGGAGATCACGCGCGGGTTCGAGCTCGTGCAGCACGTGCGCCGGGTCGACCCCGACATCACCATGCTCTCGAACGTGCAGATCCCGACCCTGGTGATCTTCACGGTCGCGATGCTGGTGCTGCGCCGGCCCTGGGTGCTCTGGCACCAGGACGTGTACGCCGTCGCCGTCCGCTCCTTCACGGGCACGAAGCTGCCGAAGCGGTTCGCCGCCGTCGCCGCGGCCTTCGAGATCGCCGAGCGGTTCTGCTCCCGCCGTGCCCGGGCGATCGTGGTCATCTCCCCCTCGTTCGTGCCCGTGCACGAGCGGTGGGGCACCTCGGAGAAGGTCACGGTCATCCCGAACTGGGCCCCGCTCGACGAGATCTTCCCGGTCGAGCGCAAGAACGACTGGGCGGTCGAGAACGGCCTCGACGGCGTCTCCACGCTGCTCTACTCCGGCACCCTCGGCCTCAAGCACAACCCGAAGCTGCTGGTGCACCTCGCCCGCCGGGTCATCGACCTCGGCCGGCCCGTGCGGCTGGTCGTGGTCAACAGCGGTCCGGCGATCGAGGTCATCGGCGAGGAGGCCGAGCGACTCGGCGTACCGGTGACGCTGCTGCCGTTCCAGCCGTACGAGCGCCTGCCGGAGGTCCTCGGCAGCGGCGACGTCCTGCTGGTGCTGCTCGACAAGGAGGCCGGCGCGTTCTCGGTGCCCTCCAAGACGCTGTCCTACCTCTGCGCCGGGCGGCCCGTCCTCGGCATGCTGCCGGCCGAGAACCTCGCGGCGGACCTCATCGGCCGTGCCGACGGCGTCGTCGTCTCCCCCGAGGAGGCCGAGCTCGACGCCGCGGCCGCCTGGGCCGCCGAGGTCCTGGCGGACGCCGGGCGGCTGGAGCGGATCGGCCACGCCGCCCGCGGGCTGGCGGAGCAGGAGTTCGCCCTGTCCGGGTGTGCGGACCGCTTCGAGAGGCTGCTCGGCGAGGCCGCGCGCTGACCCTCGGGTCCCCGTCGCCCACTGTTCACCATGGCGCCGGCCGGGAGTGGCCGGCGCACGCGAATCTGGACGCGTGATGTGACAGCACGTCCTGTCGGAGGCCACACTGGTCCCCGGCGCCTCCCAGAAAATTCTCAGCAAGGCCGTTACTCGCTCCCAGGTCCTTCGTTGAGGAGAGCGCGGGGGGTTCGCACTGTGATTTCACGCAGGTCAGCACCGGGGCTGATACAGGTTGGAGGTAAGTCGTCTTGAAGAAGCGCCTCTTCGACGTCGCGGTCGTCAGCCTCGCCGCGCTCGTATGGGTCCCGGTCGTCGCTGTGACGAGCGTCGCCGTGCTGGTCCTCTCGGGCCGGCCGGTCTTCTACAAGTCGCGCCGATGGGTCAACCCGCACGGCGCGATCACGATGGCCAAGTTCCGCGTGATGATCCGTGACGCCAACAAGGTCGTCTCCCCGATCGAGGCCGGGCGGTTCCTCAACACGCCGTCCGACTCCCCGCTCTACACCGGCATCGGCCGCGTGCTCGAGCGCCTCGGCATCACCGAGCTGCCCCAGCTCATCCACGTCCTCCTCGGCGAGATGACGATCGTCGGCCCGCGCCCGCTGACCGACGTCGTGCGCGAGTGCCTGCTCGAGCAGCACCCCGACCTCGACGAGCGCTGGATGTACGGCCGCGCCGGCCTCACCGGTCTGCCGCAGCTGGTCGGCCGTGAGGTGCTCACCGACTCCCAGCGCCTGCAGCTCGAGGAGGCCTACGACCGCGCCGCGGCCACCGGCTACCGGATGAGCACCGACTTCATGATCCTGCTCTACACGGTCCTCATCGTGCTCAAGCTCAAGAGGCCGATGACCTTCCAGCAGGCGCTCGGCGTGCTGGCCACCACGCCGCAGCGGCGCACCGTCACCGCACACGAGCCGCAGGCGTCGTACGCCGCGGACGCGGACGCCGTCGCCTGACCGCTGAAGTCGGCGCGGCCCCGTCGGGTCGGCACGCCGCGGCCCCGTATCCTGCAGATCCTGCGGTGAGTTCGGCCGACGGCATCGAGAAGGAGCAAGCGGGCGTGAGTGATTCCGGTCGGGTCGGCCGGCAGCTGAGTCTGGTCACTCTCGACCAAGCGATCTCCAGCGCCTCCAACGTGCTCTTCCTCGCCCTCGCCGCGCACGCCCTGTCGCTCGGCTCCTTCGGCCTGTTCAACATCGTCTTCGGCAGCTACGTGCTCGTGCAGTGCGTCGGCCGCGCGCTCGTCTCCGATCCCCTCCTGATCCACCCCTTGGAGGCGGAGAGCCGGCCCGGGGTGGTCGTCGGCGCCAGCCTGGTCGCCGGAGCGGGCCTGGGCGCGCTCGTCGGCGCCAGCGGCGTCGTGCTGGTGCTGTTCCACTCCGGCCTCGGCTGGGCGATGATCGCGCTGGGCGTGCTGCTCCCGCTGCTGCTCGTGCAGGACGTCGGCCGGTTCATCGCCTTCGCCGCCCGCAACCCGATCCACGCGGTGTGGCTCGACAGCATCTGGCTCGTGCTCGCGCTGGTCGGGGCCGTCGTGCTGATCGCCATGCACGAGGACTCGCTGGCGCTGTTCGTCGCGGTCTGGGCCGGCACCGGCGGCCTCGCCGGCCTCCTCGTCTTCGTGTGGGCCAAGCAGCCGGCCCGCCCGTCGCGCACGTGGATCGTCGAGAACTGGCACTACTCCTCCCGCTACCTCGTCGGGTACGTCGCCAGCCAGGGCAGTGGCCTGCTCGTCACGATCATCGGCGGGCTGATCGTCGGTGCGCGCGGCCTGGGCGCCCTGCGCGCGGCCAACCTGCTGTCGCGGCCGTTCGGCACCTTCCAGATCGCGGCCGCGGCGACGGCCGTGACCCACGTGGCGCGCTACGGCGAGGAGCGGGCCGCGGCCCGGGCGAGCATCAAGCGGACGACGTACCTCGTCGTGCTGGTCGCCGCGATCATGTCGGCCATCCTGCTCGCGCTGCCCGACTCGATCGGCCGCATGGCCATCGGCGACGCGTGGCACGCCGCCCATCCGCTGCTCATCCCCGTGTGCGGCGCGATGTTCTGCGTCGCCCTGCAGACGCCCGCACGCGCGGGTCTGCTGGGCCTGAAGTACGTCGGCCTCGCGACCCGCGTCGACGTCTTCTCGGCCGTCTCCAGCCTGGTGGGATCGATCGGCGGCGTGCTCGTCGCCGGCGTCGAGGGCGGGATGTGGGCCATCGTGATCTTCGGCGGGATCAGCGCCGCCGTCTGGTGGGTCGTGCTGCTCGCCAAGCTGCGGACCCACTGGGCGCCCGCCCCGAAGCACGCCGCCGTGTCGGCCTGAACGGCTACTGGGCGAGCTTCCAGCGGAAGTAGTCGATGGTCTCGCGCAGGCCGTCCTCGAGGGCGACCTTGGGCTCCCAGGCGAGCTCGCCCTTGGCGAGGGTGATGTCGGGACGCCGCTGGCGGGGGTCGTCGGAGGGCAGCGGGCGGAACTCGATCTTCGAGGTGCCGCCGGCCAGCCGCAGCACCGACTCGGCGAGCTCGAGCATGGTGTTCTCGGTCGGGTTGCCGATGTTGACCGGGCCGGTGAAGTCCGCGCGGCTCTCCATCAGCCGGGCCATGCCGTCGATCAGGTCGTCGACGTAGCAGAAGCTGCGGGTCTGGTGGCCGTCGCCGTAGATCGTGATCGGCTCGCCGCGCAGCGCCTGCACGATGAAGTTGCTGACCACGCGGCCGTCGTCGGGGTGCATCCGGGGGCCGTAGGTGTTGAAGATCCGCATGACCTTGATCTCGAGGCCGTGCTGGCGCCAGTAGTCGAAGAACAGGGTCTCGGCGGCGCGCTTGCCCTCGTCGTAGCAGCTGCGGATGCCGATCGGGTTGACCTTGCCCCAGTACTCCTCCACCTGCGGGTGGACCTCCGGGTCGCCGTACACCTCGCTGGTGCTGGCCTGGAGGATGCGCGCGCCGACCCGCTTGGCGAGGCCGAGCATGTTGATGGCGCCGTGCACGCTCGTCTTGGTCGTCTGGACGGGGTCGCGCTGGTAGTGGATCGGCGACGCCGGGCAGGCGAGGTTGTAGATGCGGTCGACCTCGACGTACAGCGGGAACGTCACGTCGTGGCGCATCAGCTCGAAGCGCGGCTCAGCGAGGAGACCGGAGAGGTTCTCCTTGGTGCCGGTGTAGTAGTTGTCGACGCAGAGCACGTCGTGCCCCTCGGCGATCAGCCGGTCGCACAGGTGGGAGCCGAGGAAGCCCGCGCCCCCGGTGACCAGAACCCGCATGTCAGTCCCTTCCTCGTACGGCGACCGTCGGCACGATCGGCTGGGTGACCTCGGCCGCCTTGGCGGTGGCCTCGGCATCGTCCCCTCCGGCGGGGCGTCGGGCCCAGCAGATCGCGGTGAGCGCCATCGGCACCCAGATGCTGCGGTCGTAGAGGGCCGGGACGGTGGCGCCCCAGCCGATGTAGGCCCACACGGTGTAGCAGAGCCGACGGTGCACGTGGTTGTCGAACAGCGGCCGCGCGAAGGAGTAGATGACCACGACGTAGCCGATCAGCCCCACGATGCCGATCGCGACGGCGACCTCGAGGTAGTTGTTGTGGATGTTGAACAGGTCGGCGGTGACCAGGCCGCGGCCGAAGACCGGCTGCTCGCGCACCATCTGGAGGCCGGTCTGGAGGCCCTGCGAGCGCACCTGGTCCGACCCCGCCGCGCTGCCGCCGCCGAGCAGTCGCGAGACCGACGCGGTCTGTCCGACGATGTTCAGCAGCAGAGGGCTCAGCCCGACCAGCGCGGCACCGCCCACGGCCCAGAGGAAGCCGGTGATGGCCGACCGCTCGACGACCGGGATCATCACGATCAGCACGGCCAGCACCACGGTGGCGCCACGGCTGCCGCTCATCAGCACCGACGCCGAGCAGATCACGCCGAACATCACCACGACCGTGCGCGCGCGCCAGCCGTCGTACTGGAAGAAGAGGTAGAGCAGCAGGGCCACGGCCATCAGGCCGGCCTCGGCGAAGTAGTTCGGGTGGTTGGTGAGGCCGTAGTAGCGGCCGTTGACGACGTGACCGAGCGCGGTCCCGACCACCCAGCTGAGGATGTGGCCGGCGACGTAGCTCCACGCGAGCCGCCGGATCACGCGTGCCGACGGCTGCCACATGTTGACCGCGATCGGCAGCGCGACCATCACGAACAGCCAGAACGTCACGCCCAGCGCGCTCTCGAGCATGCTGTCGGAGCCGATGGTCGCGATCATGCCGCTGATCGCGACGATGGTCGCGCCGACGAGGTAGGTCGCCGGCAGGTGCATGCGGCCCTTCAGGATCACCGGCAGCAGCAGCGCGAAGCCCACCACCAGCAGGCCGTCGGTCGGCGTCACCGTCCCGGCCCCCGGCACCAGGCCCTTGTACGCCGGCGCGGTGAGGAAGCACCCCATCAGCGTGATCACGCCGAGCCGGGTCGTGCCGAGCACCAGCGCGCCGGTGAAGTACGCCGCGATGACCACCGCGGCCAGCGCACCGATCAGGCTCTGGGTGGCGACGTAGACCAGCGCCGCCGCGATCAGGACGATCGGCAGGACCGCCCAGCGGGCAGCGGGCGAGCCTTCGCCACCACTGCGCGCTCCCGCGATCCCCAGCACTCGTTCTCCCTTGACGTCCGGGCGCCCGGCGGGCGCGTGGGGAGTCTAGTGGTTCGTCCGTGAGGTTGTCGGACGGCTGGGGTTGCTCCGGGTGCGTGCATCGCGAGGCGTCGGCGCGCCGCCACACCGGGCCGTCCGCCGAGCGTCGGCGGGTCAGCCGCCGGCGAAGGGCGGCAGGAACTCGACGGTCGCGCCGGGCGGCACCGCCACGGCGCCGGGGTCGCTCGACGCGACCGGCTGGTCGCCCACCAGGACCGAGCAGACGGCGAGCACGTCGGCGAGCCGGGCGTCGTGGCGTCGTACGACCTCCTCGCGGAGCGCCAAGAGCGTGATCGACCCGGTCGTCGCCACGTTCTCCTCCGCGACACCCGCGGCAGACCTCGCGGCCGCCCAGTAGCGCACCCGGATGGCCTGCATCTCACCCATGGCGTCAACCCTTCCAGGTTCGTTGGCTTTTCGTTATCCTGCCGTGCACTCGATAGAGCCGGAGCTCGACGTGGCGTTTCGGTGCCGACTCGGTCCGCAACGGGGAGAACCCCCGGTGGTCCGGTGAGGAGAATGCCGGATGAGCAAGCTGCTCCTCCTGACCAGCGCCCTGCAGCCGTCGGCCGAGGTCCTTCCGGGTCTCGCGCTCCTGGCCCACCAGGTGAGGATCCTGCCCGCCGAGGGCGCCGCGCTCCTCGAGGCCCCCGACGCCGACCTGCTGCTGGTCGACGGCCGCCAGGACCTCGCCGGCACGCGTGACCTCTGCCGCCTCATCCGTACGACGGGCAGCGACGCCCCCGTGATCCTCGTCGTGACCGAGGGCGGGCTGTCGGTGGTCGCGCACGACTGGGGCATGGACGACGTCGTCCTGCACACCTGCGGACCGGCCGAGCTCGAGGCCAGGATCCGCCTCGCGATCGGCCGCCGCGACGCCGAGCGCAACGCCGCCGACCCGGAGGCCCACGTGATCCGGTCCGGCGAGGTGGTGGTCGACGACGCGACGTACACCGCGAAGGTCGGCCGCCGCACCCTCGACCTCACCTTCAAGGAGTTCGAGCTGCTGAAGTTCCTGGCGCAGCACCCCGGCCGCGTGTTCAGCCGCCAGCAGCTGCTCCAGGAGGTCTGGGGCTACGACTACTTCGGCGGCACCCGCACCGTCGACGTCCACGTACGACGTCTGCGCGCCAAGCTCGGCCCCGAGAACGAGACCCTCATCGGCACCGTGCGCAACGTCGGCTACCGGTTCGTCGGGCAGAGCAAGGCCGAGGCGAAAGCGGCGGCCGCCGCGGCCGCGCCGGAGCAGGTCGCTGCCGAGTCCTGACCCCGGCCGCCTCGGGGCTGTGCGGTGGTAGGTGACTGCGCGGTGGGTGAACGTCTCCCCGGTTAACGTTTCCTCATGGCCACCTCGCTCACCGGCGCCGCGGCTCTCGCCGCCGTCGCCGACGTACGACGGCGCTGCCGGCTGGCCGGCGAGCCCGACCCGCTCGACGAGGCGGCCGACCTCCGGGTCCGGCACCACGACCTCGGCGAGGCGTGGGTGACCGCCGACGGGTTCGCGATGCGGGCCGCTGGCGGGCTGGACCTGGCCGTCGCCCCAGCCTGCCGGCGCGCGGGGCTGGGACGCCGACTGGCCGAGGACGCCTGCCGGCGGGCGGGCGAGCTCACCGCCTGGTCGCACGGCGACAGCCCCGCCGCCCGAGCGCTGGCCTCCCGGCTCGGGTTCGAGGCCGTGCGTGAGCTGTGGGTGATGCGCCGACGCTCGAGCGAGCTGCCGCCGGTGGAGATCCCCGCGGACGTGACGATCCGCCACTTCACCGACGGCGATGCCGACGCGCTGCTCGCGGTCAACGCGGCCGCCTTCGCGGACCACCCCGAGCAGGGTGCGCTCGATCTCGACGGGCTGCGGCAGCGGATGGCGGAGCCGTGGTTCGACCCGGCCGACCTGCTGCTGGCCGTCGCCGACGACGGGACCCTGCTCGGCTTCCACTGGACCAAGCGCCACGACGAGCGGCACGGCGAGGTGTACGTCGTCGGCGTCTCCCCCGCCGCCCAGGGCCGCGGTCTCGGGCGCGTCCTCACGGTCGCCGGCCTCCACCACCTCGCGGAGCGCGGGATCGGCGAGGTGCTGCTCTACGTGGAGTCCGACAACGATCCGGCACGGCGCCTCTACTCCTCGCTCGGCTTCGGGCACGCGGCGGCCGACACGCACGTGCAGTATCGGCGTGTGTGTAGCGACGTATCGTCGGAAGTGGGTCGGTCTCCGGCTAGGGTTCGGTCCGAACCAGGGCCGATCAGCTCGGGCGGGACTGGTCCAACATCCGTGCTTGCCCTCTTCCCCTAGGTAGCATCAGCCCCTATGAGTTCGGTCACTGACGACGATCCGGGACCCGAGGAGTCCCGGATCGCTGAGCCGCGCCGTCGTCGCGGGCTCGTCGGTCGACTGCGCCGCGAGAAGGACGAGGCACCGGTCGTCGACGACCTGGACGCCGACGACGCGGCCACGCTCCTCCGCCTCGGAGGCGACGCCGAGGGCGACGAGACGAGCGGCGGCGGGCTGGCCGACCTGGTCGCCAGCCGTGGCCCGAGCGCTCCGTCGTCGGAGACCGAGGCGCCCGAGGGCGACGACAGCGTGGACTGGTCCGCGTTCGTGGTGCCCGACGAGAGCCGAGGGCCCGAGCGGGCCGCGGCCGACGAGGGTGCCGGTGACGACTGGGCGGCCGTGATCAACCGCTCGCTCGGGCGCGACGAGGCGGCGGACGGGCCGCAGGACGACGCAGAGCAGCCGAGCACGACACACGTCCAGGACACGCCGGCGTCGTACGACGCCGAGGACGAGGCCGCCCACGCCGAGCCGGCGGTGCCCGCCACCGAGACGACCGGCTCCACCGGTCCCGAGGCGGCCGAGCCCGCCGAGGAGCAGTCCTTCGCGCCGATCGGCTTCGACTCCGTGCCCGCCGAGGACGTCACCGCCGCGCCGCGCGTGCCCGACCCCCTGACCGACCCGCTCCCGATCATCGACGACGACATGCTGCGCGAGGCCGAGGAGGCCGACCAGCGGGAGCGGCCCGACCTCACCGGCCTGGTGGGCCGTGCCGAGTCGATGGACGACGTCGATCTCGCCGAAGGCGGCGCCCACGCCGCACCCGACAGCGAGGACCCCGACGACGATGCGGGAAGGCAGGTCATCGCCCGGGCGATCGACGGCGGGTTCGCCGACCCGAGCCCCGCCACGCCGCAGCGCCGGCTCTGGCGCCGCAAGGAGGCCGCGACCCGACCGCTCACAGGCGCCCCGCGACCCGCCCCGGCCAAGCCCGAGCACGAGCTGGCCGCCGCCGCGGCCGAGGTCGCCGAGCCGCTCACCGGCGCCGACGCCGCGCGCGCACACGCCGTCGCCGAGCAGGCGGCGCGGTTGCGTCGCGACGCCGAGATGGCGGCCGCCGTACAGGCAGCCGAGCGGATCGCCGCCGAGCATGCCGCCAGCAAGGCCAGCCAGGCGCGCGAGGACGCCGACCGCCTCGCCCGCGAGCAGGCGCAGACCGCCGCCGAGGCCCACCAGGCCCGCACCGAGGCCGAGGCCCTCGCCCGCGAGGCCGCGCAGGCCCGCGAGGCCGCCGAGCGCGCCGCTCGCGAGCGTGCCGAGCTCGCCGGCGCGGAGTCGGCCAAGCGCGAGCAGGCCGAGCGCAACGCCAACGAGCAGGCCGAGCTCGCCGCCCAGGCGCACGCCAAGCGCGAGGAGGCCGAGCGCAACGCGAGCGAGCAGGCCGAGCTCGCGGCCCAGGCGGCCCGGGCCCGCCAGGAGGCCGAGTCCCAGGCGCAGGAGTACGCCGCCGCCGCCAGCCGCGCCCACGAGGAGCGCACCGCTGCCGAGGACCGTGCCCGCACCCTCGCCGAGCAGGCCGCCGCGATGGCAGCCGAGCACGCCGAGTTCGCCCGCAACATGCTGGAGGCGCGCGAGGCGGCCGAGCGAAGCTCCGCCGAGATCGCCGCCGCCCGGACCCTCGCCGAGGAGGCCGCGCGTCAGCAGGCCGTCCTCGCGCTCGCCGCCCACGAGGCCTCCACCGCGGCCGAGGAGCGGGCCCGGGTGCTCGCCGAGCAGGCCGCCGCCAGCGCCGAGGAGCACGGCGAGCGCACCCGCCGGGCCTCCGAGGAGCGTGCGGCCGCCGAGGCAGCGGCCGCCGAGCACGCCCGGCTCGCCGAGGAGGCCCACTCCGCGCGCGAGTCCGCCGAGGAGGCGGCCCGCCAGCAGGCCGAGCTCGCCCGGATCGCGCTGGAGACCGCCGAGGCCGCCCAGACCCGTGCGCAGCAGGCCGCGGCCAAGGCCGAGGAGCACAGCGCGGCACGGGTCGCCGCCGACGAGTCGGCCGCCAACCAGGCCCGGCTCGCCGAGGAGGCCCACGAGGCGCGGCGCCTCGCCGAGGAGGCCGCGCGTCAGCAGCTCGACCTGGCCCGCGAGGCACAGAGCGCGGCAGCGGCAGCCCACGAGTCGGCCGCCGTACTCGCCGAGGAGCACAAGGCCACCTCCGCCGCGCTGGTCGCCGCCGAGGAGATCGCGACGTCGGCCAACCAGGCCCGCACCGAGGCCGAGCAGCGCGCGGCCGAGGCGCTCACCCAGCTCGAGCGCTCGGCCGCCGAGCACAAGACCGCACTGTCCTCGCTCCAGCTGGAGCTGATGGAGACCCAGCAGCAGCTCCTGGAGGCGTCCCGCGGGCGTCTCGAGGCCGAGAAGGCCGCCGCCGCGCAGGCACAGGCACGCGCCGAGGCCGAGGCGAAGGCCGCCGAGCTGGCCGTCGAGCACCAGCGTGGCCTGGAGGAGGCTCGGAGCCAGGCCCAGGCCAGGGAGGCCGCCGAGGCCCGCGCCGAGGCGCTCGCCGCCGAGGCCGAGCAGGCCAAGCAGGACGCCGAGCGCACTACCGCCGAGCACGCCCAGGCCCGCGCCGACGCCGAAGCACGCGCCGACCAGCTCGCGCAGGAGGCCGCCTCCGCCAGGACGGCCGCCGAGCAGACCACCGCCGAGCACGCCCAGGCCCGCGCCGACGCCGAAGCACGCGCCGACGCGCTCGCCGCCGAGGCCGAGCAGGCCAAGCAGGACGCCGAGCGCACCACCGCCGAGCACGCCCAGGCCCGCGCCGACGCCGAAGCACGCGCCGAGGCCCTCGCCGCCGAGGCCGAGCAGGCCAGGCAGGAGGCGGCCCGCACCACCAGCGAGCACGACCAGGCCCGC
>WQZX01000056.1 GCA_009780515.1 Nocardioidaceae bacterium | reverse complement strand
CGACGCGAGCAGTGAGCGCATGGAGCCTCCCGAGATGAGGTAATCCGGAACCTACGCTGCCGCAAAGCGGTCCGCCACCGTCCCGAGACGGCCTGTGGACAGCCGGCCGCTCACTAGCCGGAAGCCGCCCGGCACCAGGTGCCGGGCCGATTCCGGCTAGCGCGTCAGTCGCCCTGGTCCTCCCAGCGGTCGACCTGGTCCTCGCGCCAGTTGGCGGTGATGGCGGCGACCGGTGGGATGACGGCCGCGACGATGCTCATCCCGATCGCGGCGGGGACGGAGAACAGCCGCACCACGAACCACGCCAGGATGATGAGCACGATGCAGGTGCCCATCATCGCGAAGTACGCCCGCTTCCGGGCCGTCGAGGCCATGCCTCCCGACGTTAGCGCGCGGTCAGTCCTGGACGGCCTTGGCGATGGCGAGCATCGCAGTGATCCAGTCGCGGTGGGGAGCGTGGTTGTCGAGCAGCTCGCCTTTGATGCTGACCAGCATCCGCACGATCACCCAGTCGCGCGCACGGTCCTCGTCGAGGCCGGCCGCGTCGACCAGGGCGACGAAGCGATCGCGCACGCCGTCGCGGACCCGGCCGTCGAGCTCGCTCCACCGGTTCCAGAGCATCGGTGCGAGCTCGTAGTGGGCGTCGCCGGAGAGCGGCTTGGGATCGATGGCGACCCAGCCGCCGTGGGGCGCGGCCAGGACGTTGTGGAAGTGCAGGTCGGTGTGGATCAGCGTCCCGTCGGTGGCGGGATCGCTCGCGAGGTCGGCGGCCAGCGAGCGGGCGTGCTGCACCATCCGGTGCGGGACCGGCGCGCTCCGGTCGATCCGCCCGAGCTCGTCGGCCCAGCGGGCCGCCTGGTCCGACAGGGTGCGGAGCTGTGGAGGCGCGGGGCGGTGCAGTCGTCGGTAGAGATCGCCGACGACCCCGCACGCCTCGACGTCCCAGAGGTCGCTCAGGTCCTCGGTCGACAGCCGTTCGAGCAGCAGCGCCCAGCGGTGCGGGTCCGCCCGCAGGAGGCGTACCGCGCCGGCACCGTGCCAGTGCTGCAGCGCGAGCGCCTCGTGCTCGGCCTCCCAGTGCGGCCAGACGATCTTGAGGGCGGCCTGCCGGCCGGCCGTCGTACGGACGGGGAGGACGAGGGCGGTGTTGCCGTGCCGGCTGTCGCCGTCCACGGTCAGCTCCCACTCCGCGAGCAGGTCCCGCAGCAGGCCCGGCAGGCGCTCGAGCCATGCCGCCCACTCCGGTCCGCGGCCGGCGTACGCCTGGAGGCCGGGCGGGATCACTTCTTGGGCTTGTCCCCGGAGGGCTGGGTGGTGGAGAGCGCGGCGACGAACGCCTCCTGGGGGACCTCGACGCGGCCGACCATCTTCATCCGCTTCTTGCCCTCCTTCTGCTTCTCCAGGAGCTTGCGCTTGCGGGTGATGTCGCCGCCGTAGCACTTGGCGAGGACGTCCTTGCGGATGGCGCGGATGGTCTCGCGGGCGATCACGCGAGCGCCGATGGCGGCCTGGATCGGGACCTCGAACTGCTGCCTCGGGATCAGGTCCTTCAGCTTCCCCGCGAGCATGACCCCGTAGGAGTACGCCGCGTCGCGGTGCACGATCGCGCTGAACGCGTCGACCGGCTCGCCCTGGAGCAGGATGTCGACCTTGACGAGGTCGGCCGCCTGGGAGCCCGAGAACTCGTAGTTGAGCGAGGCGTAGCCCTTGGTGCGCGACTTGAGCTGGTCGAAGAAGTCGAACGCGATCTCGCCCATCGGCAGGACGTAGCGCATCTCGACGCGGTCCTCGGACAGGTAGTCCATGCCCTGGAGCGCGCCGCGCTTCTGCTGGCACAGCTCCATGATCGTGCCGATGTGATCGGCGGGGCTGAGGATCGTGGCGTCGACGATGGGCTCGCGGACCTCGGCGATCTTGCCCTCGGGGTACTCGCTCGGGTTCGTGACGATGTGCTCGGTGCCGTCCTCCATGATCACGTCGTAGACGACGTTGGGGGCGGTGGAGATCAGGTCGAGGTTGAACTCGCGCTCGAGCCGCTCGCGGGTGATCTCCATGTGGAGCAGGCCGAGGAAGCCGCAGCGGAACCCGAAGCCGAGCGCACCGGAGGTCTCGGGCTCGAAGGTCAGCGCCGCGTCGTTGAGCTGGAGCTTCTCCAGGGCGTCGCGCAGGACCGGGTAGTCGTCGCCGTCGATCGGGTAGAGGCCGGCGTACACCATGGGGTTGGGGTGCTCGTAGCCGCCGAGCGCCTCGGTCGCGGCCTTGTGGAGGTTGGTGACGGTGTCGCCGACGCGCGACTGGCGCACGTCCTTCACGCCGGTGATGAGGTAGCCGGTCTCCCCCACGCCGATGTCGCCGGCCTTGGTCGGCTCGGGGCTGATCACGCCGAGCTCGAGCATCTCGTGGGTGGCGCCGGTGCTCATCATCTTGATGCGGTCGCGGTGGGTGAGCTTGCCGTCGAACACCCGGACGTAGGTGACGACGCCGCGGTAGGTGTCGTAGACGGAGTCGAAGATCAGCGCCCGAGCCGGAGCGTCGGCATCGCCGACGGGGGCCGGCACCTGCTTGACGATCTCGTCGAGCAGCGCCTCGACCCCGATGCCGTTCTTCGCGCTCACCCGGAGCACGTCGGACGGGTCGCAGCCCACGAGGTGGGCGAGCTCGGCGGCGTACTTCTCGGGGTCGGCGCTCGGCAGGTCGATCTTGTTGAGCACCGGGATGATGTGGAGGTCGGCGCCCATCGCGAGGTAGAGGTTGGCGAGCGTCTGGGCCTCGATGCCCTGGGCGGCGTCGACCAGCAGGATCGCGGCCTCGCAGGCCTGCAGCGACCGCGAGACCTCGTAGGTGAAGTCGACGTGACCGGGCGTGTCGATCATGTTGAGGACGTAGGTGCCGGGCTCGGCGCCCGCCTCGTTGCCCTCGGCGACGCCCCAGGGCATGCGGACCGCCTGGGACTTGATGGTGATGCCGCGCTCGCGCTCGATGTCCATCCGGTCGAGGTACTGCGCCTTCGCGTCGCGCTCGGACAGCACCCCGGTCAGCTGCAGCATCCGATCGGCCAGCGTCGACTTGCCGTGGTCGATGTGGGCGATGATGCAGAAGTTGCGGATCACCGAGGGGTCGGTGCGACCCGGCTGCGGGACGGAGGCTGGAGCGGCTGCGGGCATGGTCCTCCCATTCTCGCAAGACGCGCGTCGGTGTGCGGAATCAGCGACGCGATCGCGCAGGATGAGCCGCGTGATCCCCTCGACGATCCCGCACGGCCGCACCGCACGGCGGCTGGACTGGGCGCACCTCCCGCCGATGGTGCGCGCCGAGATCGAGCGACGGATCGGTACGACGGTCGTGCACACCGTCTCCCAGGGCGGCGGCTTCACGCCCGGCTTCGCGTCCGTCCTGCTCGGCGACGACGGGACGCGTCACTTCGTGAAGGCGGCGTCGGTCAAGGCCCAGCGCGTCTTCGCCGAGTCCTACCGGATCGAGGCGCGACGGCTGCGCTCGCTGCCGCCCGACTCCCCCGCCCCTCGCCTGCTGTGGGCCGACGAGGTCGACGACTGGATGCTGATGGAGACCGAGTACGTCGACGGGCGGGCGCCGCAGCGGCCCTGGACGCTCGAGGAGCTGGCGGCCGCCTCCGACATGCTGGTCACCGCGGCCGACGTGCTCACTCCGGCGCCGGGCCTCGGCCTCGACCGCGCGGTCGACGACTGGGCCGACTGGGTCGACCTGTGGGACCGCATCGACCTCCCGCATGCCGACGAGTGCCGCGAGCTCGCCGCGCGGTTCGCCGACGTCGTCGACGGCACCACGCTGGTGCACAGCGACGTGCGCGACGACAACATCATCGTGCGCCACGACGGCACCACGGCCCTGTGCGACTGGAACTGGGTCGTGATGGGAGCCGCGTGGCTCGACTCGCTGTTCCTGCTGATCGGTCCGCGGGGCGACGGGCTCGACGTCGAGGCGCACATCGCCGCGCACCCGCTGCTGTCGACCGTCGATCCCGGGGCCATCGACGTCGTGCTCGCTCTGGTCCTCGGCTTCTTCGCGTTCAACGCCGCGCAACCCGCACCGCACACGTCGCCGTACGTCCGCAAGGCCCAGGCCTGGCAGCGCGACGTCGTGCTCGACTGGCTCGTCGAGCGTCGTGGCTGGGCGCCCCATCTCGATTAGGACCGCGTCTCGCGCCGCTGTTAGTCTTACCCGTCGCATCGGCGCTGTTTCCGCGCGCCTGATGCCCACCGGACCAGATCACCGTTCCCTAGCGACAAGAGGCAGACAGACACCGTGGCGAACATCAAGAGCCAGATCAAGCGCAACAAGCAGAACGAGAAGCGCCACGAGCGCAACAAGGCCGTCAAGACCGGCCTGAAGTCCGCCGTGCGCAAGTTCCGCGAGGCCGCCGAGGCCGGCGACAAGGACGCCGCCGTGACCGCTGGTCAGAACGCGACCCGCCTGCTCGACAAGGCCGTCTCCAAGGGCGTCATCCACAAGAACCAGGCCGCGAACCGCAAGTCGGCCATCATGAAGAAGGCCTCTTCTCTCTGAGACTTCCGCGACGGGTCTGGTCCGACCACCCGTAGCAACGGAGGCGCTCACCCCTCGGGGTGGGCGCCTCCTGTCGTCTCCCCCGAGGTCACCGCGCGGCGCGCAGGCCGGTGATGGTCAGCACCAACCGCTCGAGCGTGTACGACGCGTCGCTGGCCGCGCCCTTGATGTCGGCGTCCGCCTGCGCGACCGCCCGGATCGCGCGGGCCAGACCGGCATCGTTCCAGGAACGGGACTGGTCGCGGATGGTCCTGAGCTTCCAGGGTGGTACGCCGACCTCCCGGGCCAGGTCGGCATCGCGCATGCCGCGTGAGGCACCGACGAACCGGGCGAGGCCGCGAGCGCTGCCCGCGAACGCCGAGGTGACCAGCACGGCGGGCGTGCCGGTGTCGAGCGCCCAGCGCAGCTCCTCGAGCGCCACCCGTGGACGGCCCGCGAACGCGGCGTCCGCCACCGCGAACGACTTCGCCTCGGCCCGGCCGCCGAAGTAGCGGCGCACCTTGTCCTCGCCGATCTGCTCCCCCGCGAAGTCGCTGGCGAGCTGGTCCGCGGCGGCGGACAGCGCGCGGAGGTCGCGACCGACGGCCTCGACCAGCACGTCGGCGGCCTCCCGGTCGATGCGGGCGCCGTGACGGCGTACCTCGGCGGCCACGAACTGCGGGAACTCCGACGGCTTGAGCTCCTCGGACCTGTGCTCGGTGACGGCCGGCAGCTTGCGCAGCTTCGCCAGCACGCCGCTGCCCTTCTGACCGCCACCGTGGACGAGCACGAGGCCGACGTCCTCCGACGGCGCGGCGGCATAGGCGAGCAAACCGTCGACCGACTCCTCGGGCAGGTTCTCCAGCCCCAGCACGACCACGCACCGCACCGCCGAGAACAGCGAGGGCGCGGACAGCTCGTCGAGGCTCGCCCCGGTCAGCTCCGACGCAACGGCGTCGGAGACCTCCGCCTCGGGGTCGTGGCCGCGAACGGTCGTCTTGGCGTCCTGCACGACCCGCGCTCCGAGGAACTCCTCCTTGCCGGTCACCAGGGTGACCCGTCCCAGCACCTCGTCGACCCGCATGGCGCAACCCTTCCACACCGCGCCGACGGCCTCACCGCTCCGTCACCAGGCGCGGCCTCCCCTGCCCGTCCGCGACGACCGCGACGCCGCCGTCCTGATCGGTCCGGGCGATCGGCATCCCCGCACGCTGGAGCAGGTCGATGGTGCTCGCAGCCGGGTGCCCGTAGTCGTTGTTCTTGCCCACCGAGACGACCGCGACGCGCGCTCCGAGGGAGTCGATCCAGGCCGGGTCCTGGTAGCGGCTCCCGTGGTGCGGCACCTTCAGCACGTCGACCCGCAGGCCGGGCCACGTCGCGGCGATCTGCTCCTGCCCGGGCGGCTCGACGTCCCCGCAGAGCAGCAGCCGCAGGCCATGGGAGCGGACCAGCAGGACCACGCTGGCGTTGTTGGCCGAGCTGCCGTCGCCGGCGCCGGGGACGGTGTGGTCCAGGTTCGGGTAGAGCACCTGGAGGGTGAGGCCGGCGTACGAACGGGTCGAGCCGTACGGCGCCAGCCGGATCGGTACGGCGGCACCGGCGGCCGCCTCGCGGACGGACCGGACGCCCTCGGGCGGATCGAGCACGCCCGTCGTCTCGATCTCCGCGACCCGGCGACCGTGGAGGGCGCCCGACAGCCCGTCGACGTGGTCGGCGTGGAAGTGGGTGAGGACCAGCAGCGGGATCTGCCGCACCCCCAGCCGATCGAGGCAGCGCTCCTCGAGGACCGGGTCGGGCCCGGTGTCGACCACGATCGCCGTGTGCGGCGCCACCGACAGGGCCAGGCCGTCGCCCTGGCCGACGTCGCAGGCGACCATCACCCAGTCGGGCGGCGGCCAGGAGCCGGGCAGCGACCAGATGCTGCCGGGGAAGCCGAGCAGGAACGCGGTGAGGACCGCACCTGCGGCCAGGGCCCAGCCACGCCGTCGCAGCACGGCCGGCAGCAGGACCGCCAGGAGCACGCACAGCACGGTGAGGACGGTCAGCGAGACGACATCCGCGCCCCAGGTGATCGCCGCGCCGGGCATGGCCGCACCGTGGCTCGCGACGCTCAGCAGCCACGCCGCGAACCAGGATGCGACCGTGCCCAGCAGCCGGCCCGCCCAGGGCCAGACGAGGTCGAGCAGGCCCCCGAGCAGGCCGAGCACGGTGGCCGGCCCGACCACGGGACCCGCGAGGAGGTTGGCCGCGACCGCGACGAGGCTGACCTGGCCCGACAGGCCGGCGATCACCGGCGTGCACGCGAGCTGGGCGGCGGTCGGGATCGCGATCGCCTCGGCCAGCGGTCCCGGCAGCCACCTCCCCAGCCCCCGCTGGAACGGTGGGCCGAGCAGCACGATCCCCGCCGTCGCCAGCGCCGAGAGCGCGAAGCCCGCGGACACCGCCAGCGACGGCTGGACCAGCATCAGGACGAGCACGGCGACCCCGAGCGCCCGCAGGCCGCGACGGCGACCGTCCGAGCCGAACGCGAACAGCCCCACGGCCCCCATCGCCGCGGCCCGCAGCACGCTCGGCTCGGTCCGCGCGAGCAGGACGAACCCGATGATCCCGAGCGCTCCGAGCAGGTGCAGCCATCGTCCACGTACGCCGACCCACCGAGCGGTCACCAGCAGGAAGCCGACGATCAGCGTGAGGTTGGTGCCCGACACCGCGGTCAGGTGGGTGAGTCCGGTCGTGCGGAACTCCTGCTGGGTCTGCGGGGTCAGGCCGGCGTCGTCGCCGTCGACCAGACCTGCGACGAGCGCTGCCTGCTGGTCGGGCCGGCGCGCGACCGAGCGGCGGATGCCGGAGCGCACGGCGGCGGCGCCGGCCCACCACGGATCCGGAGCGCGGATCCTGACCGGCGCGCTCGGTCCGCTGATGAGCGCGGAGGTGTCCGGGTCGTCGGCCGGACCGAGGTGGCCGTGGAAGTGGACGACGTCGCCCCACGCGAGCGCGCTCCATCCCTCGGCGCCGAACACCACCGCGCTCGCACCCAGCCGATAGATCCCGCCGGCCGACATCACACGATGGACCCGCACGTCGACGACGGCCTCGTCGCCCCACGTCCCGTGCACGATCCGTGGGTCGGAGACGACCGTGGCGTCGACGTCGGCAGAGGCGTGGTGGCGGGCCAGGTCCGAGAGCGGGTTGGTGCCGACCGCGCGGTGGCGGAGCATCGCCCCGCCCATCACGGCCGCCGCCACGAGGAGCAGCGCCACCGCCAGCCGCCACCGCGATCTCAGCGCCAGCACGGCGAGGACCGCCAGCAGCAGCCACGGCACCGCACCTCCGGCGTACGACGCCAGGGCCGCGAGCCACGCGACGACGCCGAGCAGCGGCATCCGCAGGTCGTGGCGGTCGCCGGTCGCTGTCACGGTCGGTCACACCGTCACGTAGGGAGTCAGCTGGGCGAGGGTCTTGTCGCCGATGCCCTGGACGTCGAGCAGCTGGTCGACGCTGGTGAACGCGCCGTTCTGCTGGCGCCACGCGAGGATCGCCTGGGCGGTGACCGGACCGACCTCGGGCAGCGCCTCGAGCTGCTGCTCGGTCGCGGTGTTGAGGTTGACCAGGCCACCGGGCACCGCTCCGGCGCCGGGGACGCCGGCCGATCCCGAGCCGTCCGGCACGGTCGCGCTCCCCGCGACCCCGACCGCTATCTGCTCGCCGTCGGTCAGCACCCGGGCGAGGTTCAGACCGCTCAGGTCGACCCCGTGCCGGACACCACCGGCGGCCTTGATCGCGTCTACGACCCGCGCGCCCTGGTGGAGCACGGCGATGCCGGGATGCCGGACCCTGCCGACGACGTCGACGGTCACCGACCCGGCGCCGGCCGACGACGCGCTGCTCTGCGGCGCGGAGGTGGCGAGGGGCTCCTCGCCCGGGATCACCGCCGCGGCCGACGCACCGGAGGACGCCAGCGGCGCGGCCGCACCCGCCGTCGGGAGCGCCTCCTCCGAGCCGCGATCCCGCAGCAGCCACCACGCGACACCGCCGATCGCCACGGCGAGGAGCAGGGCGACGAGCGCGAGGTGCTGGGCGCCGAGGGTCGGCAGTGCCGGCATTGGCGGCAACCGGGTCCGCACGGCCTCGACCAGCCCCGTCTCGCGACGGCGCGAGGCGTGCCGCCCCGGCATGGGTACGACGCTCGCCACGGCCGGTGTCTCGCGGACGGCCTCGCCGCCCGCGTCGCCGGCCCCGGGCCGGTCCGCGACGCGTGTGTGGTCGACCCACCAGTCGGGCCGCGCGACCAGCGACCCCGGATCGTCCTCACCAGCCTCCGTCGGACCGGTCGGACCGCCGTCGATCGCGGCCGCCAGCCGGGCCAGCCGGAGCGCGGCGCGGTCGGCCGGCGGGGTGGCGTCCACGAGCGGGTCGGCGAGTCGAGGCGTGTGCATGCCAGCAACCTAGGAACGCGCACGGACGACCGGCCGGCCTGCCGTCCTCGCCTGTGGAGCACCGCCGTCGAGCGCCGGCCTGTGGACGACTCGCGGCCACCTGTGTGACCCGTGTGGCTGCCGTGACCGGGCTCAGCAGCGCAGCGGCGAGACGCAGACCGCGATCATCCCGGGACCGACGTGGGCGCCGACCACGCCGCCGATCTCCGCACACCGCACCTGGCCCACGAGGCTCTCGCCGAGCCGCTCGGCCAGCCTCTCGGCGAAGGCCTCGGCGCGCTCGGCGGCCGCGAGGTGGGCGACCGCGATCTCGACCCGGTCGTCGCCCGCGATCTCGATCGCGAGGTCCTCCAGCCGCGCGATCGCCTTCGCGGCCGTGCGGACCTTGGCCACCGGCGCGATCACGCCGTTCTCGATGCCGAGCAGCGGCTTGACCGCGAGCGCTCCCCCGAAGACGGCGGCGGCCGTCCCGACCCGGCCGCCGCGGCGGAGGTACTCGAGCGTGTCGACGTACAGCAGCGTCCGCGACGCCTCGGCGCGGGTCTGGGCGGCCTTGGCGGCGTCCTCGGCGGAGCCGCCGTCGGCAAGCACCGCGGCGGCCGCGGCGACCGCGAAGCCGGTCGCGAACCCGACCTGTCGGGTGTCGACGCAGGTGACCGGCACGGGCGCCTGCCGGGCGGCGACCTGGGCGGACTCGAAGGTGCCGCTGACCTCTCCGGACAGGTGCACCGACACGATCGCGTCGGCTCCCTCGGCGGCCAGCCGCTCGTAGGTCTCGGCGAAGGCGGCGGGCGCCGGGCGGGAGGTGCTGACCGCACGCTTGGCCCGCAGCGCCGCCGCCACCTGCTCCGGAGCGACCTCGGGCGAGCCGGCGTCGTAGGAGGCGTCGTCGATGACGACCTGCAACGGCACCACGGTCACCCCGAGGGACTCCTCGCACTCCGGCGAGAGCTCCGCGGTCGAGTCGGTCACGAGCGCGATGGCCACCCGTTCACACTACGCCCGCCGCGCAGGCCGACACGCCCGCGCTCAGACGACGATGTTGACCAGCTTGGGCGCCCGAGCGATGACCCGACGTACCTCCCGGCCGTCGATCGCCCGCTGCACGTCGGCGTCGGCGAGGGCCGCCGCCTCGAGGTCGGCGTCGGTGACGTCGGGCGAGACCTCCAGGCGGGCCTTGACCTTGCCCTGGATCTGCACGACGGCGGTGACCGTGTCGTCGACCAGCAGCGCCGGGTCCACGCTCGGCCAGGCCGCCTGCGCCACCGACGGCTCGTGGCCGAGCCGCTCCCACATCTCCTCGGCCGTGTACGGCGCGACCAGCGACAGCAGCCTGGCCACGGTCTCGACCGCCTCGCGGACCGCCGGGTCGGCCGGGCCGCAGCCGGAGTCGATCGCCTTGCGGGTCGCGTTGACCAGCTCCATGGTGCGGGCGACGACGACGTTGAAGCGGTAGGACTCGATGAGGTGCTCGGCCTCGGCGACCGTGCGCGCCGTCGCCTTGCGCAGCGTCACGTCGCCCGTCGTCGCGTCGACGCCGGGCTCGGAGGAGACGTCGCCCGCCAGCCGCCAGGCCCGCTGCAGGAACTTCGCCGAGCCGCCGGGCGAGACGTCGGCCCAGTCGATGTTGTCCTCGGGCGGGCTGGCGAAGACCAGCGTCAGGCGCACCGCGTCGACGCCGAACTCCTCCAGCTGGTCGCCCAGGTTGACGCCGTTGCCCAGCGACTTGCTCATCTTGCGGCCGTTGTTGATGACCTTGCCCTGCGAGAGGTACGCCGAGAACGGCTCGTCCCACGTGATCTGACCCAGGTCGCGCAGGACCTTGGTGAAGAACCGCGCGTAGAGCAGGTGCAGGACGGCGTGCTCGTCGCCCCCGATGTAGAGGTCGATCGGCCCCCACGCCTTGGCCAGCTCGGGGTTGAACGCCTGCGAGACGTCGTTCGGCGAGAGGTAGCGGAAGAAGTACCAGGACGAGTCCACGAAGGTGTCCATGGTGTCGGTGTCGCGCTCGGCGGGGCCACCGCACGACGGGCAGGACACCTCGACCCACTCGCGGGCCGCGCCCAGCGGGGACGTGCCCTTGGGCTTGAGGTCGGCGCCGCGCAGCTCGGGCAGCTCGACGGGCAGCTGGTCCTCGGGGACCGGCACCTCGCCACACGTCGGGCAGTGCACGATCGGGATCGGGGCGCCCCAGTAGCGCTGGCGCGACAGCAGCCAGTCGCGCAGGCGGAAGTTGACGGTGCCCTCGCCATGACCGCTCGCCTCGAGCTTGGCGATCGCCGCGGAGACCTCGGCCGCCTTGTCGTAGGGCTGCTCCTCGTCGTACACGGGGACGACGGGGAGGCCGAACTTCTCCGCGAACTCGCGGTCGCGGTCGTCGTGGGCGGGCACGGCCATGATGGCGCCGGTGCCGTAGTCGGCGAGCACGTAGTCGGCGGCCCAGATCGGGATCTGCTCGCCGGTCAGCGGGTTGGTCGCGGTGACGCCGAGGTCGACGCCGGTCTTGGGCCGGTCGGTCGCGAGACGGTCGATGTCGGAGGACTTGCGGACCTCGGCCAGGTAGTCCTCCAGCGCCTGGCGCTGGCCGTCGGAGACGAGCTCCGCAGCGAGCCTGGCGTCGGCCGCGACCACCATGAAGGTCGCGCCGACCAGCGTGTCCGGACGGGTCGTGAACACCTTGATCGGGTCGTGGCCCGCGACGTCGAAGTCGACGTGGGCGCCCTCGGAGCGGCCGATCCAGTTGCGCTGGGCGTTGACGACCTTGCCGATCCAGGTCTCCTGCAGCTCATCGAGGCAGTCGTAGAGCTCCTGGGCGTACTGCGTGGTCTTGAAGTACCACTGCGTCAGCTCCTTCTTGGTCACCTCGGCGCCGCAGCGCTCACAGGTGCCGTCGGCCAGGACCTGCTCGTTGGCCAGCACGGTCTGGTCGTTGGGGCACCAGTTGACCGGCGAGTTCTTGCGATAGGCCAGCCCTGCCTCGCGGAACCTCAGGAACAGCCACTGGGTCCACCTGTAGTACTCCGGGTCGGAGGTGTGCAGACGGCGGGACCAGTCGAAGCTGACGCCGTAGCGCTTCATCGAGGAGTACTGCGTCTCGATGTTGGCGTAGGTGTACGTCGCCGGGTGCGTGTCGTTGCGGATCGCGGCGTTCTCGGCCGGCAGCCCGAAGGAGTCCCAGCCCATCGGGTTGAGCACCTCGAAGCCGCGGAAGCGCCAGTAGCGCGCCATCACGTCGTGGATCGCGAACACCTCGGCGTGACCCGTGTGCAGGTCGCCGCTCGGGTAGGGGAACATCGTCAGCGCGTAGCGCTTCGGCTTGCCGCCGAGCACCGCCGCGTCGTCGGCGCGGAACGGGTCGAGCCGGTCCCAGACCGGCAGCCACTTCTCCTCGACGGCGTGGACGTCGTACGACGCCGCCTCGTTGGCGCCCTGCTGCTCAGCCTGCTCACTCACGGTTGAAGTCTAGGGACGTTAGTGTCCCCACATGACCACCGGACCCATCGCTGAACTCTTCGACCTCGAGGGCAAGGTCGCCGTCGTGACCGGCGCCTCGTCCGGGCTGGGTGTCGCGTTCGCACAGGCGCTGGCCGAGGCGGGCGCCGACGTCGCGCTCGGCGCGCGGCGCGTCGAGCGGCTCGCCGACACCGCGAAGCTCGTCGAGGCCGCCGGCCGTCGGGCGGTCTGCGTCGCCACCGACGTCGCCGACCCCGCCTCCTGCCAGGCGCTCGTGGACACCGCCATGAGCGAGCTCGGCCGCGTCGACATCCTGGTCAACAACGCCGGCGTCGGCACCGCCGTGCCTGCCACCCGGGAGACGCCCGAGCAGTTCCGCGATGTCATCGACGTCAACCTCAACGGCTGCTACTGGATGGCGCAGGCCTGCGGCCGCGTGATGCAGCCCGGCTCCTCGATCATCAACATCAGCTCGGTCCTGGGCATCACCACCGCCGGACTCCCCCAGGCGGCCTACAGCGCCTCGAAGGCGGGCCTGATCGGCATGACCCGCGACCTCGCCCAGCAGTGGACCGGTCGCAAGGGCATCCGGGTCAACGCGATCGCGCCGGGGTTCTTCGCCTCGGAGATGACCGACACCTACCCGCAGGGCTACCTGGAGAGCCAGGAGGGCCGGATCCCGATGGCTCGCAAGGGCGACCCCCGCGAGCTCGCGGCGACGGTCGTCTTCCTGGCCTCCCCCGCGGCCGGCTACATCACCGGGCAGACCCTGCCGGTCGACGGCGGCATGACGATCACGTAGGCCAGTCGACGATGTCGTCGTACTCCCCGGCGTGCTTCTTGATCCATCTCGCGACGTAGGGGCAGTGCGGAACGATCCGCTTGCCCTGCTCGCGCACGTCCGCGAGCGCGAAGGCGACCAGGCCGGAGGCGAGGCCCTGTCCCTCGTAGGCGTCGTCGACCTCGGTGTGCACGAAGTCGACGTGGACGTCGTCGGGGAGGCGGTACTCCGCGAAGCCGGCGACGGCGTCGTCGTCGCGGATCTCGTAGCGGTGCAGATCGGGCGCGTGGACGTGGTCGATCATGGTTCCCATCGTGGCACGCGGATCCGTCCCGGCCCACCGGCCCCGGGCGGGGTCAGGCCCGTGTGAGCGGCAGGGTCGGCATCGAGAGATCGGCCCGGAGGCCGCGCTGCTCGGCAGCCGCCTCGGCGAGCGTCTGACCGTCGAGGACCTTGAAGAACGCCTGCAGCGCCTGGTCGAACAGCGACCGGCCGCCGCAGTGCTCGGCGATCCCGCAGCAGCCGTCGTCGCTGAGGCACTCGACGACCGAGAAGTCCGGCTCGACGGCGCGGACGATGTCGCCGACGGTGATCGTGGCCGGGTCGACCTTCAGCTTCAGGCCGCCGTTGCGCCCGGTGAAGCTCGACAGCAGGTCCGCGTGCACGAGACGCTGGGCGATCTTGGCCAGGTGGTGCTGGGAGAGGTCGTACGCCGCGGCGATCTCCCGCACCGTGCCGCGGTTGTCCGGGGCGACCGCAAGGAACACGAGCATCCGGAAGCCGTAGTCGGAGTACGCGGTCAGCTTCATTCCGCGATCGTCGCACCGTTCCCTGAGAACGTGCTGTGAGCGGTCGGCGGCGACCGGAGCCCGGCCGGTCGGCGGCCGGTCGGCGGCCGGTCAGCGGTCGGTCAGTGGGAGGCGCGGCGCTGGAAGACGTACCAGCTGCCGATGTGCGTCGCCAGGCGGTAGTCGCTCCGCAGGAGGTCGTTCGCGGCGCTCGCGTCGACACCCCAGGCCGCGATCTGCGGGCCCGGGGAGATGACCCACGTCGGACGCGCCCGTCGCATCGCCCTGGTGAACTGGACGAGGTGCGGGTCCCGGACCCGCACCGGCAGGCTCCAGAGGTTGGAGTACGGCTCGGTCAGTCCGGTGTCCTGCAGGATGTTGGTCTGGCCGAACGTGATCAGGGCCTGCTGGCCGGGCTTCGCGTGGGTGCGCAGGTAGTGGTTGACGTCCAGCTCGCTCTGGCTGTAGTCGCCGTGCAGGGAGCCGATCCCGACCGGGATCGCGGCGACCAGCACGTAGCAGAGCACGGCCACCAGCCACCGGACCCGCACCTGCCGCGCGCGCACGACCGCGGCGGCCAGCACGACGCTCCCGGGGACGGTGCCGACCAGGTAGTGCGACCAGTAGCTGCCGCCGGCGACGACACCCACGGTCTCCCAGACGACGAGGCCGAGAGCGATCCAGGCCACCGGCAGCACCGGATCCACCGGACGGGCCTGCCCGGCACCGGCGTTCGTCCGTCGGCGGCGCCACCACAGCACCGCGCTGAGCACGGCCAGCACCCCGATCGCCCAAGCGCCGCTGAGGAGGAAGACCTCGGCGAGGCGGTGCGCCCGGTCGGCGGTGGCACCGGACGCCTCCTGGGAGATGACCCTGGCGGCCTGGCCCCGGAAGGTGACGACCGCGTAGAAGAGCGCGCCGAGGCCGGTGCCCCGGGACGCGGCCCAGCCGACGATGGCGGCACCGGCCGCGACGACGCCCGCGGTGAACAGCACGGCACCCTCCCCGGCGAGCCGCCAGCTCCGCCGGACCAGCAGCCACACCAGGCCGACCGCTGCCGCCGCGAAGACGTCGGCCATGCTCTGCTTCACCGAGGCCGCGCAGACCGCGAGGGCGCCGGCGGCGATCCACAGCAGTCGGCGTCGGCCCACGGCGGCAGGGTCGGCGAGCGCGCGCAGGACGGCGTACAGGCCACCGAGGACGAACGGTACGGCGAGCAGCTCGCCGTCCACCTCGAGCGCGCCGTAGAGGGCGTCGCCGAGGAGCAGCGCGGCCACCGCGGCGACGATCGGCGGTGCCCAGCGCCAGCCGGTGACGAGGCGGCCGATCGCGGCCGCCGCGATGATCGAGACCAGCAGCGCCACGATGCCGAGGACGCGCAGCCCGACGGCGCCGCCGAGGGCGTCGGCGACCTGGAAGATGCCGATCAGCAGCGGCGGTCGGTCGACCCAGTAGTCGCCGTACAGCGAGTGACCGGGCGACCACTGCCCGGCGAGGATCAGGAAGCCGGCCTCGTCGGAGGACAGCGGCTGGCCCACGAACGGCAGGCGCATCGCCACCCCGAGCAGGGCGACGAGGGCCGTGGTGACGCCGGGGGTGAGCCGGAGCCGGCTCACTGGCGTGCGCCGACGCCGTCTCCGGCGCGCGTCGGCGCCTTCGAGCGGCCGGCCAGCTCGTCCCAGCGCCACCGCAGGATCAGGCGCGCGGCCTCCTTGGCGACGTCACCGGTCATCTTCGAGGCACCGGCGGTGCGCTCGACGAAGGTGATGGGGTACTCGCAGATCCGCAGACCGAGCCGCTCGGCGTGCCAGGTGTTCTCGACCTGGAAGCCGTAGCCGTTCGAGTGCGTGTCGAGCACGCCCGCAGCGAGCAGCGCCGAGGCCCGCCAGGCACGGAAGCCCGCCGTCGCGTCGTGGGTCTTGAGTCGCAGGACCGCACGCGCGTAGGTGTTCGCCGCGCGGGAGACGACCTCGCGCTGCCACGGCCAGTTCTGCGTCGCGCCGCCAGGCACGTAGCGCGACCCGATGACCAGGTCGTGGCCGGCGAGCCGGTCGAGCATGGGCAGGACCGCGTCGACCGGGTGGGAGCCGTCGGCGTCCATCTGCACGATGGCGTCGTACCCGGCGTCGACCGCGGCCCGGAAGCCCGCACGGTACGCCGCACCCAGGCCGTCCTTGCTCGCGCGCGTCAGCAGCCGCACCCGCGAGCCGTACGCCGGGTGCCGGCGCACGAGGTCACCGGTCCCGTCGGGGCTGGAGTCGTCGACCACCAGCACGTCCGGCAGCTCCGACGCGGCCCGGCCGGCGCCGAGCGCCGTCAGCCGGTCCAGCATGGGGCCGACGGAGTCGGCCTCGTTGTAGGTCGGAACCACAATGACACTGCGCACAGTCGACAATCCTGTCCGGGACGGATGAAAGCAATCTTAATTCGAGGTGGGCGGACCACCGTCGAACGTCGTGACGGTGGCCACCCAGCCTCTCACGTCAGGCCTTCACCTCAGACGCTGACGTGCGACCCCATGATCACGGTGCGGTCGCGCGGGAGCAGGAAGTGGTCGGCCGCGTCCGCGGTGATGTGCGAGGTCGCGATGAACAGCCGCTTGCGCCAGCCCGGCATGCCGCCCTTGTCGCCCAGCACCAGCTCGATCTTGCTCAGGAAGTACGTCGCGGCGTCCAGCTCGATGTGCCCCTCGGTCTGCTCGTCGGTCAGCCGGGCGAGCGCGGCCGGCACGTTCGGCGTCTCGGTGTAGCCGAAGTGCAGCGTGACGTGGGTGATCCCGTCGTCGGCGTACCCGAGGTCGTTGACCTCGAGACGGTCGGCCTCGGCGACCCGCGGCACCGACTCGACGGCGATCTCGACGATCAGCACGTGCCGGTGGCGGACGTGGTTGTGCTCGACGTTCGCCCGGAGCGCGAGGGGCGTCTCGGCGCCGCGGTTGAGGAACACGGCCGTGCCGTCGACGATCCCGACGCCGGACGGCTCCTCGGCCAGCTCCCGCACGAACTCGGTGAGCGGGCCCTCCATGTCGGTGCGCCGACGGGTGACCAGCTCGCGGCCCCGCTGCCAGGTGATCATGATCGTGAAGCACGTCAGTGCGATCACGAGCGGCAGCCACGCCCCGCTGACCAGCTTCGTCATGTTCACGGCGAAGAAGAGCAGGTCGAGACCGAGCAGCACGGCGACGATCGAGAAGAGCAGCACCTTGGGCATGCGCCAGGTGCGGGCGGCGATGTAGGCGAACAGCGTCGTGACGATCGTGATCGTGCCGGTCACGGCCATGCCGTAGGCGTTGGCCAGGGCGAAGGACGAGCGGAACGCGAAGACCAGCGTGAGGACCGCCACCAGCAGCAGCCAGTTGACGAACGGCACGTAGACCTGGCCCTGGGTGTCCTCGGAGGTGTGCAGGATCCGTAGCCGGGGCAGATAGCCGAGCTGGCCGGCCTGCTTGGCGACCGAGAACGCGCCCGTCACGACCGACTGCGCGGCGATGACCGTCGCGGCGGTCGCGAGCACGACGAGGGCGATCCGCGCCCATGAGGGACAGAGCAGGAAGAAGGGGGCGCTGAGGTTCTTGGGGTCGTGCAGGATGAGCGCGGCCTGCCCGAAGTAGCTCAGTGCGGCCGCCGGGTAGACGACGAACAGCCATCCGACGGAGATCGGCCGTCGGCCGAAGTGCCCCATGTCGGCGTACAGGGCCTCGGCACCGGTCACCGACAGCACGATGGCGCCCATCGCGAAGAACGCCACGTGGAAGTGACCGGCCAGGAAGCCCACGGCGTACGTCGGCGACAGCGCCCTCAGGATCCCGGGCTCGTGGGTGATGCCGCCGATGCCGAGTCCGCCGATCGTCGTGAACCACACGATCATCACCGGCCCGAACATCCGGCCGACCGCCTCGGTCCCGAAGCGCTGGACCAGGAACAGCGTCGCGATGATGACCGCCGTGATCGGCACCACCCACTCGCTCAGGGACGGATCGACCGTCTTGAGCCCCTCGACCGCGGAGAGCACCGAGATCGCGGGGGTGATCATCGAGTCGCCGAGGAAGAGCGAGGCGCCGAAGATACCGAGGCCGGCGAGGATCAGCAGGGTCCGCGTGTGTGACTTCGCCGCCCACTGACGCAGCAGGGTGATGAGCGCCATGATGCCGCCCTCGCCGTGGTTGCTGATCCGCATCACCAGCGACACGTAGGTGACGGTCAGGATCAGTGTGACCGACCAGAAGATCAGCGAGACGACCCCGTAGATGTTGTCCGTGTCGACCTGCACCGGGTGCGGATCGTCGGGGCTGAAGACTGTCTGCAGGGTGTAGATCGGGCTGGTGCCGATGTCTCCGAAGACGACGCCCAGGGCGCCGACGACAGCGGCGAGGCGAACGACGTCCTTGCCCGTACGAGCGTTGGTCACGGGTACGACCCTAGTGGCCCGCCCGGGAAGTCCTGGACGGTCGCGCACTCTCGGCGCGCACCTCGCGGCCGTTGCCGCCGCTCGCGACGAAGCCCGTCGCGACGGGCGCCGAGCGAGCTCATCACCTGGACGACGCCGGCATCCGCCGCGGATTGCCGGACATGGACTGGCGAGATGCCTATCCTGCGATCGTGAGCACGCCGGTCGAGAAGCTGCAGGCGCTGGTGCAGGTCCCCACGGTGAGCGGATCCGGCGAGCCGTTCGAGCGGCTCCTGGCGACGATGCGGGAGCAGTGGCCGCTCGTGCTCGGGCTCGAGGTCACCCCGGTCCGCGAGCACGGGCTGCTGATCCGCTGGCCCGGTCGCTCGGCGGAGCGACCCGTCGTGCTGATGGCCCACCTGGACGTCGTACCGGTGTCGGGGATGTGGACGCGCGACCCGTTCGGCGGCGAGGTCGTCGACGGCGCGATCCACGGCCGCGGCACGCTCGACGACAAGGGCTGCGTCGCCGCGATCTGCGAGGCGGTCGAGGGTCTGCTCGCCGACGGCTTCGTCCCGGCGTACGACGTGTGGCTGAGCCTCGGCTGCGACGAGGAGGTGTCGGGCGGGGCGGCCGAGGAGGCCGTCGGCCTGCTGCGTGACCGCGGCGTCACGCCGTGGTTCGTCCTGGACGAGGGTGGGGCGGTCGCACACGACGCCTTCCCCGGCATCAAGGCGCCGCTGGCGGTCGTGGGCGTCTCCGAGAAGGGCACCACCACGCTGCGGATCACCGCGTCCGGCGACGGCGGCCACGCCTCGACGCCGGCGCGCAACGGGCCGACGGTCCGGCTCGCCCGCGCCATCACGGCGCTCGACGCCTCCTCGATGCCGGCGCGCATCCCGGCCACCACGGTCGAGATGCTCGAGCGGCTCGCACCGCACGCGCCTCTGGCACTTCGACCGCTGCTCTCGCGCGCGGATGCGCTGAGGCCCCTGCTGGCACGCGCCCTGCCGCTCGGCGGCGCTGAGGCCGCCGCCCTGGTGCGTACGACGTTCGCGGTCACCACGCTGTCGGGCAGCCCCGCCCACAACGTCATCGCGGCATCGGCGAGCGCCGAGGTGAACATCCGGGTGATGCCGGGCGACACCGTCGCCGACGTGGTGGCCCACGTCGAGCGCGTGACCGGCCTGCCCGTCGAGGTCGTCGAGCACGGCGAGGCCTCGCCGCTCTCCCCCGCGACCGATGACGAGGCGTTCGCTCACCTCGAGGCCAGGATCGCCGATCACTTCGAGGACGCCGTGGTCACGCCGTACATCGTGCTCGCGGCGACCGACAGCCGCTTCTTCCACGCGATATCCGAGCGGGTCTACCGCTTCGCGCCGTTCCGGATGAGCAGGGAGCAGCGGGCGAGCATCCACGGCGGCGACGAGCACCTCGGCGTGGACGACTACCTGACCGGGATCGCCTGGTACCGCGACCTGATCGAGAGGCTCCCCTGAGATGAACCCACCGATGTCGCTGCGCAGGATCGTCGGGCTGCTGGTCTGCGTCGAGGTCGCCAGCGGCTTCCTGCAGGGCTTCTACGTCCCGATCTACACCGACATCGCGCGCCACCTCGGCATCCACGACGCCGACGTCAACTGGTTCGAGGCCGCCCAGCTGATCCTGTCGGCGCTGGTGGTGCCGCCGCTCGCGCGGCTCGGCGACCTGTGGGGTCACAAGAACGTGCTGCTCCTGGCGACCGCGGTCACAGCGATCGGCACCTGGGGCCTGGTCCTCGCGCCCGGGTTCGGGACCTTCCTCGCCGCCTTCGCCCTCGCCGGCGCGTACGTCGTGTGGCTGCCCCTCGAGATCGCGATCGTGCACCGCCGCTCCGGAGCCGACGACGGCCGCACCCGCCGTGGCGCCGCGGTCCTGGTCGGCGCCCTCGAGCTGTCGGTGATCGTCTCCGCGCTCGCGTCCGGCGCGCTCGTGGGCGCGGTGCCGATCCAGGTCGCGCTCTGCGTCCCGGCCGTCGTCGTGACGGCCTGCTTCGCGGTGATCCGGTTCGGCATCGAGGACCTGCCGCCGACGTCGACGGGAGGCCTGGACTGGGCCGGCACTGCGGTGCTGACGGCGCTGCTGGCGCTGGTCATGGGCGGGCTGGTCGTGGTCCGTGTGTCCGGGCCCGGATCGGTGCTGGCCTGGCTGCTGGTCGCGGCGGGGCTGGCGATGGTGGTGCCGTTCTGGCGGGTCGAGAGCGCGCAGGCCGAGCCGGTGGTCGACGTACGGCTGCTGGTGTCGCGCGAGCAGTGGCCGATCCAGCTCACGGCCGCCCTGATCGGGATGTCGGTGCTCGGCGCGCAGATCCCGCTGTCGACGTACGCCCGAACCGACCCGGGCGTCGCGGGCTACGGACTCGGGGCGTCGGCGGCGTTCGTGTCGAACCTGATCGGCTTCTACGTGGTCTTCTCCGCGATCGGCGCGTTCGGGCTGCTGCCGCTGGCCCGGCGGCTCGGCGAGCGCGGCGGCATGGCGCTGGCATGCCTGCTCGTCGCCGTCGGGTACGCCGCCTGGCTGCCCTGGCACGCCCACACCTGGCAGGCCGTGGCGAACATGGCCGTGGTCGGTCTCGGCACCGGAGCGCTGGTCGCCTCGTTGCCGGCCGCAGCGGCCGCCGCCGCGCCGGCCGAGCGCACGGCCTTCGCGACGGGCATGACGAACGCGACCAAGACGGTCGGAGGGTCGGTCGCGTCGGCGATCTTCGCGATCGCGCTGGCCTCGACCGGGTCCATCGCGGACCCGGTCCACGGCCACGCGCCGCTGTCGGGCTACATGGCGGTCTGGGCGATCTGCGCGGTGGCGGCGCTGCTGGCCGGCGTCTGCCTGGTCGGCGTCGGGCGACGCCGGTCAGCCCTTGACCTTGTCGGTGAACTCGACCCCGCGGCGGGCGGCCAGTAGCGGCAGGATCTCGTCGAGGCTGTCGCCGACGACCGCGTCGTCGATGACCTCCTGACGGAGGAACCCCGCGCCGACCAGCCCCTGCAGCGCCTCGAGGAACGGTGTCCAGAAGCCGCCGGTGTTGAGGAACGCGACGGGGTCGTCGTTGAAGCCGATCTGGCGCCAGCTCCAGACCTCCACGACCTCCTCGACCGTGCCGAGGCCGCCGGGCAGGCAGAGGAACGCATCGCAGAGCTCGGCCATCATCGCCTTGCGCTCGTGCATCGTCTCCACGACGTGCATCTCGGTGAGGTCGTCACGGCCCCACTCGCGCTCGACCATCGACCGCGGGATCACGCCGAGGACCTCGCCGCCCGCGTCCAGCGCGCCCTGCGACACCGCGCCCATCAGGCCGCCCCCACCGGCCCCGTAGACGAGCCCGATGCCGAGCTCGGCGAGCCGGCGCCCGACGTCGTACGCCGCGGTCATGTGGGCCGGGTCGGTGCCCGGCGAGGACCCGCAGAAGACGGCGACGCGCTTGAGGTCGGTGGTCACGCGCGCAGTCTAGGGACCGGTGGGCGCCAGGGCCGCGATGATGCCGGCGGCCGGGCCGGTGCGGGCGTTGCGGTGTCCGGTCCCGGCCCAGAGGTGCACGCGGTCGGCGTCACCCGCGCGTACGGCGGCCTGCCTCATGCCACGGGTCAGGTGGTGGATCGCCGGGTAGCCGAGGGGCGCCTGGGCCTCGTGGTCGTCGATGAACGCGTTGCGCAGACCGCGCGCCGGGCGGCCGGTGAACGCCGTGGTGATGACGGTCTGCGCGAACCGGTCGTCGACGAGCGCGTCCTGGTGCACCTGCGCCGCACCGCTCTCGTCGCTGCGCAGCAGGAGGGTGCCGACCGCCACGGCGTCGGCACCGGCCGCGAGCAGGCGTCGTACGGACTCGGGGCCGTCGACGCCTCCGCCCGCGACGACCGGGAGCTCGGTCGCGGCGACGACGTCGCGGACCAGCGCGTCGGTCTCGACGGGCGTGATCGCGCGGTGCGGGTCGTGGGTCCCGCTGTGGCCGCCCGCCGCGGAGCCCTGCACGACGAGGCCGTCCGCGCCGGCGTCGCGCGCCGACCTCGCCTCCCCCGCCGTGGTGACGGTGACGAGCACGATCGTGCCCGCCCGCTGCAGGGCGCGGAGGTCCGCGGCCGGCGGGATGCCGAAGGTGAGGGAGAGGATCGACACCGGGCTCGCGACGAGGGCATCGATCTTTCGCCGCCACTGGTCGTCGTCCTCGCGGAGCTGCTCGTCGCTGAGGTCGAGGCCGAATCGGTCGGCGTCGGGCTGGATCGCCTCGGCGTACCTCCGGAAGGCCGGCTCGTCCAGGCCGCTCGGCGTGGGCACGAACAGGTTCATGCCGAAGTGCTCGACGCCACGCTCGCGGAGGACCCCGATCTCCCGGGTCATGGCCTCGGCCGTCTTGCAGCCGCCGGCGAGGAAGCCGAAGCCGCCTGCCTGAGTCGCCGCGGCGACCAGGTCCGGCGTCGTCGCGCCGCCCGCCATCGGTGCGGCGACGATGGGTACGTCGGTGCCGAGGATGCCGTCCATGCCGCCAGCCTCCCGCCCGGCGGGCCGATCTGTCGACGGCCTCGTCATGGCGTCGGCGCGAGGGTGCATGCTGGGGCGGCCTCGTCCTCCGCCGAAAGGAACCGTCCGTGTCCGACAGCTCCCACCACCTCCACGGCAAGACCGTCCTCAACGCGCTCGTACCGCTCGGCCGCAACCTCCGCCAGGCGATCCCGGACGTCTACGAGGCCTACTCACAGCTCGGCAAGGCGGCGATGGCCGACGGCGACCTCGACCGCAAGACCAAGGAGCTCATCGCGCTGGCCATCGGCGTCGTCGAGCATTGCGACGGCTGCATCGCCTCCCACAGCCACGGCGCCGCCCGTGCCGGCGCCAGCCGCCAGGAGGTCGCCGAGGCCATCGGCGTCACCTTCCAGATGCACGGCGGCCCCGCGACCGTCTACGGCGCCCGCGCCTACGACGCGTTCTGCGAGTTCGCCGATGCGCTGGAGGCCGGCGACAGGTCCTGACTCGCTGGTCGGGCGCCGGCCGGTTCGGGACTGGGGCTGGCGGACTGGAGGCTGGCGGGCCCGTGGCTTGTCGGTGCGCCTCCTCTCGCGCGCGGCTTCGGTTGCGGCCGGCAGCAGTTACGGAACGAGGCGGCCTCCGGTTTCGCGACGTCGCCGGGTCACCGTCGTTGGTTGAGCAAAGCCCGAACCACTGGGGACGGCGTATCGAGCCGACGGCTCGATGGGTGCGTTCTTGCGCGCTGCTTGGGTTACGGCCGGCAGCAGCGACGGGGAGGGGCGGCGGCCTCCGGTTGGGCGCCGTCGCCGGCTGTCGGGTGGTCGAGTCCTGACCCAGGGTGGTCGAGCTTGTCGAAACCAACACTCGATGAGCCTCTGGTCACCCGCCGCGGGACTACAGACCGACAGCAGCTACGGGCGCAGGCGGCCTCGGGTCGGGCGCCGCGGCCGGCCGTCGGGTGGTCGGCTCTTGACCAGGATGGTCGAGCTTGTCGAGACCCCGGCGATCGGGTCTTCCTCGCCCGCCGCGGGACTCCAGACCGACAGCAGCGACGGAGACAAGCGGGCTTCCGGTCGGGCGCCGTCGCCGGCCCGAGAATTTCTGCGAGAAACGCCGTCCCACCTGGAGAAACAGGTTCCCATCTGATTCGAACAGGCGTATGATTAACATACGTCGAACAGGTAGAACTCGGGAGCCTCCCATGGTCGCAGAGCCGG
>WQZX01000055.1 GCA_009780515.1 Nocardioidaceae bacterium | reverse complement strand
TGATCCACGAGGGCGAGGGCGTCGCCGCGAAGGCGCTGGAGTCGCTGGACATCTCGCTGGAGGCGGTCCGCGCGCAGGTCGAGGAGATCATCGGCCAGGGCCAGCAGGCCCCCAGCGGCCACATCCCCTTCACCCCGCGCGCCAAGAAGGTCCTCGAGCTGTCCCTGCGCGAGGCGCTGCAGCTCGGCCACTCCTACATCGGCACCGAGCACATCCTGCTCGGCCTGATCCGCGAGGGCGAGGGCGTCGCCGCCCAGGTGCTGCAGAAGCTCGGCGCCGACCTCAACCGGGTCCGCCAGCAGGTCATCCAGCTCCTCTCCGGCTTCCAGGGCAAGGAGGGCGGCCAGCAGACCGCCGGCGCCACCGCGGGTGCGGGTGCCGACGCCCCCTCGTCGAGCCTGGTGCTCGACCAGTTCGGCCGCAACCTCACCCAGGACGCCCGCGAGGGCAAGCTCGACCCGATCATCGGGCGCCACCAGCAGATCGAGCGCGTGATGCAGGTGCTGTCGCGGCGTACCAAGAACAACCCTGTCCTCATCGGCGAGCCCGGCGTCGGCAAGACCTCGATCGTCGAGGGCCTGGCCCAGGACATCGTCAAGGGCAACGTCCCCGAGACGCTCAAGGACAAGCAGATCTACACCCTCGACCTGGGTGCGCTGGTCGCCGGCTCGCGCTACCGCGGTGACTTCGAGGAGCGCCTCAAGAAGGTCCTCAAGGAGATCAAGACCCGCGGCGACATCGTGCTGTTCATCGACGAGATCCACACCCTCGTCGGCGCCGGCGCGGCCGAGGGCGCGATCGACGCGGCCTCGATCCTCAAGCCGATGCTGGCCCGCGGCGAGCTGCAGACCATCGGCGCCACCACGCTGGACGAGTACCGCAAGTACCTCGAGAAGGATGCCGCGCTCGAGCGCCGCTTCCAGCCGATCCAGGTGCCCGAGCCGTCGATCGCGGACACGATCGAGATGCTCAAGGGCATCCGCGACCGCTACGAGGCCCACCACCGAGTCACCATCACCGACGAGGCGCTGGTCTCCGCGGCGACACTGGCCGACCGCTACATCTCCGACCGGTTCCTGCCGGACAAGGCCATCGACCTGATCGACGAGGCCGGCTCGCGCCTGCGCATCCGCCGGATGACCGCGCCCGCCGACCTGCGCGAGTACGACGACCAGATCGCCGAGGTCCGCCAGCGCAAGGAGGCGGCCATCGACGGTCAGGACTTCGAGGCGGCCGCTCGTCTGCGCGACGAGGAGAAGCAGCTGATCCTGAAGAAGTCCGAGCGCGAGAAGCAGTGGCGTGCGGGCGACATGGACGAGGTCGCGGAGGTCGACGAGGAGCTGATCGCCGAGGTGCTCGCCGTGGCGACCGGCATCCCGATCGTCAAGCTGTCCGAGGAGGAGTCGACCCGGCTGCTCAAGATGGAGGACGAGCTGCACAAGCGCGTCATCGGGCAGGACGAGGCCGTCAAGGCGCTCAGCCGCGCGATCCGTCGTACCCGTGCCGGTCTGAAGGACCCGAAGCGCCCCGGCGGCTCGTTCATCTTCGCCGGCCCGTCCGGTGTCGGAAAGACCTGGCTGTCCAAGACGCTCGCGGAGTTCCTCTTCGGCGACGAGGACGCGCTGATCCAGCTCGACATGAGCGAGTTCGGCGAGAAGCACACCGCGTCGCGGCTCTTCGGCTCTCCTCCGGGCTACGTCGGCTACGAGGAGGGCGGCCAGCTCACCGAGAAGGTGCGCCGCAAGCCGTTCTCCGTGGTCCTCTTCGACGAGGTCGAGAAGGCCCACCCGGACATCTTCAACAGCCTGTTGCAGATCCTGGAGGAAGGTCGCCTGACCGACTCCCAGGGGCGGGTGGTCGACTTCAAGAACACCGTCATCATCATGACCACCAACCTCGGCACCCGCGACATCGCGAAGTCGGTCAACCTGGGCTTCCAGCAGGCCCACGACGCCGCGGGCAACTACGAGCGGATGAAGGCGAAGGTGTCGGAGGAGCTCAAGCAGCACTTCCGCCCGGAGTTCCTCAACCGCGTGGACGAGATCATCGTGTTCCCGCCGCTGAGCCAGGAGCAGATCGTCGCGATGGTCGACAACATGATCGAGGCCGTCGAGATCCGGCTGAAGGACCGCGACATGCAGCTCGAGCTCACGCAGGCCGCCAAGGACCTGCTCGCCGAGCGCGGCTTCGACCCGGTGCTGGGCGCGCGGCCGCTGCGTCGTACGGTCCAGCGCGAGATCGAGGACACCCTCGCCGAGAAGATGCTGTACGGCGAGGTCGGACCCGGTCAGATCGTTCTGGTCGGCGTCGAGGGCGAGGGGCCGAACGCGACCTTCACCTTCGAGGGCCAGAAGATCACCGAGCTGCCGGACCTGCCGCCGCTGGAGACCGTCCCCGAGGGTGAGGGCCCCTCCGACGGCTGAGCCACCGAGAAGACAAGCGAAGCGGTCGTCGCCCCCGGCGACGACCGCTTCGCCTTTCTCCGGAGGTCATCCGCGGACGCGTGCCGGCTCGGTCTGACCATGGCGGAGTCGTGACGAGGACGCCGTGGGTGTCGGCGCCTCGTCGTACGGCGCCTGGGCGGGAGCGGGTCAGTCGCCGGACTCCTCGTCCTCCAGCTCCGCAGCCTTCTCCTTCAGCAGCAGGGTGACCGCCTGGGTGAGCTCGGAGACCTGGCCGCGCAGCTCGCTGATCTCGGCCTGCTGGCGTCGCAGCAGCTCGTCGGGGTCGTCCGCGGCGTCGGGCTCTGCCTTGCCGGCGCTCTTGGACTTGCCCGCGCCCTTCGTCTTGGACTTCTTCTTTTTCTTCCCCGGCTTGTCACCGGAGCTGCCCGACGCGGGCTTCGCCTCCGTGGCCTCGTCGCCGGTCTCGCCATCGTCGCCGGTCTCGCCGCCGCGCCCGTCGGCGTCGCCGAGCGAGCCGGCGACATCCATCGCGATCTGGGCGGGCGCGCGCAGCAGGCCCGCCAACAGGTCGGAGCCGCCCGGGGTGCGGCTGACCCGCCGGCCCAGCACCTGACCGAGGACCTCGTCGGTCCGATCGGCGCCGGTCTTGTGATCGCGGATGACCACCTGGGTCCCCGCTTCGAAGAGCCGGGCGACGTCGTCGAGGGTCGTGAACCGGCGCAGCACGGTGTCGTAGAGCTTGCGATTGGCATAGCGCTTCACGACGTAGGGCGTCTGACCAGGCATTTCTTCTCCGCTCCGGATGTTGGGCAGGTGGGTGGGTCCAGACGGCTGGAACCACTCGTCCGCTTCTGCCCTGCAGAATATTACGCAGTGCGTTGTCGATGCCACCCGCTCGCCGTGCCATCGGCCGTCCGGCTTCGCCGAGGCGTACAAATCCGGAGCGACTTCTCTCTGCGGTGCTGCGGTGACGGGCACGATGCGGTTGGATGCTGTTCACGTCCAGGACGGTGCCCCCGTGCCAGGCAGGAGGTGCCTAGTGCAGCCGTGGTCAGAGATCGTGCGCGATCTCCAGACGAACTGGCCGATCTACGTCTCGATGCCGGTCATCGCCGGCGTCATCGGCTGGTTCACCAAGATCGTCGCGATCAGGATGATGTTCCGACCGCACCGGTTCCGAGGCATCGGGCCGCTGGGCTGGCAGGGCATCATCCCGCGCCGTGCGGCGGAGATGGTCGAGGTGCTGTGCCAGACGCTGACCGGTCGGTTGATCAGCGCCGGCGAGATCATCGACCGGATCGACGGCGACGATCTCGCGCACCGGATCGACCGCCCGCTGCGCAAGGAGATCGCGGCGATCGTGCCGAAGGTCGCCGCGGAGTACCAGCCGACGGTGTGGAACCTGCTCCCCGGGGCGGGCCGCGACGCGGTCGTCCAGCGGGTGCAGGAGGTGGCGCCCGCGGTGATCGTCGAGTTCATCCTGGCGCTGCGCGAGAACATCGACGAGGTCTTCGACCTCAAGGAGATGGTCACCCGTGAGTTCCTGGAGGACCCGGACATCCTCGAGCGGATGTTCCTCGACGTCGGCAGGCGCGAGTTCGCCTTCATCCGGCGCAGTGGTCTCGCCTTCGGCTTCGCGATCGGTGTCGTCCAGGCCCTGATCTGGGCGCTGTTCCACGAGCCGCTGGTCATGCCGATCTTCGGTCTCTTCATCGGCTGGTTCACCGACTGGGCGGCGCTGCGACTCATCTTCGAGCCCAAGGAGCCGACCAGGTATCTCGGCCTGATCACCTGGCAGGGCCTGTTCCTCAAGCATCGGATCCCGGTCTCGGAGGAGTACGGCGTCCTCATCGCCGGTCGTGTCCTGACCGCCGAACGCTTGGTGCGCTCGGTGCTGACAGGCCCGGGCTCGGAGCGGGTGGCCGCGCTGCTGGCACCGATCATCGAGGAGACGGTGCGCGAGGAGATGGTCGACATCGACGTCGTGCTGCGACGTGAGCTGCGGGGGCTCAACTCGGCACTCGGCGACATGGGCGACACTGTCGGCACGGTCTTCGGGGCGTTGACCGGCGCCGCCAAGGCGCCGCTTCGTCAAGTGGGATCGGCGGGTCTGTCGGTCGCCCAGGTCCGGCCGATGTGCGAGGCCGCTGCCGCCGATCTGCTCGCGGTGCTTCCGGATGTCCTACACCCGTCGACCGGCCATCTCGACGAGGTTCTCGACATCCGCGAGACGATGTCGGCCAAGATGGTCGCGATGACACCGGACCAGTTCGAGGGGGTCCTGCGACCGGCCTTCCAGCAGGACGAGCGGACGCTGATCGTCGTCGGCGCGTTGCTGGGCTTCCTGGTCGGTGAGCTGCAGGTGCTCCTCGTCGAGCACCTCTCGCGCTAGTGACACGGATTGGAAATCCGGGTCACTAGGGACCGCGGGGCAAATGCGAGGAGGGGCGACGGCCGAACGGCCGTCGCCCCTCTCGGAGAGCGGTGTCTCTACTTGCTGGTGCTGCTCTTGGCGTCCTTGTCGCTCTTGGTGCTGCGGACCTTGGCGAGCCGCTCGACCTGGCCGGTGAGCTCCTTGGCGTTCTTGCGGAGCTTCTTCATGTCCTTCTCCGAGGGCACGAGCTTGTCGCGGGCGTCCTTGGACCGGGTGCGCACCGACTTCTCGACCTTGGAGGTGGTCGAGAGCACGTCGTCGACGATGTCCTTGCCGGTGTCGATCACGTCGGTGAGGTAGTTGGTGAAGTGCGGGGTCGCGGTCTTCTTGCTGTTCTTGGCGGCGGTCTTGGTGGCCATGGTTTCCTCCTGGGTGATTGGTGATTACGCAGTGAACAATACGCATCGCGTAATCCATTACGCAACGCGTTGTGCGTCAGATCACAACGCGTTGCGTAATTTCCGTCAGGGGAGGCGGTAGCGGCCGTCGGCGTCATGGGTCGCCAGGCCGTCGGCGAGCAGGGACTCCAAGCAGCGCTCGCGCTGGTCGTGGTCGTCCCAGACCACGTCGAGGCGACCCTTCGCGACACTGCCGTGCGAGTCGCGGAGCACGGCGAGGAGCTTGCCGCGGACCATCCGGTCGGTGCCGGCGTAGGTCTGCACGGGCCGCGGAGGGCCGTCGTACGCCGGACGGCCGGCGCCGTGCCACGCACACAGGTCGACGACCGGGCAGTCGGAGCAGCGTGGGCGGTCGGCGGTGCAGACGAGCGCGCCCAGCTCCATCACCGCGACCGACCAGGTGGCGGCGGTCGGCTCGTCCTCGGGCAGCAGGCCCGCGGCCACGTCGCGCTCCGCGCGGGTGACCGACCGCGCGGGGAGCTCGTTGCCGGAGACCGCGCGGGCCAGGACCCGCCGTACGTTGGTGTCCAGGACGACCTGCCGCCGGCCGTACGCGAACGCCGCGATCGCCGCTGCGGTGTAGTCGCCGACGCCGGGCAGCGCCAGCAGCTCGTCGTACGACGACGGCACCTCGCCGCCGTGCTCCTCGACGATCGCGCGGGCGGCGGCGTGGAGCCGCAGCGCGCGCCGCGGGTAGCCGAGGCGCCCCCATGCGCGGACCGCCTCGCCGCTGGGCTCGGCGGCGAGTGCCGCCGGGCTCGGCCAGCGCTGGAGCCACGCGTCGTGGACCGGAAGCACGCGTGAGACCGGCGTCTGCTGCAGCATGAGCTCCGAGACCATCACCGACCACGCCGACGCCTCGGGTCGCCGCCAGGGCAGGTCGCGCGCGGCATCGGCGTACCAGTCGAGGATCGGGCCCACCAGCTCGCCGTCGGGTCGTGTGGCCATGACCGCATTGTCGCCGTACGGCGCGCGTCCGCAGATCGGCGGGTCGGACTGCATAGCATGGACTCATGCCGGCAAGCAAGACCTTCACCCGGGGACCGCTGCCTCCGGAGGTCTACTGGCGGCGTCGCATCCTCCTGCTGGTCGGCGCGGCCGTCCTCGTCTTCATCATCGCGCAGGTCCTCGGTGGCGGCAGCGACGCCAAGTCCGGCGGCGGGCATGCCGCCCGGCAGGCGGCCGCTCCGGTCACGACCTCGTCGTCCACCGCGCCGTCCGCCCCGGCCCGCACGCCCACCGCGGCGACGACTACCACGCGGTCGAAGGCCGGCCCGGCGACGGGGTCGAGCGTGCCGACCGTCGCGACGAGCCCGCTGACCCTCGCCGCGCCGTCGGGTCCGTGCGACCCCAGCGACATCACGGTGACCCCGCAGGTCGGCACGGCTGTGGCCGGCGGCAACATCACCATCCGGTTCGCCCTCGAGACCAAGTCCAACCCGGCCTGCACCTGGAACATCAACTCCCACACGCTGGCGGTGAAGATCGGCCGCCGCGGCCACGTGGTCTGGACCAGCGAGCAGTGCGGCAGCGAGCTGCCGTCGCGATCGATCGTCGTGCGCAACGTCGTACCCAGTGTCGCCTCGATGACCTGGGACGGCCGGTTCTCCACCGACGGCTGCGGGCGCAGTGCCCCGTGGGTCCACCCCGGCAAGCTGACGGCATGGGCGTCCACGATCGGCGGCGAGCCGGGCCACTCGAAGTTCGACCTCGTGCTGCCGGCGGCCCAGACCGTCCAGGTCAGCCCGAAGGCGAACCCGACCACCTCCGCGACCGGCACGACCGCCCAGCCGCGACGCTGATTCGCGCCGCGCTCCGCTCAGACGTAGCGCTCGAGGATGGTGGACTCGGCGAGGCGGGACAGCCCCTCCCGGACGCTGCGGGCACGCAGCTCACCCACGCCCTCGACGGCCTGGAGGTCGTCGATGCCGGCGGACAGGAGCTTCTGCAGGGTGCTGAAGTGGTCGACGAGGTTCTCCACGACCACCTCGGGCAGCCGGGGGACCTTGGCGAGCAGGCGGTAGCCACGCGGGGCGACCGCACCGTCGAGGTGCTCGCCGCCGGCGATGCCGAGCACGCGCGCGACGGACGCGGGGTCGACCAGCTCGGTGGCGGACAGGTCGCCGAGGCGCCCGAGCAGCTCCTCGGGCTCGCGGCTGCGGCGACGCGAGGGGACGTAGTCGCGGATGACCAGCTCGCGCTCGAGGTCGACGCCGGTCACGAGCTCCTCCAGCTGGAGCGAGAGCAGGCGGCCGTCGGTGCCGAGCTCGAGGACGTAGTCCTCGATCTCGCGGGCGATCCGCGTCACCATCTCGAGCCGCTGGGCGACGACCGCGACGTCGCGGACCGTCACGAGGTCCTCGATCTCCAGCGCGGACAGCGTCGAGGAGACCTCGTCGAGGCGGAGCTTGTAGCGCTCCAGCGTGGCCAGCGCCTGGTTGGCTCGGGACAGGATCTGGCCGGAGTCCTCGAGGACGTGGCGCAGGTCCCCGACGTACGCCGCGATGATCTGCATCGACTGCGACACCGAGATGACCGGGAAGCCGGTCTGCTTCGCGACGCGGTTGGCGGTCCGGTGGCGGGTGCCGGTCTCCTCGGTGTGGATGCTCGGGTCGGGCATGAGGTGTACGGCGGCGCGGATGATCCGGGTGATGTCGCCGTCGATGATGATCGCGCCGTCCATCTTCGCGAGCTCGCGCACGGCCGTCGCGGTGAACGGGACCTCCAGCTGGAAGCCGCCGCTGGCGATGTCCTCGACCAGGTCGTCGTGACCCAGGACGATCAGCGCGCCGGTGCGGCCGCGGAGGATGCGCTCGAGTCCGTCGCGCAGGGGAGTGCCCGGAGCGATGGCGGCGAGGGTCTCCCGCAGTCGCATCTCGTCCGTGCGCTCGATCACCACGAAGGAGACTCTACCGATCGCGCAGTGCGCGCTCGGCTTCTTCGACCACTTCCCGGGCGGTCTTGGTGCGCCGGTCCATCCGAAGACCCTCGAGCGTGCGGAGCAGGTCCGGTGCCTCGATGACCCGGAGGCCCTCGACCCGGCGCTCGCGCACGTTGCGCCGATCGGTGCCGGTGCTCGGGACGATCGCCACCGAGAAGCCGAGTCGCGCGGCCTCGGCGATGCGCTGCTCGACGTCGCGCACCGGTCGCAGCTCGCCGGACAGCCCGATCTCGCCCATCGCGACCAGGCCCGCCGGCGGTGGGCTCCCGAGGTGGGCGCTGGCGATCGCCACGGCCAGGGCGAGGTCGCTGCCGGGATCGGCGAGCTTCGCACCGCCGACCGTCGAGGCGAAGATGTCGTGCTTGTGCAGCATCAGCCCGCAGTGCTGCTGCAGCACCGCGAGGACCATCGCGAGCCGGGAGCCGTCCAGCCCCGAGGTGGTACGCCGAGGGCGCTCGGCCGGCGAGATGGTGACGAGCGCCTGCACCTCCGCGAGCAGCGGTCGGCGGCCCTCCATCGTCACCGCGATGCACGTGCCGGGGACGCGGCTGTGGTGGCGCTCGATGAACAGCCCGGTGGGGTCCTCGACGGCCGTGATGCCGTCGGGCCCGAGGTCGAAGCAGCCGACCTCGTCGACCGGCCCGAAGCGGTTCTTGACCGCCCGGAGCATCCGGAAGCGCGAGGCCGGGTCGCCCTCGAAGTGCAGCACCACGTCGACGAGGTGCTCGAGGACGCGCGGCCCGGCGATGGTGCCGTCCTTGGTCACGTGACCGATCAGGACCACGGTGATGTTGCGGGTCTTGGCCACCCGCACGAGCGCCTGCGCGACCTCGCGGACCTGCGTGACGCCGCCCGGCACGCCGTCGACGCCCGCCGCGGCGATGGTCTGCACCGAGTCGACCACCAGCAGCGTGGGCCGGACGTCCTCGACGTGGGTGAGCAGCGCGCCGAGGTCGGTCTCGGCGGCGAGGTAGAGCTCGTCCTGCACGCCCTGGGTCCGGTCGGCGCGCAGCCGCACCTGGGCCGCCGACTCCTCGCCGGTGACGTAGAGGGTGCGGCGGCCGTGCTGGGCGGTGCGGGCGGCGACCTCGAGCAGCAGCGTCGACTTGCCGACGCCCGGCTCGCCGGCGAGCAGCACCGCCGCTCCGGGCACCACGCCGCCGCCGAGCACGCGATCGAGCTCGTCCACGCCCGAGCGGGTGTGGACCGCGCGATCGGCCGACACCGAGCCGATCGGCACCGCTGGTGCGGTGACGGCCGCGGCCAGCGTACGGCCTCCGCCGCTCTGGACGGGAGCGGCCTGCTCGGCCACCGACCCCCAGGCCTGGCACTCGCCGCAGCGGCCCACCCACTTGGCGGTGGTCCACCCGCACTCCGCGCAGCGGAAGGTGGACCGGGGTGCCTTCGTGGATGCCATGACGATCACGCTAGAGGAGGGGGCCGACATCGATGATGGGAACCGCCGCGGGTCGCCCGGAGCCTGTGGACGGCCGGGGACAACGCGGCCAACCACGGCCGAGTAACGATGGATCCATGGCTGACAACAACCCGGCAGACGCACCGCACGACATCGTGATCATCGGCGCCGGTCTCGCGGCGGCCAAGGCGGTCGAGACCCTCCGCGACGAGGGGTACGACGGCGCGCTGACCGTCGTGGGTGGCGAGCCCGAGCCGCCGTACGAGCGGCCCCAGCTGTCCAAGGAGTTCCTCAAGGACGAGAAGGACTTCGAGCTGAGTCACGACGCCGACTGGTACGCCCAGCGCGACGTCCGCCTGCTCACCGGCGTGCTCGCCACGGAGCTCGACCTGGCCGGCGGCAGCGTCGGGCTCGACGACGGCAGCAGCCTGCCGTTCGGGTCGGTCCTGCTCGCAACCGGCGCGACCCCGCGCCGCCTCGACATCCCGGGCGCCGGCACCGCGCTGACGCTGCGCACCATCGAGGACGCCCGCCGGATCAAGGAGGCGCTCCGGCCCGGCAAGCGGGTCGCGCTCGTCGGCGGCGGCTGGATCGGCCTCGAGATCGCCGCGGCCGCCCGCGAGCGCGGTGCCGAGGCGGTCGTGCTCGAGGCCGCGGACCTCCCGCTCGGCAACGTCCTCGGCGCCGAGATCGCCAGGCACCTCGTCGACCTCCACCGCAAGCACGGCGTCGACGTGCGCACCGGTGTGGAGGTCACCTCGATCGAGCCCGACGGTGTCGTCACCGGCGACGGCAAGGTCGAGGCCGACCTCGTCGTCATGGCCGTCGGCGCCGCGCCCGAGACCGCCCTGGCCGAGGCCGCCGGGCTCGAGGTCGACGGCGGCGTCGTGGTCGACCAGCACCTGCGGACCTCGGACCCGCGTGTCCTCGCCGCCGGCGACGTCGCGGTCGCCGAGAACCGCCTCTTCGGCCCGCTGCGCGTCGAGCACTGGGACAACGCGATGAAGCAGGGCGAGCTGGCCGCGCGGGTGATGTTCGGCCGGACCGCGGAGTACGACTGGGCGCCGTACTTCTTCACCGACCAGTTCGAGCTCTCCATGGAGTACGTCGGCCACTCGGCCCCCGACGACGACGTGGTGATCCGCGGGGACCTCGAGGGCGACGAGTTCATCGCCTACTGGTTGCGCAACGGCGTGGTGACCGCGGGCATGAACGTCGGCATCTGGGACGTCAACGACGACCTCCGCGCGCTGGTCGGCACTACCGTCGACCCCGACGCGCTGACCGACCTCCGCTGAGGACCGGCGAGGTTCAGAAGGTCCTGGACCAGAGGTCGACGGCGTAGTCGACCTCGAGACCCTCGTGGTGGCGGATGATCTGCTCGGCCGTCCGCGGCTTGAACTCGATCCGCACCACGGCCTCGAAGTCCTCGCGCCGCTCGAACCGCCAGCCCATGTCGACGCGGTCGAGCGTCCAGCCTCGCGTGGCCCAGAACCGCTCGATCTCGACGGGCGTGGGCAGGTGCGGGTAGCCGCGCCGGAACCACGCGCCGAACGTCGACCGCGAGCCGTCGTTGTCGATGATCAGCCCCACGCCGCCGGGTCGCACGACCCGCGCCAGCTCGGCCAGGCCGGGCTCGCAGCCGGGTCCGAAGAAGTAGGCCCACCGGGCGTGCACGACGTCGACGCTGTGGTCGGGCAGCGGGATCCGCTGCGCCGTACCGACCAGGAGCGAGACGTTCTCGAGCCCCCGGGTACGACGACCGGCGATGCGCAGCAGCGCAGGATGCGGCTCCACGCCGACGACGCGTTCGGCGTCGCGCGCGAACAGGGGCAGGTGGAAGCCGGTCCCGCAGCCGAGGTCGAGCACGGTCCGCCCGGACCAGTCGGCGCGGGCGCGCATCGCCGCCCACAGGCGACCGTCGGGGTCGACGGCCCGGTTCTCGATCTCGTAGGTCGAGGGATGGCGCCAGATGTTGGCGCTCTCGATCGCCCCGGACGCCGGGGCGCTGTGGTCGCTCAGGGCTGTGCCGGCACGGTCAGATGCGGACGATGCCGCTCGGCGTCTGGACCTGCACCGCCAGGATCCCGGGGGTGCCGTGCGGTGCGACCCACTCGACCTTCACGTCCTCCAGGGGGGCCTCGACGGTCTCTCCGAGCCACTCGCTGACCCGCTGCGGGTCGCCGGCGATCTCGAGCGCGGCCAGGCTGGCGCTGCCGTCGGCCTGGGCGGAGGGGTGCAGGTCGCCCTCGGTCTCCCACTGCACGAAGAACGGCAGCTGCGCGTCGGCGATCAGGCCGTTGATGCCGAGCTGGCGCCAGCGCAGCTCGACACCGTCGGGGCGGTGGCGGCTGCCGGGTACCGAGCTGCGACCGAGCCGCTCCTCGAACGGGGCGATGTCCGGGACCGCCACGCACCAGCCGAGCCAGCCGCCGCCGAGGGCCGAGCGGGCCTTGACGGCCTGGCCGAACGGCGCCTTGTCGGAGGCCGGGTGGTCGAGCGCCTCGACGACCTCGATGTAGGTCCCGCCGCCCAGCGGCAGGATGCGGTTCTGGGTGCCGAACCGCGGGTGGACGCCACCGTCGAGGAACTCCAGCCCTAGAGCCGCGCCCAGTCGCTCCACGGTGTTGTCGAGGCCGTCGGGCGCTGCCGCGTAGGAGAGATGGTCCAGGCGCATGTCGACATTCTCGACCCGGCGCCACCGGGTTCGGTCGCCGGGGTCGGAGTCTCTTGACGTCGAGGGAATCAGCGCGGGTCGGCGGGGTGCAGGGCGAGGGCCGAGCGTGAGCGGACGTGCGCCTCGCAGTGGCGGGCCAGCTCGTCGTACGCTGCCTGACCCATCAGTGCGACCAGCTCGGGCCGGCTGGTGACGTAGACCGGCTCGACGGCGACGTGGGCCTCGGGGTTGCCCGAGCAGTACCAGTCGAGGTCGTGCCCGCCGGGGCCCCAGCCGCGGCGGTCGTACTCGCCGATGCTGATCTCGGTGTACGTCGTCCCGTCGGTCAGCTCGACGTCTCGGAACGTACGCCGCAGCGGCAGCTGCCAGCACACGTCCGGCTTGGTCTCGAGGTGCTCGCGGTCCTGCTCGATCGCCAGCAGGTGCAGCGCGCAGCCGGCACCGCGCGCGAAGTCGCGCCGGTTGTGGAACACGCAGCCGCGCTGGCCGTCGACCTCGTGCGCGCGCGTCTTGCGCTCGCCGTCCTCGTCCTTCTCGACCCAGTCCATGCGCTTCACCCTGCGGCCGGGGTGGAACTGCCACTGCTCGGGCGTCAGCTGGTCCACGAAGCCCGCGACCCGCTCCTCGTCCTCGTCGCCGGAGAAGTGCGCGCCGAGGGTGCAGCAGCCGGTGTCGGGGGAGTCGGCGTAGATGCCCTTGCAGCCGCTCCCGAAGATGCAGGTGTACGACGACGTCAGCCACGTCAGGTCGCAGCGGAAGCGCTCGCCGCCGTCGTCGGGATTGGCGAACTCGACGTACGCACGGGGGAAATCAAGGTCGACCTCAGCCACCAGACAACTCTAGTGGCCGGACGTCTGGTGGCCGAGGTCGAACCGGTCTAGGGACCGAAGGTGGGGTCGGGGGTCCACCTGCCGATCTCGAGCTGGATCCCGTAATACTTCGCCGTCTTGATCGTGCCGGGCGAGCACGTCGTCCCGCTGCAGTCGAAGTGGTACTGGAACTGACCCGGTGCGGGGTTGCCCGACGGCGGGCTGGCGTAGCCCTGGATGTGGAGGGTGCCGGTGCCGGAGGCGAAGGCGAAGCCGTTGGCCAGGTCGACGGTCACGGCACCGCCGGGAGTCACGGTCACCGTACCGGCGGCCTTGGTCTGACCGGCGTACAGGTTGTAGGTGCCGCTCGGCCCGGGCACGTACGTCGCCCAGTTGCCGCCGCCCTTGGAGTTGTACTTGTTCGTGCCCGCCGCGCCGGCCGCCGCCCAGGCGGTGTCGGCGGCGAAGGTCTCGCACTGGCGGTGGACGCTGACCGACGCGCTGGCCGGGAGCGCGACGGTCGAGAGCGTCGCGGTGTTGGTCAGCGTGCTGGTGCCGCAGGCCCGGTCGGCCCAGCCGACCGTCGTCGAGAAGGTCTTGACGACGGGGCTGTCGTCGGCGTCGACGGTGGCGCTGTAGCCCTGCGAGGCGTCGGCGAGGGTGGCCGTCTTGTCGACCACGCTCGCCGGCGCGCCCCAGGTGATGGGCGTCGCCGCGCTGCCGTAGCTGTTGACGTCGGTCGTCGCGGTGGCCGTGACGGGGCCCGTCGGCTGACCGGTGGTGCTCCAGGTGCAGTCGACCTCGGCGCCCTTGGCGATGGTCGCCGTCGCGCCGGTGCCCTGGCCGCAGTCGACCGTCGCGATCGCCGGCGACAGCGTCAGCGTGAACGAGGTGTCGTTGTCGCCCGGGTTCGTGACCGCCACCGTGCCGTCGACGGTGTAGCCGTCGTCGACCTTGGTCGCCGTCGCGGTGACGGTCCAGCCGATCGTGTCGGAGTGCGCGCCGGTCGCGTGCGGCGAGTAGAGCCACGAGTCGGTCCGGTCGGACGTCTTCGCCAGCGTCCAGTCGTAGTGGCGGTCGTAGCTGGTGGAGATCGACTGCGCCACGGCGAGCCTCTCCACCAGGGGCGGCTGGTCGCCGGGGCAGGAGACCTGGGCCGCGGTGGCGTGCTGCGGGTCGACGCCGGGGTCGACGGTCGCATAGACGTCGCTGCGCACGGTGCCGTCGGCATCGGTGACCTGGTGCTTGCCGTAGACCGCGTCGCCGGCGAGGTACGCCGCCTCGTCGATGTGGACCGACGGGTCGGCCGGGTCGATGAGGTTCCAGCCGTCGTTGAGCTCGCCGGCACCGTGGACCGGGTGGCAGATCCACGCACGGCCCTGCGCGTCGTTCGCGTTGTCGGCGTGTGCCGCGGGGGTGCCGGCGACCCCGGCGATGGCTGCGGCCGCGACGACCGCGGCCGAGGTGGTGATCCGGAGCAGCCGGTTCGGGCGCTCTCGGAGAGGATGCTTCGACATCTCGGGATTCCTGTCTGGAGGCTTGGGAGCGGCCCGAGATCCTTCACGGACAAGGGTTCGCGGCTTTACCCGGGCCCGAGGCCGAACGGCCCGGGTGCAGGGCAAAATCGGCTCGAGCGGGCTAGACAGGCCGACCGGAGCCCACCGGGTAGTTTTGGGCTCATGCGGCTAGGAGTGCTCGACATCGGCTCGAACACCGGGCATCTGCTGGTGGTCGACGCGCACGACGGAGCACCGCCGCTGCCGGCGTACTCCTTCAAGCAGCCGCTGCGGCTCGCCGAGCATCTCGACGCCGACGGCGACGTCTCGCGGACGGGCATCGACGCGCTCGCCGACTTCACCGCCGAGTCGCTGCGGGTGGCCGAGGAGCGCGGCTGCGAGGAGATGCTGACGTTCGCGACCTCGGCGGTCCGCGACGCGGGCAACTCCGAGGCCGTGCTGGCCCACGTCAGGGACAAGACCGGCGTCGGCATCTCGGTCCTCTCCGGTGAGGACGAGGCGCGGCTGACCTTCCTCGCCGTACGACGATGGTTCGGGTGGTCCGCCGGCCGGATGATCGTCTTCGACATCGGCGGCGGCTCGCTGGAGATCGCGGCCGGCGCCGACGAGCGGCCCGACGTCGCGCAGTCGCTGCCGCTGGGCGCGGCCCGCCTGGCCAACCGCCACTTCGAGGGCCACAAGCGCGTCGACGACGAGGAGCTGCGCGACATCCGCAAGCAGATCCGCGCCGACCTGGCCAAGGACGCCGGTCACGTGCTGCGCGCCGGGACCACCCACCGCGCGGCGGCGACGTCCAAGACGTTCCGCTCGCTGGCTCGCATCTGCGGCGCCGCGCCGTCGGGCGACGGGCCCCTGGTGCCGCGCGCGCTGCCCCTCGACGAGCTGCGGCGCTGGATCCCCAAGCTCATCGCGATGTCGCCCGACGAGCTCAAGGACCTGCCCGGCGTCTCCCCCAGCCGGGCGCACCAGATCGTCCCCGGCGCCCTGCTCGCGGAGGCCTGCATGGACATCTTCGACGAGGACCGGCTCGAGATCTGCCCGTGGGCGCTCCGCGAGGGCGTCATCCTCGAGCGGATCGACAAGCTGGACACCGTCTCCGAGGCGTGAGCGCGCGATGGCCACGTCGGTAGGGCTCTCCACGGTCTCGGTCTACCCCGAGTCCACCGCTCACGGCTTCGCCTACGCCGCCGACCTCGGCTACGACACCGTCGAGGTGATGGTCGGCATCGACGCGATCTCCCAGCAGGTCAGCGCGGTGCTGCAGCTCGCCGACCACCACCAGATCCCGATCAGCGCCGTCCACGCGCCCTGCCTGCTCTTCACGCAGCGCGTCTGGGGCCTCGAGCCGTGGGGCAAGCTGCAGCGTTCGGCGGACATGGCGGCGGCGGTGGGCGCCGAGGTGGTCGTCGTGCACCCGCCGTTCCGGTGGCAGAAGGAGTACGCCGCCGAGTTCGTCAACGGCATCGCGGCCCTCGAGGAGTCGACCGGCCTGGCGTTCGCCGTGGAGAACATGTATCCGTGGCGAGCGTCGAAGCGGCAGCTGCCGATGTACCTCCCCGGCACCGACCCGTCGGCCGAGACCTACGCGAACACCACCATCGACCTGTCCCACGCCGCGATCGCGGGTGACGACGTGATCGAGATGGCCGAGCGACTCGGTCCGCGGCTGCGCCACATCCACCTCACCGACGGCACCTCGAACGCCCGCGACGAGCACCTCGTGCCGGGCCGCGGCGAGATGGGGGCCGACCGGTTCCTGCAGCACCTGACCCGCACCGGCTTCGCCGGCGACGTCGTCGTCGAGATCAACACCCGCAAGGCCGCCGACCTCGAGGAGCGGGAGGCGGACCTGGTCGAGTCGCTGGAGTTCGCCCGCAAGCACCTCGCTGCCGGCGCCGCGGACAGCGAGGACTGAGCCCATGAGCAGCCCGGTCGTCGTCGTGGACGGGCTGCGGGTCGTGCGCGGCGGCACCGCTGTCCTGGACGGTCTCGACGTGACCGTCGAGGCCGGTGTGACCGGTCTCCTCGGCCCGTCCGGCTGCGGCAAGTCCACGCTGCTGCGCTCGGTCGTCGGCGTGCAGCGGGTCGCCGGTGGCACCGTCACCGTCCTCGGCAGCCCGGCGGGCAGCCCGTCGCTGCGCACCCGCGTCGGCTACCTCACCCAGTCCTCCAGCGTGTACGACGACCTCTCGGTCACCGAGAACCTCCGCTTCTTCGCGCGGGTGCTGGGCCGGCCGGTGCGCGTCGTCGACGAGACCGTCGAGCTGGTCGACCTCGGCCGCCACCGCGACCAGGTGGTCGGGAGGCTGAGCGGCGGTCAGCGATCGCGGGTCGGCCTGGCGGCCGCGCTGCTCGGCGACCCCGAGCTGCTGGTGCTCGACGAGCCGACCGTCGGGCTCGACCCGGTGCTGCGTCGCGACCTGTGGGCCGTCTTCCACCGCCTCGCGGCAGACGGCAAGGTGCTGCTGATCTCCAGCCACGTCATGGACGAGGCGGAGCGCTGCGACCGGCTGCTGCTCATGCGCGACGGCGCGATCATCGCCCACGACAGCCCGGCCGAGGTCAAGCGCGCGACCGGCACCGACAGCGTCGAGGACGCCTTCCTCGCGCTCGTCGTGCCTCGAGAGGGTCGCGGAGCGACCTCGTCGACATCCGAGGACCAGCGATGACCCCGCGTATCACGCTCGCGATCACGGCCCGTGTGCTGCGACAGCTCACGCGCGACCGTCGTACCCTCGCCATCCTGCTGGTCCTCCCGTGCGCGCTCCAGGCGCTGCTGTGGTGGATCTTCAAGGACGACCCGCTCGTCTTCGACCGGGTCGGGCCGGCGCTGCTGGCGATCTTCCCGTTCTTCGTGATGTTCCTGGTGACGTCGGTGACGACGCTGCGGGAGCGGTCCGGCGGCATGCTCGAGCGGCTGTTCACGCTGCCGATGGGCAAGCTGGACTTCCTGCTCGGCTACGCGCTGGCCTTCGGCCTGGTCGCGATGGTTCAGGCGGTGCTGGCCGTCAGCGTGGCGGTCGGGCTGCTCGGCATGGACGTCGGCGGCCCGGTCGTGATGCTGGGCGTGGTCGGGGTGGCCGACGCGGTGCTCGGCACGGCGCTCGGGCTGTTCGTCTCGGCGTTCGCGCGCACCGAGTTCCAGGCCGTGCAGTTCCTGCCCGCGGTCGTCGTGCCACAGATCCTGGTGTGCGGGCTGCTCACGCCGCGCGACGCGATGCCCGGCGTGCTCCACGCCGTCTCCGACGTCATGCCGTTGACCTACGCCGTCGAGGCGATGGACCGGCTGGCGAGCGGCGAGGCGCTGGGCCGCGTCTGGGCCGACCTCGCGGTCGTGGTGGCGTTCGGACTCGCCGCGCTCGCCCTCGGCGCCGCCACCCTGCGTCGTCGTACCGAGTAGTTTTCGGGGCATGACTGGAGCGACGCAGACCGCGGTGATCGGTGCCGGGATGATGGGCGAGGCGCTGCTCGCCGGCCTCCTCCGCTCTCGCCCCGCCGACGCGGTGGTGGTGGGGGAGAAGCGCGCCGAGCGCGCGGCCGAGCTCACCGACAAGTACGGCGTACGCGTCGTGTCCAACCTCGACGCGGCCGCGGCCGACACCGTGCTGCTGGTGGTCAAGCCGCAGGACGTCGCCACGGTCCTCGAGGAGATCGGGCCCTCGCTGCGGGCCGGTCAGCTGGTCGTCTCGCTGGCCGCCGGCATCACCATCGCGGCGATCGAGGCGCTCGTGCCCGAGGGAGTGTCCGTCGTACGCGTCATGCCGAACACGCCCGCCCTCGTCGGGCAGGGCATGGCCGCCCTGTCGCCCGGCACGCACTGCTCCGAGGACCAGCTCGCCGAGGCCACCGACCTGCTGTCCGCTGCCGGCCGCACCGTGGTCGTGCCGGAGAAGCAGCAGGACGCCGTGACGGCGATCAGCGGCTCGGGTCCGGCGTACGTCTTCTTGGTCGCGGAGGCCATGGTCGAGGCGGGCGTGCACCTCGGTCTCCCGCGCGCCACCGCCCACGAGCTGACCGTGCAGACGCTGCTCGGCGCCGCGACGATGCTCAGCGAGACCGGCGACCACCCGGCCCTGCTGCGCGAGAACGTCACCTCGCCGGCCGGCACCACCGCCGCGGCCCTCCGCACGCTCGAGGACCACGGTCTGCGGGCAGCGTTCCTCGCCGCCCTCGAAGCCGCCCGCGACCGCTCCGTCGAGCTCGGCGGCTGACCGGCGGTCCCGCTCGGCGGCGGCTGGGGCTGTGTGGTGGTGGCGGGGCTGGGTCGTGTGCCTGAGACATCGCGATAGCGGGGTGTGGGGCACACGACCGCCTGCCGGGTGGTGCACGGACCTTGGTCGTGTGCCCGAGGCATCGGCCACGATGTGTCAGGCACACGACCCCACGAAACGAACCCCGCGTGCCCACCACTCCATGAACCCCCAGCCCGCTGGGGCGCCGGGGTGCGGGGCCTCAGGCCCACGCGAGCGAGGCGAGGTCGCGGACGCGCCGGATCTCCGCGCCGGCCCGCGACCAGCCGGCACGGTCGAGCAGCACGCCGGTGAGGCCGGCCCGCTGCGCGCCGATCACGTCGTTGCGCAGCGAGTCGCCGACCATCAGCGTGGCCGAGGGCTCGACGCCGAGGGCCGAGCAGGCGGCTGTGTAGGAGCGCGGATCGGGCTTGGCCGCGGGCAGGTCGGACGAGGCGAAGACAGGGACGTCGCGACGGAGCAGGCCGGTACGACGCAGCTTCTCGGTCTGGACGTGCCGCTCCCCGTTGGTCAGGATGCCGACCCGCAGCCCCTTGGTCAGCGCCCGCTCGAGCGCGGCGGCCGCGTCGCCGAAGGCGCGCCAGGCGGCCTGGTAGGAGCCGAGGTAGCCCGCGAAGACGTCGTCGGCCAGCACGTCGTCGGCGAGGTCCCAGCTCGGCAGGAACTCGCGGATGCGCACCCGGCGCTGCTCGACGTGGCTGATCTCGCGGCGCTGGTAGCGCTCGTGGTGGCGCGCCTCCAGGGCGAACCAGCGGTCGACGAGGGCCTCCAGATCCGCGGCCGAGTCCGCCAGGCCGAGGCCGGCCAGCCATGAGCGCACGCCGCGATCGGCCGCCCCCCGGTGGTCGACCAGGGTGTCGTCGAGGTCGAACAGCACACCCGCGAACGCCACCATGCGGCCAAGTCTCGCAGCGGCCGCCGACACCGGGCAGCCGGCCTCAGCCCGCGGTGAACCGCACCGTGTCCCATCCGGTGGCGCCGTCGGGAACCACGTCGCGGCGTACCGCCGTCTGCAGGGTGCCGTTCCGGTCACGGGCGCGTACGGCGATCTGGTGCTCGCCCGGCGTCACGTCCAGCGTCGCCTTCCACTGCACCCAGGTGTCGACGTCGGGGACCCGGGCGAGCTCGGCGCCGGTCCACGCCCCGCCGTCGAGCGAGACCTCGACCGCCTCGATGCCGGTGTGCTGCTCCCAGGCGACGCCCGCGAAGGTGTAGCTCCCGGCCTGGATCGAGTCCGAGCTCGGCCGGTCGATCCTGCTCATCAGCTTCACCGGACCGTCGGCCGACCATCCGCGGGCGATCCAGAACCCGACGGCCCGGTCCATCGTCGTCACCTCGAGGTCTACGACCCATTTGGTGGCGGAGACGTAGCCGAACAGGCCGGGGACCACCGTGCGCACCGGGAAACCGTGGTCGATCGGGAGCGGCGCGCCGTTCATCGCCACGGCCAGCATCGCGTCGCGGCCGTCGGTCATGGCCGACAGCGGGGTGCCGCAGGTCCAGCCGTCGACCGACGTCTGGAGCACGGCGTCGGCACCCGGCTGCACACCTGCCTCGGCCAGGAGCGGGGCGATGCGCACCCCGCTCCACCAGGCGTTGCCGATCAGCTGTCCGCCGACGGGGTTCGAGACGCAGCACAGCGTGATCCAGGCCTGGGTCCGATGTCGCGCGAGGAGGTCCGCGAACGTCAGGGTGAGCTCGCGGTCGACCATGCCGTGGATCCGCAGCTGCCAGGTGCCGGGGTCGACGGCGGGTGAGCTGAACGTCGTGTCGATCTTGTAGAAGCGGTCGGCAGGCGTCTGCCAGGGCTGGGCGAGCCCGAGATCGGCGCCCTTCGGTACGACGGGTGCGGTGACTCCCGCGAGGGCGAGACCGGCGCGGGAGTGCTCGACGCGACGCCGGGCCCTGCCCACCGCCGGCGCCACGGCCGCCAGGGCGCCGGTCCCGACTGCGGCGACCGCGAGCCGCAGCACGGCGCGACGGTCGGTGACCGGTCGATGGCCGCGGACGAGCCAGGCCCAGGCCACCAGCATCGCGAGCAGCCCGGCGGCGATGGCGACCAGACCGGGTGCCGGGCCCGGCTGGGTCGCGATCGCGGCGACGCCGATGCCGCTCAGCACGAGCCAACCGACGTACGCCGTCGCGGGTCGGCGGCGGGCGAGGACCCCGATCAGCGCGAAGAGCGCGAAGAGGGAGGCGAGCACGATCAGCACCAGGACGTGCTTGTCGTCGGTGCCGAAGCGCTGCTCACCGGCGCGTGCCCACGACCCCGGGATGGTCGCGACGACCGTGCTCGCCACCGCATCCACCGGGTTGGCGGGCGCCGACAGCGCGTCCGCGACGAACCAGCTCGTCGCCAGCCCGAGCAGACCGGTCACCAGCCCGCGGGCCGCCCAGAGCGCGCGCACCGGCGCGAGCCGGCGCGCTTCCAGGTCGTCCATGATCGCCTCGGGTCGTCCCGGGCTCAGGAGAGCCGTGCGGTGCCGAGCACCGTGTGGTCCATCGGGGAGTGGACGAGTGCGTAGTGCTCACCCGACGCGCCCATGTGGCCCAGCCGGAACGTCTGCGTGGTCCCGCCGCGGATCGGCCCCAGGTCGGTGCCCTGCATCAGGCTGGACTCGGAGGTGCCCGCGGCCAGGTACAGGTGGAGGTCGGACATACCGCCAGCCGCGGAGAACCCGCTGAGGACGACGCGGCCACCGCTGATGGTGACGGTGCCCGAGACCTGCTTGCCGCGGACGCCCGACAGCATGCCGGTCATGTGCGCCGACATCGTCGACGAGGCGCTGTCGTGCATCATCGGCGAGGCGCCGGACGTGGTCGTGGCGTGGGTGCTCCCACAGGCGGTGAGCGAGGCCGCGGCGAGGCCGGCGACGGCGAGGGTGAGCTTGCGCATGGCGGGTCCTTGTGAGTGGTGGTGATCGCCCGCTTCGGTGGCGGCGGGGCGTGGACGTGCTCGACGTTAGGAAGCCACGCGTGCGGATCGGCCGGATCTTTCAAGGCCGTAAGAATCGGCAGCCGTCGCTCTCCGGTCGCCTAATCTCGCCGTATGGCCGCTCGCGTGATGCTCGTCGAGGACGACCGGACCGTCCTCACGGTCACCGGCGACTACCTGCGTGCCCACGGGTACGACGTCGAGGCCTTCGACGACGGCGCCCGGGCGCGGGCCGCGCTGCGCGACGAGCAGCCCGACGTGCTGGTTCTGGATCGGATGCTGCCGGGGGTGAACGGCGACGTTCTGTGCCGCGACGTACGACGCCTCGCGCCGACCCTGCCGATCATCATGGTCACGGCGATGGGCGCGGTCGAGCACCGGATCGGTGGCCTCGAGGCCGGCGCCGACGACTACCTCGCCAAGCCGTTCTCGCTCAAGGAGCTGCAGCTGCGCATCGACTCGCTGCTGCGGCGTACCCGCTCCGGCTCGGGTACGCCCACCACCATCGAGGTCGGGCCGTTCCTGCTCGATGCCGTGCGCCGGCGGATCTGGCTCCACGGCGAGGAGATCGCCCTGACCGGTCGTGAGTACGAGCTGCTCGCCTACCTGCTCCATCACCCCGGCCGCGTGATCAGCCGCGAGGAGATCCTCGCCGAGGTCTGGGGGTGGTCCTTCGGCGAGGCGTCGACGGTGACCGTGCACGTCCGAAGGCTGAGGGAGAAGATCGAGCCCGAGCCGCGCTTCCCGGTCTACCTGCTGACGGAGTGGGGCTCGGGCTACCGGATGCAGGTCGCGGGGTCGACGACGTGCTGACGGCGGGTGACCTCGGCCTGATCTTCTTCACCACGCTCGCCTGCACCGCCGTGGTGATGCTCGTCGCCGTCGGCGTCTCGCGGCTGAACCGCCACGGCACGCTCGCGTTCCACCTGGCGACGATGCTCGCCGCGGCGCTGATCGGCGTCGCCGGCTCCACCTGGGCGGTCGCCCGGGAGATGCTCTTCCCGGCCCATGAGCTGACCGTGCTGCTCTGGATCCTCGGGGCCGCCATCTTGATGAGCCTGGCCGGCGTGTGGTTCGTCAGCGTCGCGGGCAGGCGTGCCGCCGCGGCGCTGCAGGCATCGCTCTCGCGCGTGGCGCGCGGCGAGGTCGTCCGGCCGGCCGCCGGCTGGAAGGAGTTCGCCGAGCTGTCGGCCCAGCTGGCCACGACCTCGGAGCAGCTCGCCGCGGCCCGTCGTCACCTGGAACAGGTCGACGCCGACCGCCGCGAGTTCTTCGCCTGGATCTCCCACGACCTGCGCACGCCGCTCGCCGGCATGCGGGTCCTGGCGGAGGCCCTCGAGGACGGTCCCGCCGATCCGACCGGCTACGTCCGCCAGATGCAGGCACAGGTCGACAACATGGCGCGGCTCGTCGACGACCTGTTCGAGCTGTCCCGGCTGCGCAGCGGCGGGTTCCGGCTGACCTGCGAGTCGGTGGCGCTGCTGGACATCGTGTCCGACGCGGTGGCCGACGTGCGCGAGCTCGCGCGTGCGCGCGACGTACGCATCACCCACACCGGCATCGAGGGCCACCTGCTGTGGGCCGACCCGCACGAGTTCTCCCGCGTCGTGGTCAACCTGCTGACCAATGCGATCCGTCACTCGCCGATCGGCTCGACCGTCGTCGTCGCGGCCCGCCGCGAGGCGGACGGTCGACTGCTCATGTCGGTGCTCGACCGGGGTGCAGGCGTCGCTCCGGAGGACCTCGGCCGGATGTTCGAGGTCGGTTGGCGCGCCAACGACGCGCGCACGGCGCCCGCGGGCCGCCAGGCGACGGGTGGGGGAGGCCTGGGCCTGGCCATCGTCCGTGGCATCGTCGAGGCCCACGGCGGCGAGGTCACCGCGGAGCACGCCCCAGAAGGATTCGAGCTGTGCGTGACGATGCCGGCGCCCGCATAGCCTCCGAGGGCCCGAGCAAGTCGACACGCCGAGTGCTCAAAAGTTTCTCTGGTGAATCCCTTCCCCATGAGTCACATCAGGCTCTAGTCTCACGGACATGTCCGGTGATGCACGGCTGGGGAAGGCCGTGACGGATACACCAGAAAGCGTGGTTTGCCATGGCTCCCTCGTCGCGTGAGCGTCCCGAGTCCCTTCCAGACCCCAAGTTCCTGACCATCGCCGAGGTCGCCACCATGATGCGCGTCTCGAAGATGACCGTCTACCGCCTGGTGCACGACGGCACCATCCCGGCGCACCGCGTCGGCCGGTCGTTCCGGCTGACCGAGGAGGACGTCAACGACTACCTCCGCAAGTCCTTCTACGACGCGGGCTGACATTTGGCGCGAGCGCGTCGCCGCTGATCGGCGTCTCGCCGGACTTGCGGGCCTCGGCTCCTCCGGTCGCTCGTTCCTCGCTCCCTCCGTCGCCTCGCCCGCGCGTCCGGCCTCGCGCCGGCGGCGCCGCGCTACCGCGCTGACCTTCGGCGCGAGCGCGTCGCCGCTGATCGGCGTCTCGCCTCACTTGGCCCGCCCGCTCGCTCCGGTCGCTGGCGCTCCCTGCGCTCCCGTCCGGACCGCGCTCGGCCTCGCGC
>WQZX01000054.1 GCA_009780515.1 Nocardioidaceae bacterium | reverse complement strand
TATCGAACGGCGCGGCAGCGAGGCGCCGCAGCGACCGAGGCCGGACGCGCGGGGCGAGGCGACGGAGGGAGCGAGGGACGAGCGACCGGAGGAGCGGAGGCCTGCAAGTCCGGCGAGGGAGCGCCAGCGACCGGAGGAGCAGAGGGACGCAAACCGAGCCAGGCGCCGATCAGCGGCGACTCGCTCGCTCAGTGCGCATGGATCAGGGCCATCGCCTCGGCGCGGGTGGCGGCCTTGTGCATCTGGCCGCGGACCGCGGAGGTGATGGTGCGGGCGCCGGCCTTGCGCACGCCGCGCATGGTCATGCAGAGGTGCTCGGCCTCGATCACCACGATCACGCCGCGCGCCTCGAGGATCTCGACGAGGGCGTCGGCGATCTGGGTGGTCAGCCGCTCCTGGACCTGCGGCCGCTTGGCGTAGACGTCGACCAGGCGGGCGAGCTTGGACAGGCCGGTGATCTTGCCCGACTCGGCCGGGATGTAGCCGACGTGGGCCACACCCGTGAACGGCACCAGGTGGTGCTCGCACATCGACCACAGCTCGATGTCGCGGACCAGCACCATCTCGTCGTGGCCGAGGTCGAAGGTCGTCGTCAGGACGTCCTCGGGCCGCTGGCGCAGGCCGGTGGTCATCTCGGCGTACGCACGCGCCACCCGGGCCGGGGTGTCCCGCAGACCCTCACGCGTCGGGTCCTCGCCGATCGCCGCGAGCAGCTCGCGTACGGCGGCCTCGGCCCGGTCGTGGTCGAAGGCCGGCACCTCGGCCCGCTCGGGCGTGCTGATCGGGTCGGTCATCAGGCGCCCGTGGGGCCCGGCGGGGACGGCGGCTCGGGGGCCTGGCCGCCGCCGTGAACGTCGCCGCTTCCGGACGGAGGCGTCAGGATCTGGTCGGGGCGGGAGTCCTCGGGCCGGGTGCCCTCCTGGGCGCGACGGCGGATCTCCTCGGGGATCTCCACCGGCGGCACCGTGGACGGGACGCGGGTCGGCGAGCCGGTCCAGGCCGGCCGCGACGGACGACGACGCAGCGGCGTGAATATCTCCGCGATCTGCGCCTTGTCGAGCGTCTCCTTGTCCAGCAGCTGGAGCACCAGGGCGTCGAGGACGTCGCGGTTCTCGACCAGGATGTCGAAGGCCTCCTGGTGGGCGTTGGCGAGGAGCTTCTTGGTCTCCTCGTCGACGATCGCGGCGAGGTCCTCGGAGTAGTTGCGCGAGTGGCCGAGGTCGCGGCCCAGGAACGGCTCGGAGTTGGACTCGCCCAGCTTGATCGCGCCGAGACGCTCGGTCATGCCGTACTGGGTCACCATCGCGCGAGCCACGTTCGTGGCCTTCTCGATGTCGTTGCCCGCGCCCGTGGTCGGGTCGTGGAAGATCAGCTCCTCGGCCGCACGGCCGCCGAGCATGTAGGCGAGCTGGTCGAGCAGACCCGAGCGCGGCTGGGAGTACTTGTCCTCGTCGGGCAGCACCATCGTGTAGCCCAGCGCCCGGCCGCGCGGCAGGATCGTGATCTTGTGGACCGGGTCGGTGCCCGGGAGCGCCGCGGCGACGAGGGCGTGGCCGCCCTCGTGGTAGGCGGTGATCAGCTTCTCCTGCTCGCTCATCAGGCGGGTACGACGCTGCGGGCCGGCGATCACGCGGTCGATGGCCTCGTCGAGGGCCTCGGCCGTGATCAGCTTCTGGTTGTTGCGCGCGGTGAGCAGCGCGGCCTCGTTGAGCACGTTGGCGAGATCGGCACCGCTGAAGCCGGGGGTACGACGACCGACGTTCTCCAGGTCGACGTCGGAGGCCAGCGGCTTGCCTCGGGCGTGCACCTTGAGGATCTGGTGGCGGCCGGCGAGGTCGGGGGCGTCGACCTGGATCTGGCGGTCGAAGCGGCCCGGACGCAGCAGCGCCGGGTCGAGCACGTCGGGCCGGTTGGTCGCGGCGATCAGGATCACGCCGCCGCGGACGTCGAAGCCGTCCATCTCGACCAGCAGCTGGTTGAGGGTCTGCTCGCGCTCGTCGTGACCGCCGCCCATGCCGGCGCCGCGGTGACGGCCGACGGCGTCGATCTCGTCGATGAAGACGATCGCGGGGGCGTTCTCCTTGGCCTGCTCGAAGAGGTCGCGCACGCGGCTGGCGCCGACGCCGACGAACATCTCGACGAAGTCCGAGCCGGAGATGGAGTAGAAGGGGACGCCGGACTCGCCGGCGACGGCACGGGCGAGCAGCGTCTTGCCGGTGCCCGGAGGGCCGTAGAGCAGCACACCCTTGGGGATCTTGGCGCCGACGGCCTGGAACTTCGCGGGCTCCTGGAGGAACTCCTTGATCTCGCCGAGCTCCTCGACCGCCTCGTCCGCGCCGGCGACGTCGGAGAACGTCGTCTTCGGCATGTCCTTGGTGATCATCTTCGCCTTGGACTTGCCGAACTGCATCACGCCGCGGCCGCCGCCCTGGACGTTGTTCATCAAGAAGATGAACAGCAGCATGATCAGTGCGAAGGGCAGGACGGTGCCGAGGATCGAGCCGATCAGGCTGGGCTGGGGGTTCTCGGAGTTGGAGTCCTTGATGGTGCCCTTGGCGACCTGCTTGTCCACGGCGCTCAGCAGCGCCTGCTGCTGGCCCTGGATGTAGTGGGTCGAGACCTTGTCGCCCTGGCTGCGGACGCCGCTGTCGAGGGTGGCCTGGATGGTCTGATCACCGTCGATGAAGGTGATCTCCTTGACCTGACCGGCGTCGATGTACTTGGCCATCTGGGAGGTCGAGACGTCGTCGTACCCGCCACCGGGCGCGAGGAACTCCAACGCCAGGACGACGGCGACGACCGCCACCACGATCCACAGCCACGGGCCACGCAAGAGGCGCTTCACCGAATTACCTGCTCCCACCGACTACTCGTTGATCCGGACGACGGTACACGTTCGAGTCCCCGCCGTTCCCCCTGGGCAAACGCGCCACGGGCCCTGCTGGTTCCGGAACTGCCGACATGGTCGTAGGACATGGCTCACGCTTCAGCTGTACACGTGCGGCGCGAGGGTCGCGATGTCGCGCAGGTTGCGGTAGCGCTCGCGGTAGTCCAGGCCGTAGCCGACGACGAACTCGTTGGGGATGTCCCAGCCGACGTACTTGACCGTCAGCGGCATCCGCTGGGCGTCGGGCTTGCGGAGCAGGGTGCAGACCTCGACGCTCGCGGCGCCGCGTGAGGACAGGTTGCGGGTCAGCCAGGAGAGCGTCAGGCCGGTGTCGATGATCTCGTCGACGATGAGGACGTGACGGCCGGTGAGGTCGGAGTCGAGGTCCTTCAGGATGCGTACGACGCCGGACGACTTCGTGCCCGAGCCGTACGACGACACCGCCATCCAGTCCATCTCGACGTGGCGCGTGAGGCTGCGGGCCATGTCGGCCATGACCATGACCGCGCCGCGCAGCACGCCCACGATGACGAGGTCCTTGCCGTCGTAGTCGCGGTCGATCTCAGCGGCGATCTCGGCGATCCGCTCCTGGATCTGCGCCTCGGTGAACAGCACCTTGACCAGGTCCGACTCGACCGCGGCGACATCCATGCCCTCATGCTTCCACACGGGTGGAGCGAAAGCGCAGGTGACCGTCAGACAGGTGGGCGGTCACGTGACCGGGCAGCTGGACCTCCCCCCGGATCTCCCCCACGACCAGCGCGACCAGCCGCGTGACGTGCACGTGGAACAGCTCCGCGTCGATCGCCCCGGCGTCCAGGGCGGCCAGCCGCAGCACCCGGGCCCGCAGCGCCGGATGGGTCGCGCCGAGCTCGGCCACCTCGAGGTCGGCCATCTCCTCGTACGCCGCCAGCGCCATCGCGTCGAGCAGCTCGACGTCGTCGCGGACCTGGTCGGCGGTGCGGGCGAGGGTCTCGGCGATCCCCGGCCCGAGCTCGTCCTCGAGCACCGGGAGCACCCGCTGCCGCACGCGGACCCGGGTGAAGCCCGGGTCGTCGTTGTGCGGGTCGCTCCAGACCGCCAGGCCCTCCACCTGGCAGGCGGTGACGGTGTCGTCGCGCGACACTTCGAGCAGCGGGCGGGCGTAGTGGTCGAACGAGCGGCGCATGCCCGCCAGGCTGCGGGCGCCGGAGCCGCGGGTCAGGCCGAGCAGCACCGTCTCGGCCTGGTCGTCGCGGGTGTGGCCCAGCAGCACCCGATCGGCCCCGAAGTGCTCGCGCATCTGCTCGAGGACGTCGTACCTCGCGCGGCGGGCGGCGGCCTCGACGCCCAGCCCGGCCGCGGAGACGGTCACCCGCGCCGAGGCGGTCTCGTCCACACCCATCGCCGCCATCCGGCGTACGACGAGGGCGGCGTGGTCGGCCGATCCCTCCTGGAGGCCGTGGTCAACGGTCACGCCGATCACCCGCAGGCCCGCCTTGTGTCCCTCGAAGACGGTGGCGGAGAGCAGCGCCGTCGAGTCGGGCCCGCCCGAGCAGGCCACCAGCACCGTCGCGCCCTCCGGCAGCCCGAGCTCGTGGCGCACGGCCAGGCGACAGGCGGCGACGGCCGGGTGCAGCGCCATGGCGGAGGCTCAGCCCAGGACGCGGGAGATCCAGGCGTCCGCCGCGGAGAGCTCCGCCTTGGACGGCAGGTTGGCCGGCTCCGCCCAGACGGCGTTGAACTCCTGCATGCCGACCTTGTCGACGACGGCGCGGACGAAGCCGGCGCCGTCGCGGTACTGGGCCATCTTGGCCTCGAGACCCAGGAGCCGGCGCAGCAGCCGGTCGAGCGTGCCGACGCCCTTGCGGCGCTTGGTGAACTTGTCGCGGATCGCCTCGACGCTCGGGATCACCGACGGGCCGACACCGTCCATGACGACGTCCGCGTGGCCCTCGAGCAGCGACATCATGCCGGTGACCCGGTCGAGGATCTCGCGCTGCTCCGGCGTGCTGACCATGTCGACGATGCTGCCGCCGTTGCGCACGGCCCGGACCATCTCGCCCAGCCGCTCGGTGCCGCCCTCGAGCAACGAGGCCGGCTCGACGGCCTCGGTGATGGCGGCGATCTCGGAGAACAGGTGGTCGCGCATCCAGGGCACCGCGGTGAACTGCACCCGGTGGGTCTCCTCGTGGAGGCAGACCCAGAGCCGGAAGTCGGTGGGGTCGACCTCGAGCTCGCGCTCGACGTGGACGACGTTGGGCGCGACCAGCAGCAGACGGCCGTGGTCGGGATGGAAGGGGTCGAACTGGCCCAGCACCTTGCCGGCCATGTAGCCGAGCAGGCCGCCGACCTCCATGCCGGTGACCTTCGAGCCGATCGCGACGCCGATCGCGGACGGCGACTTCTTCTCGGCCAGCTTGCCGACCAGCGGCGCGGTCGCCACCTTGAACGCCTCCGCGTTGGCCCTCACCCAGCCGGCACGGTCGACCACGGTGATCGGCGCGGTGCCCTCGGGGGCGTCGAGACCGGTGAACTCCCGGACCAGCCCGGTCGAGCGGTGGGCGTCGGCGCGCAGCTCGGTCACCGCGGCGTCCGCCTCGTCGCGCGAGACGATCGGCCCCTCGCCCGCGAGCCTGCTGCCGATCGCGACGGCGACCTTCCAGTCGATCATCTCGGGAGCAGCGGCGTCGGTCATGCGGACCAGCCTACGGATGACCTGTCGTCGGGTCAGCCACAGCGACACGCGCCGAGCGCCGAGGCGGTGTCGTCACGGGCGATCCGCGCGAGGCCGTCCTTGCCCGGCGGGATGTGGTCGGTCATCAGCGCGAAGACCATGGGTACGCCGTCGCGGCCGACCGCGATGCCGGCCAGCGCGCTCACCCCGGTGAGGGTGCCGGTCTTGCCGCGCACCCGGCCCCAGCCCTGCGGCGTCGGGCCGCCCGAGGACTCGATCAGCGAGCCGTTGAAGCCCGCGACCGGCAGGCCGAGCAGCACCGCGCGCTGGTTGGGCTGGTCCCTGCGCGCGTCGAAGCGCAGCACGTCGACCAGCAGCCCGGGCGACATCAGGTCGTCGCGCGAGAGGCCGCTGCCGTCGTACAGGACGCTGCCCTGCATCGGGATGTCGTTGGCGGCGAGCACCTGGCGGACGGCCCGGCGGCCGGCGGCGAACGAACCCCGGCCCTCCTCGGCGATGCCGAGCTGACGCAGCAGGACCTCGGCGCCGTCGTTGTCGCTGACCTGGAGGATGCGCTGGACGATCTCGCCGAGCGGGGCGCTCGACACCGAGACGAGCGGATGGGCGCCGGCCGGCGCGACGGTCCGCGTCGGCGCACCGAGGACGTGGATGCCGTGCTGGGTCAGCGCCTGCGCGAGGTACAGAGCGGCGGTGACGGCCGGGTCGGCGTACAGCCTGCCGTGGAAGGTGGAGTGACCCTCGTCGACCCAGAGCGACGTGGTCGGCGAGACCTCGCCGGAGGGCACGTAGTCCGGCTCCCAGCGCGGGTTCACGCTCGGGCCGGTGAACAGCGACTCGTCGTACCCGAGCCGTACCCGGTGGACGCCCTGCCGCTTCAGCGCGGCCGCCGCGCGGATCCCGAGGGTCGTGACGTCGGCTCGGTGGAGGTCGTACGTCGGACCGGGGGCGTCCTGACCGGGCGTCGAGGCCAGGTAGGGGTCGCCGCCGCCGATCAGGGTCAGCCGGTGCGAGGACCCCGAGCCGGACAGGACCGTGCGGGTCTTGAAGGTGTGCTGCGCGCCGAGCGCGAACAGCGTCGAGCTGGTGGTCACCAGCTTCGTCGTCGAGGCGGGTGTGGCGAGGAACCTGCCCGAGGAGTCGTAGCGGAACGTCGTCCCCGAGCCGGTCAGCGGCGCCACCAGCGCCAGGACGTGCTTGCCGAGGACGTGCTTGTGGAGGTCGGCCCAGATCGCCGCCCGCACCTTCGCGGCGCGGGGGCGGAGGGCGCCGTCGACCGCCGTCGCCACCACTGCGGGCCGTACGACGCCCGGAGCGTCGACACCCTTCGGCGCCGCGACCGCCGCCGGGCCGGAGGCGGCGCCGCCACCGCGCAGGTCGTGCCACCACTCGGTCAGCCTGCCGGTCCGCCAGCCCACGCCACCGGCCCCGGCCAGCGCCAGCACGAGCACCAGGGGTACGACGATCAGCACCCGCCGGCGTACCGACGATCCACCGGCGCGGCCCGCGTCCTTGGAGCCGCGCGTCTTGGTGTCTGTGCTGCCCGCCAAGGCTGGCCCCTTCCGTTGGCCCGCCGGGGCCTCGACTGCGCTCGGGGGGCTATTGTGCGCGACAATGCTGAGAGCCGCCGATCCAGGGCGGCGCGAGGTGCGTCGCGACAGGATCGACGCCGATCGAGACAGCTTCAGACAGGTGGAGGAGCCGAAGTGGCCGAGTTCGACGTTCTGGTGGAGATCCCCAAGGGCAGCCGCAACAAGTACGAGGTCGACCACGAGACCGGTCGCATCCGCCTCGACCGCTTCCTCTTCACCTCGACGATGTACCCCGCCGACTACGGCTACATCGAGGAGACCCTGGGCCAGGACGGCGACCCGCTGGACGCGCTGGTGCTGCTGCAGGAGCCGACCTTCCCGGGCGTCCTGATCAAGTGCCGCGCGATCGGCATGTTCCGCATGACCGACGAGGCCGGCGGCGACGACAAGGTCCTCTGCGTGCCGTCCGACGACCCGCGCATGGAACACCTCCAGGACATCGACGACGTCCCCAGCTTCGAGCGGCTGGAGATCAAGCACTTCTTCGAGGTCTACAAGGACCTCGAGCCCGGCAAGTCCGTCGAGGGCGCCGACTGGGCCGACCGCGCCGCAGCCGAGGCCGAGATCCAGGCGTCGTTCGACCGGGCCAAGGCCGCGGGTCACTGATCCGCTGGCGCCGTCGGGCCTGGTATTTCACTGGGTTCCCAGTGAAATACCGACTTTTGGCGCGAAGTTTCCCTGCAAGAGTCGGTAATTCACTGGGTTCCCAGTGAATTACCGACCCCACATCAGCCGCGCCGCACGCCCCGGAAGTACGCGATCGCCCCGCTGACGTCGACCACCACGTCGTCCACCCCGCCGTCGCCGAGCCAGTCCTCGAGGTCGGTGGTGCGGCAGCCCGGACCCATCAGCCCGGCGATCCGCCCGACCCTGCGCAGTGGCTCGTAGACCAGCCCGGTGTCGTTGAGCAGCGCGCTGCCGGTGAGCACCCCGCCGGGTCGCAGGACCCGCGCCATCTCGGCGACCGCCGTACGGGGGTCGGGGAAGCAGTGCAGGCCGGTGAAGCTCACCACGAGGTCGAAGGAGCCGTCGTCGAAGGGCAGGTCGCCGACGTCGGCGATCCTCGGCGTGACCTGGTCGGCGACCCCACGCCTCTCGGCGGCGCGCATGGTGCGGTCGAGCATCGCCTGCGCGATGTCCGCTGCGACGTACTCGACGTCCTGACCGGGCCGCAGGCCGCGCAGCGCGACGCCGCCGCCACAGGGGACGTCGAGGACCCGGCTGCCCGCGGGCAGGCAGCCGATCTCGGCCGCCGCACGGTAGAGGCGGGACAGGTCGCTGTGCACGCCGGCCCGCCACACCAGGCCGCCGCGCAGCGGGTGCTCGACGGTCCAGTCGTAGAAGGACGCCCACAGCGGGTCGTCCGACCAGCCGCCGAGCCCCGCGAGCCGCGGCAGCCGCACGGGCAGCGGGATCATCGGGCTCCGGCCTCGCCGGCCGGGCCGATGAGTGCATCTGCCCGCAGCAGCTCGCGAGGTACGTCGAACGCGGCCACCAGGTCGCGCGCGATCGGCCGGACACGGCGGCACAGGTCCCCGACCTCGCGCGTGATCGCCTTCGAGCGCTGGACGGTCAACCGGCCGTGCTCGATGAACCACGCGCGATCGGCCTCGATCCCGGAGAGCGCGAACAGGTCGCACACGAGGCTGAGGGTGTCCTTGAGGTCGCCTTCGGGCTGCTCGTCGACCTTGTCGAGGAAGGCCTCGAGCACGAGCCGCTCGACATGCGCGCGGGCGGCGGCGATGACGTGGTCCTGGACCCGCGAGAACACCTCGCCGGGGTTCATCCCCTCATCGACGCCGCGCTTGAGCCGCCGCGCGACCGCGCCGAGCAGGTGCTCCTCGCGGAAGGTGTACAGCGCCCGGTGGTAGTCGGAGTTGAGCAGCCCGGCGTCGGTGTCGTCGGAGTCGCCGCCCGGGAGCACGTCGCGGACACCCTCCAGGAGCTGCCGCACCCGGGTGCGCTCGAGCACGGTGTCGACCGCGAGGCCGGCGACGAACCGCACCGTGCCGAGCTGGTCGAGGTCCTCGAAGTCGCTGGCGTAGTCGGTGAGGAGCCCCTTCGCCACCAGCTGCAGCAGGACGTGGTTGTCGCCCTCGAAGGTCGCGAAGACATCGGTGTCGGCCTTCAGTGCCGTGAACCGGTTCTCGGCGAGGTAGCCCGCGCCGCCGCAGGCCTCGCGGCACTCCTGGATCGTGCGGGTGGCGTGCCAGGTGCCGAACGCCTTGGTGCCGGCCGCACGCGACTCGAGCCGGCGCCGCGACTCCTCGTCGCTGATCGTGCCGGAGAAGACGCCGTGCAGCTGGCCGGCGAGCACCTCCTGCGCGAAGCTCAACGCGTAGGTCCGGGCCAGCAGCGGGAACAGCCGCCGCTGGTGCAGGCCGTAGTCGAGCAGCAGCTCCTCCTGCTCCTCGTCGGTCGCCTCGAACTGGCGTCGACGCAGGGCGTACTCGATCGCGATCGTCAGCGCGACCTTCGAGGCGGCGATGCCGGCACCGCCGACGCACACGCGACCCTGCACGAGCGTGCCGAGCATCGTGAAGAAGCGCCGGTTCGGGCTCTCGATGTCGCTGGTGTACTCGCCGTCCTCGGTGACGTCGGCGAAGTGGTTGAGGAGGTTCTCGCGCGGCACCCGTACGCCGTCGAACCAGATCCGCCCGTTGTCGACGCCGTTCAGGCCCATCTTCAGGCCGTCGTCCTCGATGCGTACGCTGGGCACCACCTGCCCGCCCTCGTCGCGCAGCGGTACGACGAGCGCGTGCACGCCGTGCCGCTCGCCGCCCACCTCCAGCTGGGCGAACACCACCGCGAGGCGGGCGTGGCGCGCGGCGTTGCCGATGTAGTCCTTCGACGCGTCGGGCTCGCGCGTGGTGATCACGAACTCCGACGTGGCGGGGTCGTAGGTCGCGACCGTGCCGAGGTGCTGCACGTTGCTGCCGTGGCCGGTCTCGGTCATCGCGAAGCAGCCGAGCAGCTCGCCCTTGATCAGGTCGGCCAGATAGGCGTCGTGGTGGCGCTTGGTGCCGAGCTGCAGGATCGCGCCGCCGAAGAGGCCGAACTGCACCCCGACCTTGACCATCACCGACAGGTCTCCGAAGCCGAGCGTCTCGAAGGCCGCGATGGAGGCGCCGATGTCGCCGCCTCCGCCGTACTCCTCGGGGAAGCCGTAGCCGGCCTGGCCCGACCTGGCGATCTCGACGACGACCTCGCGCACCCGCTCGCGGAAGTCGTCGCGGCTCATCTCCTCGGCGTCGGTCAGGACCGAGGCGTACTCCGCCATCGTCTCGCGCACCTCGGTGCGGACGCGGTGGTGGTCACCGTCCAGCAGGAGGGCGAGTGCCTCGACGTCGACGTTCGGGGCTTGGTCGGCGTTCTCCTGAGCCATGCTCAGAACCTAGCCGAGGGCGGATGCGGCCGGGAAGGTCGAGGGCGGGCCTGGGGCTCAGCCGCGCTCGACGGGGATCCGCGACGTCGTTGTCGTCGGATGGGACCGCATGCCCGGATCGAACTTCTGGCCGCTCGCCACCCCGCCCAGCCAGACCGAGAAGATCGCGATGGCCGCGCCGGCGATGTCGTCGGCGACGTAGTGCCAGCCGAAGTACAGCGTGGCCACCACGACCAGGCCGAAGTAGATCCAGCACGCGATGCGCAGCCACCTGGTGCGGATCGTGTAGTGCACCATCAGCGCCACCAGCAGGGTGATGCAGGTGTGCAGGCTCGCGAAGCCCGCGATCGAGTTGACGGTCTCGCGATCGCCTCCCCAGAGCAGGTTGAAGCGACTGTTCACGATCGAGTCCATCAGCTGGTTCGCGCTGGTGTTGGGCAGGTTGCCGTACTCGGACTTGAACATGATGCCCGGGCCGAGGGTCGGCAGCAGGTAGTAGCTGAGCGTGCCCAGGGACCATGCCAGGCACTGGGCGTTGACGAACCAGTAGCCGAAGGAGATGTTGCGGGACCAGACCACCCACAGGCACACGACGACGGGCACCAGCGGCAGGAAGAAGAGGTAGACCCAGGACAGGAGGTAGGGAACCGGCCCGTGCGTGCCCAGGACCGCCTGCAGAACCTCGCCCGGGTTGTGCCCGAAGAACAGCACGCGGTCGAGCTTGTGCAGGTCGTTGTCGTACAGCAGCGCGCCGCCGTCGGCCCGGCGCCGCACGTAGGGCAGGTAGGACTTGAGGTTCCGGTAGCCGACGTAGGTGACGTAGAACGCCGCGACACCGACGAACACCAGCACCATGCGCTCGCCGGTCCAGTGGGTGCGCCAGCGCTCCTTGACCAGCGGGCCGAGCTCGGTCGGCTTGCCACGCGACAGCCACAGCGTGCGCGGCAACAGGTCGACCCCCAGCGCGACCGCGAGCAGCACCGGCAGCCGGACGTACGACGGCCCGAGGAAGCTTCCCTCGGGGTCGAGGATCGGCCGGCCGTACGTCTTGTGCACCCAGAAGGTCAGCACCGCCATCGTCAGGCCGACGATCAGCAGCAGGGTGTACGCGCGGCGGTAGGAGACGCCGCTGCCGCGCGGCGGGACGATCGCGGCCATGACTCCTCGCGAGCGCCGCTCGCCCGCTGGGGCGTGCTCCGGCGCCTGCTCGAGCACGCCCACGGCGTACCCGATGGACCCCACGGCCCACTCGGCGCGAGAGCGGTCGCCCTCGCCGGCGTACGAGCGGGCGGTGGCGGCGACGGCCTCGGCCGGGGGTGCGCCGTCACCGAGTGACGTGCGCAGCCGGCCGAGCGCGCCGTGGCTCGCGGCATCGACGAGGAGGTCGACCTCGCCGTCGGCGGTGTCGCCGCCCCGGAGCGTGTCGCCGAGCGCGGAGCGGAGGGCGTCGGGGTCGTCGAACACCTCGTCGCCACGAGCCGTGGCCAGCTCGCGGAGCGCTCGGTGCAGCGACATCCCAATCCCTTCTCCAGGAGCCGCCCTCGTCGGAGGCGCGGAAAACCCTGAAGCAGTGTAGGAGGCCGGTCGACGCGAGACCGTCAGGCCTCGGGGAGCCGGGCGAGGGACGTGTGCGCCACCACGATGCCGACCCGATCACCCGGCGCGGCGGACCAGCCCGGCCGCGCGACGGCGTCGAGCTCACCGATCCCCTCGACCGCCACCACCAGGCGTGCGCCGTCGGGCGACGCGGTCGCGACCAGCACGGTGGCGGCGAGATCGGCGACGTCCGAGCCCTCCGGCACCGCGGTCAGCGCACCGGGCCGTACGGCGACCCGCCCGTCGTCGCCGCCCGCCAGCAGCCGCGCCGCCGGCCCGGTGAGCACCCTGGTGCAACCCAGGAACCGCGCCGTCGGTACGTCGACGGGTGCGGCCCAGACCTCCTCGGTCGGCCCCTCCTGGACGACCCGGCCCTCCCGCATGACGGCCAGCCGGTCGGCGACGGCGAACGCCTCGTCGTGGTCGTGGGTCACCAGCAGCGCGGTGGTGCCGGCCTCGGTGATGATCCGCCGCAGGTCCGCGGCGAGGCGGGTGCGCAGGCCGGCGTCGAGCGCGCTGAGCGGCTCGTCGAGGAGCAGCAGCCGGGGGCTCGCGGCCAGTGCGCGGGCGAGCGCGACCCGCTGGCGCTCGCCACCTGAGAGCGTGCGCGGGAGGCGGTCGGCGTACCCCTGGAGGCCGACGAGATCGAGCAGGTCGTCGGCGGTCGCACGCGCACGACGACGACCGTCGCCGCGCAGGCGCAGGGGGTAGGCGATGTTGCGGGCGACGGTGAGGTGGTCGAAGAGCTGGCCGTCCTGGAACATCAGCGCGAAGCCGCGGCGGTGGGTGGGCACCGCCCGGAGGTCGGCGCCGTCCCACCCGATCGTGCCGGCGGCCAGCGGCTCGAGGCCCGCGATCGCGCGCAGCAGCGTGGACTTGCCGCAGCCCGACGGGCCGAGGACCGCCAGCACCCGGCCGTCGTCGAGGCGGAGGTCGACCCCGTCGACCGCCCGCGTCCGGTCGGTGGCGCCGACGTCGACGCTCACCCCGGAGAGCTCCAGCGTCATAGGGCCCCCACCCCCGGCACCCGCAGCCGCTCGATGACGAGGACGACCACGGTCGCGGTCGCCGCGAGCACCACCGAGGCCGCCATGGCGGCACCGTAGTTGAGCGCGCCGGGGCTGCCGATCAGCCGGTAGATGACGACCGGCAGCGTCGGCGCCTCCGGCCGGACCAGGAAGCTGGTCGCGCCGAACTCCCCCAGCGACACCGCGAACGCGAAGCCCGCGGCGGCGAGCAGCGGCCGCCACAGCACCGGCGCCTCGACCGTGAGCGCGGTGCGCCAGGGGCCGGCGCCGAGCGACGCCGCCGCCTGGCGCTGGCGGTCGTCGATGCCGGCGAGCACCGGGACGAGGATCCGCACGACCATCGGCAGCGCCACCAGCGCCTGGGCGATCGGCACCAGCAGCGGGCTCCCGCGCAGGTCGAGCGGTGGCCGGTCGAGGGTGATCAGGAAGCCGAAGCCCAGCGTCACCGCCGACACCCCGAGCGGCACCATGAACAGGCCGTCGAACAACCCGCGCAGCCGGCGCTCGAGACGGCCGTGCGAGCGGCGGGTCACCACCACCGCGACCAGCAGGCCGAGCACGAGCGCCGTGCCGGTCGCGACCAGGCCGATGGCGAGCGAGTTGGTGACCGCCTCGGTGATCGGCACCCGCAGCAGCCCACCGCCCAGGCCGCCGCTCACCCCGGCGCCGACGTCGTCGCCGCGCCCCTGCAGCGCCCGGTAGTACGCCAGCGTCCAGTGACCGTCGTGGCGCAGCGAGGAGACCACGAGGCAGGCGATCGGCGCGGCCAGCGCGGCCAGCACGACGGCGGTGAGCGCGAGCACGGGTACGTCGCGGGGTCGTGGGCGCGCGGGGGTGGCCGGCACGCGTCGTACGGTCGGGTCGGGGGTCGCGCGCAGGCGGCCGGCGACGACGAGCAGGGCCACCACCGCGACCAGCTGGACCAGCGACAGCGCCGCGGCCGCGCTCAGCTCCGGGAAGCCGGTGACGCCTCCGGTCGTGAGCAGGTAGATCTCGGTCTCCACCGAGGAGTAGCGCAGGCCGCCGAGCGTCAGCACGACGCCGAAGCCGGTGGCGCAGAAGAGGAAGACGACCGAGGCCGCCGAGACGATCGCCGGCCGCAGCGCCGGCAGGGTGACGGTGAGGAGCACCCGCGGGGGGCTGGCGCCGAGGGCTGCCGCAGCCTCCGCGGGACGCCGGTCGAGCGCCTCCCAGGCCACGCCGACCGTGCGGATCACGACGGCCAGGTTGAAGAACACCAGCCCGACCAGGATGGCGCCGGCCGTGCCGTCCAGGCCGAGGAAGCCCAGCGGGCCCGACTCCCCCAGCAGCTGCTCCACCGCCACGCCGACGACCACCGTCGGCAGCACGAAAGGCACCAGCAGCGCGGCCCGCACGAGCCCGCGTCCCGGGAAGCGGAGGCGGTGCGTCACGAACGCCGCGGGCACGCCGAGGGCGACCGCGACGACCGTCGCGACCGCGCTGATCCAGACCGTGAACCACAGGACGCGCCGCGTGCGGGACTCCGCCAGCACCCGCCAGACCGCGCCCGGGTCGAACCGCCCGTCGGGCCACAGGCCGTGCTGGACCATGCCGCCCACGGGCAGCACGAAGAACACCGCGAGGACGGCCGTCGGGACCGCCGCGAGTGCGAGCAGGGCCAGGGCTCGCCGCATCCGTCAGCCCGAGACGATGTCGGACCAGGCCGACGTCCAGGCGCGCCGGCGGCTGGCGATCTCCGCGGCCGGCACCCGGATCGGCTTGCGCGGCACAGGGGCGAACCGCTTCCACGATGCCGGCAGCGAGACGCCCCTGGCGGTCGGGTAGACGTACATGCTGCCGGGCAGCGCCTTCTGCACGGCCGGGCTGAGCAGCCAGTCCACGACCTGCCTCGCCTGGGTCGGGTGCTGCGCGCCGGCCAGCACGCCGGCGTACTCGGTCTGGCGGAAGCAGGTGTTCAGCAGGGCGTGAGTGCTGCTCCGCCCGTGCTTCACGGTGTACGACGGATCGGTGTTGTAGCTGACCACGATCGGCCGGTCGCCGCCGGAGTAGGAGTAGTCCTTGTCGAAGGCCTCGGTCCAGCCGCTGTCGATCTTGGCGCCGTTGGCCATCAGCTTCCTCCAGTAGGCCTGCCAGCCGTCGCCGTAGGTGCCGATGGTGGCGAGCAGGAAGGCCATGCCGGGGCTGCTGGTGGTCGCGCCGGGCGTCACGAGCTCGTTCTTGTACGCCGGCTCGACCAGGTCGCCGAGGCCCTTCGGCGGCGCCTGGTGGTGGGCGGCGAACCAGGCGTCGTCGACGTTGACGCAGACGTAGCCGGTGTCGACCGCCTTCATCCCGCCGGCGAAGACGCCCGACTTCTGCACCGCCGCCGCGAAGGTGTTGTCGATGCCGTACGACGCGTCGCCGAGCGGGTCGCCCTGGCTGAGCTCGAGCTTGCTGGCGAGCTGGCCGGCGTCACCGGAGGTGCTCACCTCGAGCTTGATGCCGGAGCGCTTCTCGAAGGACGCCACGAGGCTCTTCGGCAGGTCGAAGGAGTCGTGGGTGACCAGCGTGACGGTGTTCGCGGCCTCCTTCGAGGAGCCGGCCGAGCAGCCGCCGACGGCGGCCGCCAGGGTGGTCGCGACCACGAGTGCGAGCGCGGGACGGATCGATCGGGCGAGCCGCACGGATGACTCCCTTCGCCGGTGCTAGCCGGAGCAGGTTCGGAGGGTCTGCGGATCGCGCCCGCACTCTCAGCCCGCGTCACGGGCTCCCCTGTCTTGTGCCTCCAGTCTACTGAGTGCCGTCACCCGCGGCGGGCTGGTACCACCAGACTCCGTCGCGGACGTCGACGGTGGCCTGGCCGCGCGCGACGAGCAGGTCGAGGTGGGCCTTGGTCTCCATCGCGGCCATGCCCTGGTTGAACGGGTCCAGGTCGGCGTAGGCCCGCTCGTGGCGGGTCCAGCCGAGGTCGCCGGCCACCATCTCGGAGGTGACTTCGCCGCGCGAGCGGACCGACTGCCGGCAGAGGTCCAGGCGCGTCTCGTGGTGGGTCAGCAGCTCGTCGACGCGGGTGTACGACGACGGCGCGACCGGGCCGTGGGCGGGGAGGATCCGCAGGTCCGGCAGCGACCGCACCCGCGCGAGCGACGACAGGAAGTCGCCGAGCGGCTGCTCGACGGCCGGCATGGTGAAGCCGATCGACGGGGTGATCGTGGGCAGCACGTGGTCACCGGCGAAGAGCAGGCCGGCCGCGCTGTCGGCGTACACGTAGTGGCCGGGGGTGTGGCCCGGGGTGTGGACGGCGTCGAGCAGGCGGCTGCCGATGTCGAACCGGGTGTCGCCCTCCAGCCACTGCGTCGGGTAGCGCCACATCGCCGGGTCCGGCAGGTCCTCGTCGTCACGGCCCTCGCGCCACATCTCCGCGACCTCGAGCGCGCCGGCGGTGCGCAGCACCGGGATGAACGGGCTCTCGGTGAGCTGCTCGGCGTTGTTGAGCAGGTCGAGCGCGGACTCCTCCTCCCGGCCGAGCGCCACGTCGGCGCCGTTCTCATGGCCGAGGACCGCCGCGAGCGTGTAGTGATCGCGGTGGACGTGGGTGACAAGGAAGCGCCTGATGTCGCCGACGGCGTACCCGACCGACTTCAGCGAGCGCTCGAAGAGGTCGCGCGCGACCGGGATCGCCCAGCCGCCGTCGATCATGGTCAGGCCGTCGTCGCCCTCGACGACGTAGACGTTGACGGCCTTGAGTCCGTCCATCGGGAGCGGGAGCGGGATCCGGTGGATGCCGTCGGCCACCTTCCACGCGCCCTCGGCCGCCCAGTGCTCGCCGGAGTCGGGTGAGATGGCCACGCCGGTCGGGACCGAGGCGTTCGAGGACGTCATGGGTGCAATTCTGGCAGCCCGAGATCCAGGTTCGGCTCCTGGAGCCCTCCATCGATCTCCAGCATCTTGCCGGTGAGGAACTTGCCTGCCTCGGAGGCGAGGTAGACGACGCCGGCCGCGATGTCCTCGGCCTCGCCGATGCGGCCGAGCGGTGTGGCCTGCTCCATCTGCTGCTTGATCCCGGGGTTGCCGGCGACGTACTCGAGCGCGCTGGTCATCACCGAGCCGACGAAGATCCCGTTGACGCGGATCCGCGGCGCGAGGTCGGTCGCGGCGAGGCGGGACCAGTGGGCCAGCGCGGCCTTGGCGGTGCCGTAGGCGAGGTAGCCGCGGCCCGCCGTACGGCCCATCATCGAGCTGATGGTGGTGATCGACTTCTGCCTGCCCTCGCCGACGCTCCCGAGCATGAGCGGGACGGCGGCCCGGCTCAGCGCGTGGGCGGTGGCGACGTTGAAGTGGAACGCCTCCTCGAGGTAGGCGACGTCGGTGTCGAGGAACGCGTTCGGGATGGTCCCGCCGACGTTGTTGACCACGACGTCGAGCCGGCCCAGCTCGTCGTACGCACGCTGGGCGAGACCGGCGACCTCGTCGGTGTGCGCGAGGTTGGCCGGTACGACGACGGCCCGCCGGCCGGCCTGCGCGATCCGGGCCGCGACCTCGGCGAGCTGGCTCTCCGTGCGGCTGGAGATGACGACGTCGGCGCCGGCCTCGGCGAGCGCGACGGCGGTGGCCGCCCCGATCCCGCGGCCCGCGCCGGTGACGACCGCGACGTGGTCGGTCAGGGTGAAGCGGTCGAGGATGCTCACCGGCTCACCAGCCCTCGACCGGTGACCAGCGGGAGGTCGAGCGGGCCGACCAGACCGGGCTTCGCGGCGACGACGGCCGGGATCGCGTTGATCAGGCGCTGCGCGGTCACGATCATCCCGGACGTGTTGTGGTCGCCGTCCTCGCCGTGGTGGCTGAGCTCGACCTTCATCCGCGGCTCGCCGGTGATCTCGATGCGGTAGCAGCCGGCCCCCTCGTACGGCCTCGGCCAGTCGGGATCGCTCTCCGCGTCGGTGCGGGTGACGTGCTCGAGGGTGATCCGGGGCGTGCCGTCGACCTTCCCGATCACCTGGAACCGGACGCTGCCCATCGTCCCCTCGGCCACCTCGACGCTGGCCGTCCCGACGTCCCGCGCGGCCGGACGTCGCTCGACGGTCTCGGTCAGCGGCTCGTCCAGCCTGACGCCCAGGCCGTCGGCGATGACGCGCACCACCGGCCCCCAGGCGGTCGACAGGATGCCCGGCTCCCAGAGCATCGGCCTGGTCTCCATCGGCTGGCCGAAGCCGAAGATGTCCCGCATGACGACCGGCTGGAAGTACGTCGAGTAGTCGGCGATCTCGCTGACCTTCACGTGGTCGATGCGCTGGCTGAGGCTCGTCATGACCAGCGGCAGCACGTCGTTGGCGAAGCCCGGGTCGATGCCGTTGACGTGCATGCTGGCGCCGCCCTGCTGGCCGGCCTCCTCGATCGTCGCGATCATCTCGGCGGGCAGGGTGCCCTTGGGGTGCAGCAGGATGACCGGGCCGCTGGACACGACGTTGACGCCGTCGCGGATGAAGCCGGTCAGGTCCTCGATCGCCTCGAACACCCGGTCGTCGGTCATCGCGCCGTGCACGATGCAGTCGGGCTCGAGCGCGATCAGGGCGTCGCGATCGGTGGTGGCCGCGACCCCGAGGCTCCGGCCCAGGCCCGCGAGCTCGCCCGCGTCCTTGCCCTCCTTGGCCGGCGTCGACGTCCACACCCCGACCAGCTCGAGGTCGGGATGCGCGTCCACGCCCGCGATGGCGTAGCGCCCGATCGTCCCCGTCGACCAGACGACGACGCGCAGCGGCTTCTCCGGGATCACCTGTGACATGGGCCGAATGTAGAACAAGTTCTACTTGATGCCTAGCGAGTCGCACGCCGCGCCGGCCGTGAGGACGGCCGAGCCTGTCTAGCCCCCCGGCGATTGGGTTCTTCCCACCCGCCGCTTCGGTTGCGGCCGACAGCAGCTACTGCTCTGCAACCACCATCACCACCGCGCCCACGACACCCACTACGAGACCCAGCGACTCGCGTCCGGCGACCTCAGATTCCACCGCCGGACCTGACCGGGATCATGGTGAGATGACCGGGATGACCGAGGGCTCCGCACCCATCGAGCGCTGGCGCCCACCGTGGACCGCGCGGCTGGTGGCGTGGGCGGCGGCCGCGGGGTTTCTCGGCATGGCGGGGTGGACACTGACCTTCGGCTGGCCCGAGTGCCTGCTTTCCCTCGCGTACCTGCTCGTTGCCGTCGTCTTTTGGAGCCTGGTCAGCTGCTCGCTCGGGCTGTACCCGGATCGGGTGGTGGTCGATGGGGCGCTCCGACGACAGCGCGAGGTCTTGCTGAGCGACGTCCGGGCTGTGGAGGTCACGTTGGCGCCGTACGCGAGCGGCCTGTTCCTCCGTACGGCGCCGTATGAGGGCGTCCACGTGCCGGATGCGATCGGGCACGCGACGCTGGCCTCGCGCCTGTTCCACTACCGGAGCCGCGGGGACCGGATCGCCGACGCGATCCGGGCGCGGGCCGCAGCGGCGGGCAGGTCAGGAGTCGAAGCCGAGGCCAAGGCGGTCGAGGAGGCGGAGCCAGGGGCCGCGGCGGCCGGTGCGATCGGCGCGGGCGAGGGCGCGACGGGTGAGCTGGATGCCGATCCAGGCGATCGGCTCTGGCGGGAAGGGCAGGGCTGAGCGTCGTACCATCGCCAGCCGGGTGCGCTTGGTGTCCTCGCCGGACAGCAGGTCGAGAACGGTGTCGGCGGCGAACCTGGAGGCGCCGACGCCGAGGCCGGTGAAGCCGAGGGCGTGCGCGACGCGGCCGCCGTGGCTGGTGCCGTACGACGCGCAGAAGCGGGTCGAGGTGTCGATGACGCCGGCCCAACGGTGGGTGAAGCGGATGCCGGCCAGCTGCGGGAACGTCTCCGCGAAGTGCTCGGCGAGCACGCGGAACGTCTCCGGCCGCTCCTCGTGGGCGGGGTCGATCGAGCGGCCGTAGTGATAGATCGCGTCGTAGCCGCCCCACAGGATCCGCCGGTCCGGCGTGACCCGGTAGTAGTGGAACTGGTTGCCCGAGTCGGCGATCCCGTACGACGGATCCCAGCCGATCGTCGCGAGCTGCTCGTCGCTGAGCGGCTCGGTGGCGAGGACGTAGTCGTAGACCGGCACGGTCGCCAGCCGCAGCCGCCGCAGCAGCGGACGGAACACGTTGGTCGCGAGGACGACCTGCCGCGCGGTGACGGTGCCGGCCGAGGTCTCGACCCGCACCCCGCCGGCGGTACGCCGGACCGCGCGGACCCGGCTGCCCTCGGCGATGCGGACCCCGAGACCCTCGGCCGCCGAGGCCAACCCCCACGCCAGCCGGGCGGGGTCGACCAGTGCGCACTCCTCGGGCCCGGAGAGCCGGCCTGCCAGGTAGGTCGGCGAGTCGACGAGCCGCCGGACCGCCTGGGCGTCGAGGAAGCCGGGCTCGTCGGGGTCGAGGTCGGCGATCTCGTGCGCCCGGGTCGCGACAGCCAGGGCGCCACCACGCACGAAGCCGCAGTCGATGCCGTAGCGGGCGACGGTCTCCCCGATCGCGTCGACGTTCTCGACGCCGAGCCGCTCGAGCTCGTCGTACTCCTCGGGCCACCGGGCGCGGCCGTTCGGCTCGCCGTGGGTCAGCGACGCCTCGCAGAAGCCGCCGTTGCGACCGGTCGCGTGCTCGGCGATGCGGTCCGCCTCGACGACGACGACCCGGCGGCCGGGCTCGCGCTCGACGGCCCGCAGCGCTGTCCAGAGGCCGGTGAACCCGGCGCCGACGACGACCAGGTCGGCGGAGGTGTCGCCGTTGATCGGCGTCCGGGGCCCCGGGCGCGCCGGGGTGTCGAGCCAGAGCGGGCAATTCACCGAATCCGCGAACGCGTCCACGCTCGGCAGGCTAGCGTCGGCGTACCGCTCGCGGCATCCTCGGTACGACGACCGCTCGAGCCGCTCCTGCGCGCGTATGTCGCCAAGGGCCCCATTCGTTACATCCCCGGAATTTCTTTACCTTCGGATTGCTCGTTTCCGCGTGACACCGCCCCTGCGCCGTGGCAGCATTCCTGTTGCCGCCGCAGGTGACCCGAGACGCCTGCGGCGGCATTCGACTTTTTGGCGTGATGGACGCGGGCGGCACCTGCCGGGGCCGAGGACCGCCACTAGTCTGCGGGCGTGTTCATCTACGAGTTCGAGGGCAAGCGGCCCCAGATCCATCCCGACGCGTTCGTGGCCCCGACGGCGACGCTGATCGGCGACGTCGTGATCGAGAAGGACGCGAGTGTCTGGTACGGCGCCGTGCTCCGCGGCGACGACTGCAGCATCGTGGTGCGCGAGGGCGCGAACATCCAGGACAACTCGGTGCTGCACGCCGGGCCGGGCGAGACGCTGGAGATCGGGGCCTACGCGACCATCGCGCACTCGGTCGTCGCCCACGGCAAGTCGGTCGGCGAGCGTGCGCTCGTCGCCAACGGCTGCGTGCTGCTCGACGGCGTCGTGATCGGCGCCGGCTCGCTGGTGGCCGCGGGCTCGACCGTCACGCCCGGGACCGAGATCCCGGCCGGGATGCTCGCCTCGGGCACCCCCGCCAAGGCGACCAAGGAGATCGCCGGCACCGGCGCGGCGATCTGGGTCGAGCTGAATCCGCAGTACTACCCCGCCCTCGCGCAGCGTCACAAGGCCGGCGTCAAGCCGGTCGAGGAGTCGGCCGGCTGATCGCCCGCCCCACTGGATCAGCGCTCGCGGCGGAGGACCACGAACAGCAGCGCGACCCCGAGGCCCGCGAGGATCGAGCCCAGCTCGGACCACGAACGACTGGTGTCGCCGGACGACCCGACGTACCCCATCCCAGCGAGGGCGAGGAAGCCGCCGCCGAGGATCAGCGCCGCCGCGAGCACGACGCCCGCGATCCGCTGTCCACTCATGCTGATCCTCCTCGCTTCGCAAGAAGCCCTCGCCGGACAGGTCCGGCGAGGGCTTCTTCGCTCGCGCGCCTGTAGGGATTCGAACCCCAAACCTTCTGATCCGTAGTCAGATGCTCTATCCGTTGAGCTACAGGCGCTCGCCGCTGACGAGCAGCGACCGGACGAGAATAGCCGAGGGCGGCGGCTGATGCCGAATCAGGGGGGGCGACCGGACCCTGCTGTGCCACGATGACCGCATGCCCGCCAGCCCGTCCGACGACCGCGAGCTGTTCGAGAGTCGGGCGCTCGGGCTGTACGACGCCGCCGTGGCCGAGGGGGGCATCGACCAGGCCGATCCGCGCATCACCGGGACCGGCGGCGACCGAGCGGCGTTCGACCTGCTGGTCGGCATGGGGCTGCTGCAGCACGACCCCCAGCGCGGCGGCTGGCAGGCGGTCGAGCCGTCAGGCGCGCAGTCCCGGGTCGTCGCGCCGCTGACGACCGAGGGGGCCCGCCTGCTCGACGAGTCGGCGCACTGGGCACGGCTGTTCCAGCACCTCTCCACCACCTTCCGCGCGGCGCCAGCCGAGGAGACCGGCACCTCGGTCGCCTACCTCCACAGCGACGCCATCGACCCGTACCTCTCCGGGCTGATCGCGGAGGCCCAGACCGAGATCCTCACCGCGCAGCCGCAGACCGGCCGTCGCTCGGAGGCGGTGGCGGCCGTGGCGCCGCGCGACACCGAGGCGCTCGAGCGCGGCGTGGCGATGCGCATCCTCTACCAGCACAGCGCGCGCCGACACGCCTCCACCCACAGCTACGTCGCCGAGGTGAGCGGTCTCGGCGCGGAGGTCCGCACGCTCGACGAGTTCTTCCACCGGATGATCCTGGTCGACCGGCGCGTCGCCGTGATCCCAGGACCGGAGGGGCCGCAGACCGCGGTGTTCGTCCGCGAGCCCGCCATCGTGGCGTTCCTGGTCGACATCTTCGAGCGCACCTGGGCGCGCGCCCGCCCCTTCGGCGAGCGCGAGTCGAACCTCCCGCGCAGCATCGCCGCCGAGCAGCGGCAGATGACCATCCGCATGCTCATCGAGGGCCACTCCGACGCGACCAGCGCACGCCGGCTCGGTGTCAGCCCCCGCACGTACGCCGGCTACATCGCCGACCTGCGTCGTGAGTACGACGCCGCGACGCGCTTCCAGCTCGGCTACACGATGGGCCGGCAGGGCATCTCCGGCGACGAGCCGCCCGAAGGGACACACCCCGGCGGGTGAGCGTGGGCGGCCCGCGCGAGGCCGCTAGTCGTCGCCGATCGTCAGCGCGACGTGGTGGGCGTACGGCCAAGCGGTGTCGGCGTGCGCCGGCGACGCCGCCGTCGCGATGCCGATGCTGGCGCCGACGACGGCCAGGCCGATCGCGACCTTGCGAAGCACGTTCTTCATGGGATCTCCCCTGAGCTCTGTGGCCGCCCGAGCGTGCCTCCGTGGCCGACACTCTACGTCGAGGGCCCCGGGGCGTGTCCACGCCCCAGGGCCCTCGAACAACGGCGGAGGCGGAGGGATTTGAACCCTCGATGGGCGATAAACCCAAACCGCATTAGCAGTGCGGCGCCATAGACCGGACTAGGCGACGCCTCCTCAGCCACCGGCGCGAGCACCGGTCCGCCAAGGCTACAAGCAGCCGGGTCGGCTGCCGAATCCGCCCATCCGTCGTACGGACCGGTCAGCTGGCGGCGGCTTCGAGGTGCCGGCGTACGTCACGGGCGAAGTCGTCCTTGTCCGCGGCGATCAGGTCGACCGGGATGGTGGTGGAGCGCCCGTCGCGCAGGCGGATCACGACGCAGTCGATGTCGCTGGGCGAGGCGGCGACGGCGTCCTCGACCTCCGACCAGCGGCCCTCGGCGACACCGACGGCGCGCACCATCCGGACGCGGTAGCCGTACGACGTCAGCCGCACCACCGCGAGCCGCGTTCGCAGCCACCAGCCCATGCCGAGCACACCGAGCACGCCCAGACCGAGGACGAGCACCAGCACGTCCGGGCTCATGCCTGCGAGGACGACGACCAGGGTGACCACGAGGACCACCACCGCGAGCACAACCAGGTAGGCGCCCACCAGCCGCGCCAGGACGGGCGGGGCGATCCGGTAGTCGGCGACGGCCTCAGAACTCACGAGCCCGATTGAACAAGACCGGCCGCGTCACGGGCAAAGCGGCGCCTCCTAGACTTCCGTCACGTGCTGCGGTCCCTGCCGCAGCGGGGTGGGGTGCCGGAGTGGCCTATCGGAACCGCCTTGAAAGCGGTCGTAGGGAGACCTACCGCGGGTTCGAATCCCGCCCCCACTGCAACATTGGCGCGAGAGTGTTCTCGCTTCGCTCGCCCACTCTGCCGCGCACGCGGTCGAGGCGGTGCCCGGTCGCCCGCCGCCGGCGGCTCACCCGGCGCTGCGCCGAAGTAACGCCCTCCTCGCCTCCGGTCGCTGCGCTCCCTCCGGCTCC
>WQZX01000053.1 GCA_009780515.1 Nocardioidaceae bacterium | reverse complement strand
TCGTGGTGGATCGCCGCCAACGGCGGGGTCTCCATCCACCGCTCCACCTGGCCGACCGAGCTCGACCTGGGCTCGGCGGCGGCCGCCGACCCGGCCTGCGTCGACGCCGTCGCTGCGGCGCTCGCCGGCCTGCGCGGCGTGAAGTCGACGGCGAAGGTCTCGCAGCGGGCCGAGCTCTCACGCGCGGAGATCACCGGGCCGGAGCTCGCGATCCAGCGGGCACGGAGCGCGGCGGAGGACCTGCGGCGCACCGGCCGGATCACCGGCGAGCTCGTCTTCACCGTCGACGAGACGGCGACCGAGCTGTCGGTCAGTGCCGACCTCGCCCCCACGGAGAGCTGACCTGGTGGGAGTGGCCCCACGCCGAGTTGCCGTGGGAAGCGCTGTTGCCGTGGGGCGCACTGGCGTGGAACCCGCTGTCGTGGGACACGCTGTTGCCGTGGAACTCGCTGCCGTGGGACCCGCTGCCGTGGGACCCGCTGCCGTGGGACCCGCTGTTGCCGTGGGGCGCACTGCCGTGGGACACGCTGTTGCCGTGGGGCGCACGGCCGTAGGACGCCGACGCGTCGGCGTGCCGCTGCCAACCCGTCAGGTGGGGCGCCGCGTCGGATGACGACGCCCCGGCGCCGGTGAGCGTGCTGGTCGTCATAGACGTCAGGGATCCGGCGACCGACGATGCCTGTGCGCTCAGGCTGGACAGCACCTGGCCGCTCCGCTGGCTTCCGCTCCCGTTGTCGCCACTGTGGCCATAGGCGTGGCCGTTGCCCTTGCTCGAGACGGTCCCGGGCACCTTGTTGTGGCCCGGCGCGCTGCTGGAGGCCGAGCCGGACGTCTTGTTGTGGCCCGGCGCGGAGCCCGAGTTGCCCGGCAGCAGGCTGCCGACGACCGGGACCGTCACCGTGCCCACGCCGGGGATGGTGACCGTCGGCTGCGGGGCCTGCTGGTTGCCCTTGCCGTTGTCGCCCCCCTTGCCGTTGGACTTGTCGTGGCCCTTGCCCGTGGGCTTCGTGCCGGTGGACTTGGCGTGGTGCTTGGTCACGGCCGGGTGGGAGGCGTGGTGGGCATGCCTGGCCGGCGTCGATGCCTGGTGCCGGTGCGTCCTGGCGGGCGCCGCCGGGTGACGGACCGCGGCCGGGTGCAGGCTCGCCACCGGGGTCGCCTGCTCGGTCGTCTTGGCCGGCTCCGGGGCCTTCGTCACCGGGGCGGGCTGGTCGTGCGCGATGCGCAGCGGGTCGACCATCTGAAGGATGTGGACGGGCCCTGCGGCCAGGGCCGACGGCGTCGGAAGCGTGATCGGGAGCTGGGGCCGGATCGCGGAGAAGAGCACCAGCAGGCATGCCGCAGTGACCGCCGCGAAGGCGACCAACGGAGCCCGGTGCTGTGACCTCAACGCTTCTCCCCCTGCCCGAATCAGGATTGACAGGAGGATTCTCGCCGACCCGGGACCCTTGTCCCCAGGGTCCGGAGCGAAAATGACCCGAAGTGACTAGACGCTACTGACCAAGGTCCGGGGACCTCAGGCAGACTTCTTCTTCTTCGCCTCGGAGTCCCGGACGACCAGCTCGGGAGCCGCCTCGCCGGTGACGACCTCGGCGTTGACGATCACCTTGGCGACGTCGCCGCGCGAGGGCACGTCGTACATCACGTGGAGGAGGACTTCCTCGATGATGGCCCGCAGCCCACGGGCGCCGGTGCCGCGCTCGAGCGCCTTGTCGGCGATCGCCTCGATGGCGTCCTCGGTGAACTCGAGCTCGACCCCGTCGAGCTCGAAGAGCTTCTGGTACTGCTTGACCAGCGCGTTGCGGGGCTCGGTGAGGATCTGCACGAGCGCCTGGCGGTCGAGCTTGGTCACCGAGGCGATCAGCGGAAGCCGCCCGATGAACTCGGGGATGAGGCCGAACTTGGTGAGGTCCTCGGGGCGCACCAGCTTGAGCAGGTCCTCGGCCTCCTTCTCGGCCTTGCCGTGGATCTCCGCGGTGAAGCCGAGGGTCTTCTTGCCGACCCGCTGCTCGATGATGTGCTCCAGGCCGGCGAAGGCCCCGCCGACGACGAAGAGGATGTTCGTCGTGTCGATCTGGATGAACTCCTGGTGGGGGTGCTTGCGCCCGCCCTGCGGCGGCACCGAGGCGGTGGTGCCCTCGATGATCTTCAGCAGCGCCTGCTGGACGCCCTCGCCGGAGACGTCACGGGTGATCGACGGGTTCTCGGCCTTGCGGGCCACCTTGTCGATCTCGTCGATGTAGATGATGCCGGTCTCGGCCTTCTTGACGTCGTAGTCGGCGGCCTGGATCAGCTTGAGCAGGATGTTCTCGACGTCCTCACCGACGTAGCCGGCCTCGGTCAGGGCCGTGGCGTCGGCGATCGCGAAGGGGACGTTGAGCATCCGCGCCAGCGTCTGGGCGAGGTAGGTCTTGCCGCAGCCGGTCGGGCCGATCACCAGGATGTTGGACTTGGCGACCTCGACGTTCTCGTCCTTGGTGTGCTTGCCGCTCACCGGCGAGACGCCCGCCTGGACCCGCTTGTAGTGGTTGTAGACCGCCACCGCGAGGGTCTTCTTCGCCTGCTCCTGGCCGATGACGTAGGAGTTCAGGAACTCGAAGATCTCCTTGGGCTTCGGCAGCTCGGCGAGCTCGACCTCGGAGCCCTCGGCGAGCTCCTCCTCGATGATCTCGTTGCAGAGATCGATGCACTCGTCGCAGATGTAGACGCCGGGCCCGGCGATCAGCTTCTTGACCTGCTTCTGGCTCTTTCCGCAGAAAGAGCACTTCAGCAGGTCGCCTCCGTCACCGATGCGAGCCACGTGCGGTCCTCCTTGGGTGTGAACTCCCCGACGGTACCCCGAGCCGCGCCCCGAGGGGAGCGAGACACGGGGAGTACGCCGGGGTGCTCGTCTTCATCTGGTCGTTCGGTGTGTCCGGTCAGGACCCGGTCAGGGCGGGCGGCTTGAGCGACTCCAGGACGGAGTCGATCAGGCCGTACTCGATGGCCTGGTCGGCGGTGAGGATCTTGTCGCGCTCGATGTCGCGACTCACCTCCTCGATCGGCTTCCCGGTGTGATCGGCGATCATCTTCTCCAGCTGCTCGCGCATCCGGAGGATCTCGTTGGCCTGGATCTCGATGTCGGAGGTCTGGCCGAAGGTGCCCTCGGTGTAGGGCTGGTGGATCAGGATCCGGCTGTTGGGCAGCGCCAGCCGCTTGCCGTGGGTGCCGGCGCCGAGCAGGATCGCGGCGGCCGACGCGGCCTGACCGATGCAGACCGTCTGCACGTCGGGCTTGATGAACTGCATCGTGTCGTAGATCGCCGCGCAGGCGGTGAAGGAGCCGCCGGGGCTGTTGATGTAGATGCTGATGTCCTGGTCGGGGTTCATCGACTGCAGGCACAGCAGCTGTGCGATCACGGCGTTCGCGACGTCGTCGGAGATCGGCGTGCCGAGGTAGATGATCCGGTCCTCGAAGAGCTTGCCGTAGGGGTCGATCCGGCGGAAGCCGTACGACGTCCGCTCCTCCCACTGGGGGATGTAGTAGTTCATGTTCGACCTCTCAGTCCTTCTTGTGGGCCGGGCGGCCTTCGTCGGTTGCTTCGCGGGCGTTCTTGATGACCTTGTCGACCAGGCCGTACTCGAGCGCCTGGTCGGCGGTGAACCAGCGGTCACGGTCGGCGTCCTCGGTGATCTGCTCGACCGTCTGACCGGTGTGCTCGGCGATCAGCTCGAGCAGGACCTTCTTGATGTGCAGCGACTGCTGCGCCTGGATCTTGATGTCCGAGGCGGAGCCGCCCATGCCGGAGGAGGGCTGGTGCATCATGATCCGCGCGTGCGGGAGGGCGTAGCGCTTGCCCTTGGCGCCGGCGCACAGCAGGAACTGGCCCATCGACGCGGCCAGGCCCATGCCCACGGTCGCGACGTCGTTGGGGATGTAGTTCATCGTGTCGTAGATCGCCATGCCGGCGTCGACGGAGCCACCGGGGCTGTTGATGTGCAGGAAGATGTCGGCCTCGGGGTCCTCGGCCGAGAGCAGCAGGAGCTGGGCGCAGATCGCGTTGGCGTTCTGGTCGCGCACCTCGGAGCCCAGGAAGACGATCCGCTCCTTGAGCAGGCGGCTGTAGATGTTGTCGTCGAGGAAGCTCATGCCCGACGCCTCGGACATCCGGGGCTGGGTGGTCTCGGAATTCTGGCTCACGGAGGCGAGGCTAGCCGTCGGAGGCGCCGGATCCACGCGAGAACGGCCGCTGTTCGCCGACAGCGGATTCGGGGGTACGACGTCAGGCCAGCCACCGACGCAGCGCGTCGTGGACATCGGGGTGGTTGAGCACGGCGAAGTGGTCGGCCCGGCCGACGTGCAGCACCTCGGCGTCGGGGAAGAGCTCACGGCCGCCCCGGTCGCGGCCGAACGCCGACCGCGGCGTGACCAGCAGGTCGCCGATGACGCGGGCGACCGGATGACGCTCGGATCGGGTCAGGGTGGCGCTGACCAGCCGGTAGCGGGCGTGCGGCAGCGGTGGCACGTCCTCGGCGAGACCGAGGATCAGGTCGCGGATGCCCTGGCCCTGACGGTCGATGATCCGGCCGAAGGCGGCGACCTCGGGCAGCCGGGCCAGGCCGCGGCTGGCGTGGTCGGCGCCGATCGCGAACCACGAGCCGAGGTGCGGGGTCGAGAGGGTGACGACGTCGCTGACCAGGTCGGACCAGGCGGTGCCGCCCGCCTCGGCCTGGACCGCGGAAGCCGCGCGCATGATGAGCCCGCCCATCGAGTGGCCGACCAGGACGATGCGCTCGACCGGAACCGGCCAGGACTCGGTCAGCCGCTGCAGCAGCGCGGTCAGGGCTGCGCCGTTCTCGCGCAGGCCGAGGCCGGTGTTCGCGCGCAGCAGCACCGGCGTCCAGCCGTCCGCGGCCAGCGCCTCGGGGTAGGTCGTGCCGACCCGGTCGCGGTGGATCCGCCACGCGGCCTCGTCCTCGCACAGCCCGTGCAGGAAGACCACGACCCTGCCGGTGGCCGCCGGGAACGCCTCCGCCACCGCGGCGGTGTCGTGCACGTCGACGTCACGACCCTCGTGCCGCACGGCCATCGGGATCGCCATCTGCGGACGGTCGCGCAGCAGCTCGTCACCGATCAGTCCGTTGACGGCGGCGCTGAGGAACCGGCCCCACGCCTCCTGCTCCAGCCGGGGACCGATGCCGGTCTCGGCGGCCCTGTCCAGCGCCTTGCTCGCTCCGCGCAGGCCGAGCCCGATGCCGGCGTACACACCGCCGGCGATGGCGTCGTGGGCCATCTCTACCGGCGCCACGGCGGGACCGGCACCGAGGCGGACCAGGCCGTGCACGCGCCTGGAGATCGCGGTGTGCGTCGCCTGCGTGGTCGCCAGCAGGAGCTGGTCTGCCTCCTTCGCCGCGAGCGAGAGGGCGTCCAGCAGCGTCGGCCCGGTCGACTGCCTCGTGGTGGTCATCCCGCCACGGTACCCGATTCAGTGGACAGTCGTACACTCGTTGTCGCGCGGGGGCGGGTGGTCGCGCGCCGGCGCTGTAACACGTCGTCCGGCGACCTACTACGCCGTCTGCTGCTGTAGAAGGTCGCCGCAGCGGCGTGCAACAGCCGTGGACGACGTGTTACATGCGCCCCGCCGCGCCGGCCGGCCGGCCGGCGCTCCCCGCCACGCGCGACGGCCCCCGCTCGCAGTGCGAGCAGGGGCCGTCGTACGACGAACCGGGGTCAGTCCTCGGCCGGAGCCTCGGTCTCCTCGGCGGCCGCGGCCTCGGCCTCGGCGGCCGGGTCCCCGATGGTGCCGTCGGGGAGCAGGTTCTTCAGCTCCACCACGTTGCCGGAGGCGTCCTTGACGACGGCCGACTCGACCAGCTGGGCGAGGGCCTTGCCACGGCGGACCTCGGCGACCAGCTCGGGCACGTGGTTGTGCTCGAGCATGTGGTTGACGAACTCCTGCGGGTCCTGGCCGGACTGCTGGGCGCGGCGGATCATGTGCTGGGTGAGCTCGTTCTGGTCGACGCCGAGCTCCTCCTTGTCCGCGATCGCGTCGAGCAGGAACTGCGCGGCGACCGCGTCGCGGACCCGGCGCTCGAGGTCGGCCTCGAACTCCTCCTGGGTCTGCTTCTCGTCCTCGAGGTACTTCTCCAGCGTCATGCCGGCGAAGGCGAGCTGCTGCTCGACCGATTCGCGACGGGAGTTGAGCTCCTCGGTGACCAGGGTGTCGGGCAGCGGGATCTCGACCTTCTCCAGCAGCGCCTCGAGCACGGCGTCGCGGGCCGCGGCGGCCTGCTCGAGCCGCTTGCCCTTGGTCAGGCGCTCGCGGACGTCGTCCTCGAGCTCGGCCAGGGTGTCGAACTCCGAGGCGTCCTGCGCGAAGTCGTCGTCGAGCTCGGGGAGCTCCTGCTCCTGGACCTGGGAGACGGTCACGGCCACGTCGACGTCCTCGCCGACCGCGTCGCCGTTGACCAGCTGGGAGGTGAAGGTCTTGGACTCACCGGCGGTCAGGCCGACGAGTGCCTCGTCGAGGCCGTCGATCATGCCGCCCTTGCCGACCTGGTAGGAGAAGCCGCTGATCTCGGCGCCCTCGACCGGCTCGCCGTCCTTGGTGGCCGCGAGGTCGATGGTCACGAAGTCGCCGTCAGCGGCGGCGCGCTCGACCTCGGAGAGGGTGCCGAAGCGCTCGCGCAGCGCCTGCACCTGCTCCTCGACGTCCTCGTCGGTGACCTCGAGGTCCTCGACGGAGGCCTCGATGCCGTCGTACGCCGGCACCTCGAATGCGGGGAGCACGTCGAGCTCGGCGGTGAAGGACAGGCCCTCGGCGTCGTCGAGCTTGGTGACCTCGATCTCCGGCTGCGCGAGCGGGGTGAGGCTGTTCTCCTGGAGCGCCTCGGTGTAGGCCTTCGGCAGGATCTCGTTGACGGCCTCGTCCAGGACGACTCCGCGGCCGACCTGGCGGTCGATCACCTGCGGCGGGACCTTGCCGCGGCGGAAGCCGGGGACGTTGATCTGCTTCGCGATCTTCTGGTACGCCGCGTCGAGGCTCGGCTTGAGCTCCTCGAAGGGCACCTCGACGGTCAGCTTGGCCCGGGTCGGGCTCAAGGTCTCGACGGCGCTCTTCACAGGTGATCTCCTACTAGTCGGTGGGTGGGGCGGCGAGATGTCACGCCCCGGATTCAGACTGGCCCACACTACCCGCGCAGGGCTCGGGCCAGCGATTCAGCGCGGAGCGCTGGACAGCACCCGGTAGTGCGTCTGGTCCGACGGCTCCGGCTTTCCGCAGCTGGCCATCGGCTCGGCGCGCGTCTCGGCGACCACCTCGAGGTCGTACGACGACGGCCCGGCGAGGGTGATCCGCCAGCCGTCGGGACCGGTCTCGCGCACGTCGAGCACCCGCCAGTCGCCGGGCACCGGGTGGCCGGCGTACGCGTGCGCGAGCGCCGCCTGGACGTGTGCCGGGTGGCCGGTCGGACCGCGCAGCAGCTCGGGCAGCACGCGCCCGGCCTCGGTGGCCTCGACGACCCGCGTCAGCGCGCCCACGTCGACCCGGCCGTACATCGCGGCGCCGGGCGAGCCCGCCGGGACCGCCACGACGACCGGGGCGAAGCGGTGCCCGCCGGTGTGGCTGCAGCCCCACACCTGACCCGGCCGCAGCCGGTCGAGCGCCGCCGCGAGCGGCCGCGCGAAGACCGCGCAGCAGGCGTCGCGCTTGGAGTGCGTGCAGACGAGGTACGTCGGCCCCTCGGCCGGCTCGCCGACGGACGCGATCGCGTCGTCCAGCGGCAGGTCGAGCAGATCGGTGTCGTCGGCGTGCTCACCCCAGTAGGTCGTGGACGAGCCGGGCGGGCGGACGGCCCAGGAGCGTCGTACGGGGGCGGTGCGGTCGGGGCGGCGGATCGCGAGCAGCCGCAGGTCGGCGACGTCCGCGCGGTGCTGCAGCGCGGCGGCCACGTCGTGGTCGAGGTCGGAGTCGGCCAGCCCCTGCCTCCCCCAGGCACCCGGCTGCTCGACGAGCATCAGCCCGCGCTGGGCGAAGGACGTCCCGATCATGGGCTCGCCACGCTCGGCGGCCAGGACAGAGCAGTGCTCCACGTCGGGGCGACAGGACTCGAACCTGCGGTCTCCTGCTCCCAAAGCAGGCGCGCTAGCCACTACGCTACGCCCCGCGAAACCGCTCCTGACCTGCGCGAACGCACGGAAGACCGGTCTCTGGAGGGGATGACGGGAATCGAACCCGCGTAATCAGTTTGGAAGACTGAGGCTCTACCATTGAGCTACATCCCCGCGGCCCCTCGGGGCTGCGCCGACATCCTCCCACAGCGCGGCGCCCGACTCCCAAAGGCCTCAGGGCCGACGGTGGACCAGCAGCAGGGCGCGGTCATCGTCCGGTGACCCGACGGCCTTCACGAGGCGGTCGGCGAGACCGTCCCACGAGGTGCGCAGCAGCGACTCCGCCTCGCCGAGCATCGCGTCGATCCCGAGCTCGATGTCGCGCCGCGGCTCCTCCACCATGCCGTCGGTGTAGAGCAGGAGGGTGTCGCCCGGCGCGAGGTGGCCGGTCACGGCGTCGTACCGGACGTCGTCGAGCACACCCAGCACGGGCCCCTCGGTGTGCAGGATCTGCCAGCGCCCCGAGCCGGCGAGCCGCTGGGCGGCGGGCGGGTGGCCGGCGGCACGCACCTCGAAGCCACCGGTCGCGAGGTCGAGGGAGAGGTGGATCGCGGTCGCGAAGCCCTCCTCCCAGACCCGCTGGAGGAGGTACTCGTTGGTCGAGGCCAGGAAGTCCTCGGGCGGCAGGGCGCCGAGGAGCCCGCCCATCGCGCCGGAGAGCTGGAGCGCACGGGTGCCCGCGGCCTCACCCTTGCCGGACACGTCGACGACGGCGAGCTCGAGCCGGTCGCCCCGGCACTGGTGACGCGTCGTCGCCACGACGAAGTCGCCGGCGAACGAGGATCCTCCGGCCGACGCGAGGGCCGAGTCGACCAGCCAGCTCGCGGGCAGCGCGGGGATCTCGCCCTGGGCGAGGATCCGGTCGCGCAGGTCGACCAGCATCGACTCGCCCCGGATGCGTCCGACCCCGAGCCGACGCCCGGAGCCGGTGGAGACGAGGTAGACGGCGATGGTCAGGACGTACATCACCGGGATCGCCACGACGGTGCGCAGCGTGTAGTGACCCTGCAGCAGCACGGTCGAGACGGTGATGACCACCAGCATGTAGAGCGCGTACCAGGGCAGCAGCCGGTTGCTGAGCAGCAGCACCGCCGGAAGCAGCGGCAGGAACGCCAGGTTGATCGGGACAGCCTCGGGGTTGAACGCGATGCCGACGGTCGCGGCCCCGGCCACCAGCGCCAGCAGCACCGCGATGCCGCGGTCGGAGCCGAGCCACCGACCGGCGCGCCCGATCACCGCGCCGCCCGGGAGCGGAAGACCGGCTGGCACCGGCTGCACCAGAAGACGTTGCGGCCGCCGAGCACCTCGGTGCGGACCGGCCGCCCGCAGACGTGGCACGGCTGGCCGGTCCGGCGGTAGACGTAGACCTCTCCCCCGTGGTCGTCGACCCGTGGAGGGCGGCCCATCGCCTCGGGGGTGTGCTCGGGGCGCACGGTGTCGATGCGGCCGGTGCGCACCCCCTCGGCCATCAGGCCGACCAGGTCGTCCCACATCGCCTGCCACTGGCCGCTGCGCAGGGTGCGGCCCGGGCGCAGCGGATGGATGCGATGACGGAAGAGCACCTCCGCACGGTAGACGTTCCCGACCCCCGCCAGGACGGTTTGGTCCATCAGCAGCCCGCCGATCGGCGACGCGCTGCGGCCGATCCGGGCCCACGCGAGGTCCGGATCGGAGCCCTCACGGAGCGGGTCCGGGCCCGAGCGCGCCACCACGGCGTCCCGCTCCGCGGCGGTCACGAGCGCGCAGGTGGTCGCCCCGCGGAGGTCGGCGTACGCCGAGCGCGACTGGAGGCGCATGCGGACCTGGCCGACGGGCGGCGGCACCTGCTCGCCGTCGCCGAGCCCGGTGACGTCGAGCTTGCCGTAGAGGCCGAGGTGCACGTGCACGAACCGCTCGCCCTCGAACCGGACGAACAGCTGCTTGCCCCACGCGTCGGCGTCGAGCAGCAGGCCGCCGTCGAGCTGCGCGGCGGAGTCGGCGAACCGTCCCTGCGGGCTGCCGACCCGGACGTGGGATCCGCCGAAGACGTCGGTCAGCCGATCGGCCAGCCGGTGGAGGGTGTGGCCCTCGGGCATGGTGGGCGCCTACGCGTCGACGGCGGACGGCGGCAGCGGCGGGAGCTCACCGGTCGTCTCGTAGTCGGCCAGCTGGCCGATGCGGCGTACGTGGCGCTCCTCGCCGGTGAAGTCGGTGGTGAGGAAGACCTCCACCAGGCGCGTCATGACCTCGATGGTGTGCATGCGGCCACCGACCGAGACCACCCAGGCGTCGTTGTGCTCGCGCGCGAGGGCGGCGGTCTCCTCGGACCAGGCCAGCGCGGCGCGGACGCCCTTGACCTTGTTCGCAGCCATCTGCTCGCCGTTGCCGGAGCCGCCGATCACCACGCCGAGGCTGTCCATCCCCTTCGCGCGGTCGGCGACGACACCCTCGGCGGCACGCAGGCAGAAGACGGGATAGTCGTCCTGGGCGTCGTAGGCGAACGGGCCGTGGTCGACGGGCTCGTAGCCGTGCTCGGTCAGCCACGACGTCAGGTGAGACTTGAGCTCGAGTCCGGCGTGGTCGCAGCCGAGGTGTACGCGCATGGCGCTCATCCTTGCAGTTAGACGCCGTGGAGGCGGCGGGCGGCCTCGGCGATCGATCCCGAGACCGACGGGTAGACCGTGAAGGCCTGGGCCAGATCGTCGGCGGTCAGCGACTCGGCGACCGCGATCGAGACCGGGTGGATCAGCTCGCTCGCGCGCGGCCCGACCACGACGCCCCCGACGACCGTGCCGGTGCCGGGGCGGCAGAACAGCTTCACGAAGCCGTCGCTGACACCCTGCATCTTGGCGCGCGGGTTGCCGGCCAGCGCCAGGGTGACGCTCTCGGCGACCACGTCGCCGTCGTCGATGGCGCGCTGGGAGCAGCCGACGGTGGCGATCTCGGGCGCGGTGAAGACGTTGGAGGCGACCTTGCGGAGGTCCAGCGGAGCCACCGCGTCGCCGAGGAAGTGCCACATCGCGATGCGGCCCTGCATGGCCGCAACCGAGGCGAGCATCAGGACGCCGGTGCAGTCGCCGGCGGCGTACACGCCGCGGGCGGAGGTGCGGGAGACCTTGTCGACGCGGATGAAGCCGCCCTCGTCGACCTCGACGCCCGCGCCGGCCAGGCCGAGGTCCTCGGTGTTCGGCACCGAGCCCAGCGCGAGGATGCAGTGGCTGCCGGTCACCGTGCGGCCGTCGGTGAGGGTGACCGTGACGGCGTTGCCCTCGCGGCCGACCGACTGCATCCGCGACCGGCCGAGCACGGTCATGCCCTTGCGGGTGACGACGTCCTCGAGGACGCCCGCGGCGTCGGCGTCCTCGCCGGGCAGCACGCGGTCGCGGCTGCTGACCAGGGTCACCGGGATGCCGAGGGCGAGGTAGGCGCTGGCGAACTCCAGGCCGGTGACGCCCGAACCGACCACGATCAGCTCGGTCGGCGTCTCGTCGAGGTCGTAGACCTGCTCCCAGGTGAGGATCCGCTCGCCGTCGGGCTGGGCGGACGGCAGGGTGCGCGGGCTCGCGCCCGTCGCGAGGAGCACGGCGTCCGCCTCGAGCGTCTCGGTGCCGCCGGAGGCCAGCTCGGCCACGACCCGGCCCGGGCCGTCGAGGCGACCGCGGCCCCGCAGGATGGCGATGCCGTTGCGGCCGAGCCGCGACTCGATGTCGTCGGACTGAGCCTGCGCGAGCGCCTTGACACGCTTGTTGACCTGCATCAGGTCGACGTGGATCCCCTCGGACGGCCCGTCGTGCAGGCTCAGCCCTATGTCCTCGGCGCGGGACACCTCGGTCATCAGCTCCGCCGCGGCGATCAGGGTCTTGCTCGGGACGCAGTCGGTGAGCACCGCCGAGCCGCCCAGACCGTCGGTGTCGACCACCGTCACCTGGGCGCCGAGCTGGCTCGCGACGAGCGCCGACTCGTAGCCGCCCGGACCGCCCCCGATGATGACCACACGCTCCATGGCGGCCATTGTGCCGGGTCCGGTCCGGGTCGGCGACAGCGAGGCGACCGCGGCGCCGGACCCGGCACGAGGACCCCGTAGTGTCCGAGCCATGTCGGACGCCGGAGCCTCCCGAGCCCTGCGGGTCGTCGCGGTTCCGCTGATGCTGCTCGCCGGCGCCCTGGTCGCCCTGCAGTCCCAGATCAACGGCCACCTGGCGCATCGGATGGGCACCGGGCCGCGTGCCGGGTTCGGGGCCGCCCTGGTCAGCTTCGCGATCGGGCTGGTCGTCGTCGGGGTCGTCGTGGTGCTGCGTGCCGGCCACCGCGCGGGCCTGCTGTCGCTGGTGCGGGCCGTCCGCGAGCACCGGATCGGCCCCGCGGTGATGATCGGCGGCCTGTTCGGCGCGTTCGTCGTCGCCTGCCAGGGCCTGACCGTCACGACGATCGGCGTCGCGGTCTTCAGCGTCGCCCTGACCGCCGGCCAGGCGACCAGCGCGCTGGCCGTCGACCACCTCGGCCTCGGGCCCTCCGGACGCCAGGCCGTCGACACCCCGCGCGCCGTCGCCGCGGCGTTCGCGATCGCGGCCGTCGTCGTCGCGTCGTGGTCGGCACTCGTCGACGCGTTCTCCTGGCAGACCGCGCTGTTCACCCTGCTGCCGTTCCTCGCCGGCGCCGGCTCGTCGCTCCAGCAGGCGCTCAACGGCCGGATCTCACGGGTCTCCGACCCGATCGTCGCGGCGATGAACAACTTCACCGTCGGTACGACGGCCCTGCTGGTCGCCTTCCTCCTCAGCCTCCTGGCCCACGGGTCCCTGGGCCCGCTCCCGGGCACGTGGTGGCTCTACCTCGGCGGCCTGATCGGCCTCTGCTTCATCGCGATGGGGGCCTGGCTCGTCCACGTGCACGGCGTGCTGGTGCTCGGGCTGTCGATGATCGCGGGACAGGTGATCGGGGCGGAGGTCATCCAGGCCGTCGCCGACCACGCGCTCCCGTCGGACGCCACGATCGGCGCGTCCCTGCTCACCGTCGTCGGCGTCGTCGTCGCCCTGGCGCTGCGCAGGCGCTGACCTCGCTCAGGGGCGTGCCTGGTACTCCAGCGGCTCGGCCCGTCCGGGCACCGCTCCCTCGGCCGGGACGAGCAGCACGCTGCGGCTGCTCTCCTGCGCCAGCGCCGCGGTCAGGCCGACGTTCGCGAGCTTGAAGAACGAGCCACGGGCCGAGAGCCCGAAGGCGATGGCGCGAGCGTCCACCTCGTCGGCGTACGCCGCCAGCACGCGGCCGGCCTCGGCGTGGTCGCCGCCGCTGTGCAGCACCATCCCGTCGGCGGCGATGCCGCGACGTGCCAGCCGGTCGAGGTGGGCGCGCAGCGCGGCGCGGGCGTCCTCGTCGGTCTCGGCGTCGACCGCCATGTCCTCCATCGGCTCCGACTCGCGCAGGCGCACGACCTGGAGGCGGGCGCCGTACTCGGCGGCGATGTCGGCGGACCGGTCGACGACGCCGGCCATGTCCGCGCCGGCACCGACGGCGACCAGCAGCGGCCGGTCGCCGGCGACCGGGACGGACTCGATGCTCGCGCCCACGGCCGGCACCGCAGTCGTGGTGTCCCCGCCGCGCTTCGCGCGCTTGGCCTTCGCCTTCGCGGCGCGCGGCAACAGGGCGGTGATGAGGACGCCGACGAACGCGGCGATCGTGCCGACGAGGAAGCAGAGCCGGAACCCGTCCATGGTCGGTACGGCGGCGGCGCCCTCGCCCACGGAGTTGCTGGCCAGCAGCGTGACCATGACGGCCGAGGCGACCGTCGTACCGACGGAGCGCATGAGCGAGTTGAGGCCGACCGCGGCGGCGGCCTCGGCGCCGGGGACGGCGTCGAGGATCAGGGTCGGCATGGCGGCGTAGCCGATGCCGACGCCGGCCATGCCGACGCAGTAGCCGACGAGCAGCTGCCACGGGGCGTCGGTCAGGAAGAAGGAGACGAGGTAGCCGCCGCCGAGGACGGTGCCGCCGATCATCAGGGTGATCTTCGGGCCGACGCTGCTGATCAGGCGGCCGGAGATCGGCGCGAACAGCATCATCATCAGGCCGCCCGGCGCCATCCAGAGGCCCGCCTCGAGGATGGTCTGGCCGAGGCCGTAGCCGGTGGCCTTCGGCATCTCCATCAGGCGCGGGATGACGATCGAGTTGGCCATCATGCCGAAGCCGATCGCCAGCGCGGCGACGTTGGTGATCAGGACGGGCTTGCGGGCGGTGGTGCGCAGGTCGACCAGCGGGTCCTTGACGAGGAACAGCTCGGCCAGCCCCCACAGCACGAGCACCACGACGCCACCGGCCATCGAGCCGATCGTGCGCGGGTCGCCCCAGCCCCAGTCGTTGGCCTTAGAGACGCCGACGAGCACGGCGACCAGGCCGGCCGCGAGGCCGATCATGCCGATCACGTCGAGCGAGGCCGGGTGCGCGTCGTGGACGTGGGGGATCACGAAGACCGCGAGCAGCAGCACGACGGCGCCCAACGCGGCGGCCACCCAGAACAGCCAGCTCCAGCTGCCCTGCTGCGCGATCCACGCCGCGATCGGGAGGCCGAGCGCGGCGCCGACGCCCATCGTGGCGCTCACCGCGGCGGTGGCTCCCGCCGCCCTCTTGGGCGGCACGACCTCGCGCACGAGCGAGATGCCGACCGGGATGATGCCCATCGCGACGCCCTGGAGACCACGCCCGACCAGGACGGGGACGTAGTGCGAGGACATCAGCGCGCACAGCACCGAGCCGACGATCAGCAGAGCGGCGTCGACGGCCAGCACCCGCTGCTTGCCGAACATGTCCGCGAGCCGACCGGCCACCGGCATGGAGACCGCCGCGGCGAGCAGCGTCACGGTGACGACCCAAGCCGCGTTCGACTCCGAGGTGTGCAGCAGGTCGGGCAGCTCCGCCTGCAGCGGCACGACCATGGTCTGGGTCATCGCGACCGTCAGGCCGGCGAAGCACAAGGACGCGACGGTCAGGTTCGCGCGAGTCGACGAGATCTGCACAGGGCTCCTCCGAGATGAGCGGTCCCTGCACCGTACTGACGGGTGGGAGGGACAACGAATCGTCGGGATCGCCCTGAGCGGAACGTGTTGCAGGGCTCACAGCGGCCGGGCCGACCGGGCCGACGTCGTACGATGCCAACTGGAGACCGCCAGCGCGATCAGGGTCAGCGCGCCGAGCAGCCGTACGTCGGCGTGGCCGTTCCCGTTCCTCTGGTGCTCACACAAGCGTCGCCTGCCATCCAGCCAGACTTCGCCGAGCCCCCCGGATCCGCTGCTTCGCTGGCAAGGTCAGCACGACGTCAGAGGAGCTCGATGGTCCGCAGAACCCTGCTGTCCGCGGTCACGCTCGCGGTCGTCATGGCCGCACACCTGCTGGCTCCGCAGCCCCACACACCGCCGGCGAGGACACCCCCCACGATGGTGCGCCGGGTGATCGACACCGTGCCCGCCGCGAGCAGGCCGAGGGCGCTGCCGTGGTACACGCCCCCGGCCGAGCAGCTGCTCTTCAACGACCCGGTGAGCCGACCACACGCGACAGCCGACGAGCTGGTCCGGCTCTGCGAGGGAACGCCCCGGGGCGCGACGATCGAGGTGTCGACGTACTTCCTGCGATCGGTGCGGATCGAGGACGCGCTCTCGAACGCCTTCACGCGGGGCGTGCGGGTGCGGGTCATCCTGTCGTCCGGGCAGCGCCAGCACGACGGCCCGAGCGACCGCCTCGCGCGTCTGCTCGACCGTCGCGGCGACGGGTCGTGGCTGCACTGGTCGTCGATGTCGACGCGGGGCACGTCTGGGATCGATCATCAGAAGATCTACCGGTTCTCGCGTGTCGGCCGGCGCCGCCACATCACCGTCGTGGGCTCGATGAACTCCTCCGACATCTCCGACCAGGTCGCGTACAGCGAGATGCTCATGGTGTCCCGGCCGGGTGTGTACGACGCCTTCGCCGCGGTCTTCCGGCAGTCGGCACGAGACCGCCCGGTCACCCCCAACCCGTTGCTGACGCTCGCGGGTCACGGCTGGCGGGGCTATGTCTTCCCCTCGACCGCGCAGGAGCCGGGCGCCGATCCCGTCATGCGGCGGCTGGACCAGATCCCGGCTCGCCCGGGGTCGGTGCTCAACATCGCGATGTACTCCATGTGGAACCAGCGCGGGCTGTGGATCGCGGACAAGCTGGCCTCGATGGCCAGCCGGGGCGTGAGGATCTCGCTGATCGCCGGCCCGCCGTTCGGGAGCGGCGTTCTCGGCATCCTCGAGGCGGCGGGGATCGACGTCCGTGGCGGCTGCTTCACCGACGGCACCTACGTCCACTCCAAGGACATGGCGGCGACCTACGTCCGCGGTGGGACGGTGCACCGCTGGACCTGGATCGGCTCGGACAACTGGACGTCGCGGAGCGAGGACAACGACGAGGCCGTCCTGGGCGTCCAGTCGGCGACGATCCAGCGGCAGTTCCTCGCCGACTTCGACAGCATCTGGGGCCGCCAGGGCTCGGTCATGCCGTCGGCGTGCCATCCACTCCGCGGCTGACCGGAGCGATCCCGGGTCGGAAGCGGCCTGCGCGGCTCCCCCGACCCGGGAGCACGACGGTCACTGGCCGCCGAGCAGCCTCACGTCGGCGATCAGCATCGGGTGGTCGCTGATGTGGTTCTCGATGCGCTGGTAGCCGGCGAAGCGCTCGCCGTCCGCGCTGCCGAGCATCCAGTCGATGTGCTCGCCGCGCGGGGTCGGGCACGGGTGCGCGCGGGTGCCGCTCATCGAGATCTGGTCGGTCGCGGCAGCGACCTTCGTGCAGAACTCGACCTTCTCGTTCATGCCGCCGAGCACCATGACCGGGCCCTGGTGACGTGCGTGCAGGCGCTTGATCAGCTTGATCTCACGGCGGGTCGAGATGTTGCGCTCGACCTGGTGGCCGCCGGGCGAGTTGTGGATCGAGATCACCCAGAACCGGCGCTTGTTCCGGAGGTTCTGGAGCTGCACGTACGGGATCGCGCGCGACTTGCCCAGGAACGGCCGGTAGATCTGGCCCTTCTCGACCGCCCTGAACCTCGTGTGGTTCCACGCGAGCTGGAGGGCGGAGCTGTAGGCGCCGAGCGAGCGCTTCGGGTAGAAGCTGAAGTCCGACAGCCGGTGGCGCAGCACGCGGAGCTGGTCGGCGGAGACCTCCTCGAACGAGATCACGTTGCGGCCGGTCTTCCGCGCCTGGTTCGCAGCACGAGCGGCGCGGTGGTCGCCACCGCGGGCCATCGCGCCGGTCAGGATGTTGAACTGCATGACGTGGACGCCGTACCCGGGATGCTTGCGGGCGGCCGCCGCGTCGGACGCATCCGGCGAGGCGAACGCGACGAACAGGGCGAGCGCCGACAGGACAGCGCAGAGTCTTCCGAGATTCCTGAGCATCCGGCGATGCTAGGCAGGCGCCGTACGCCGACGGCAAATCGCCGTACGACGCCTGTCGCGTGATCCGGGGCTGATCTACAGGTTGATCATGTGGCCCGCGATGCCGTGGATGGCCTCCTTGACGGCCTCACCCAGGGTCGGGTGGGCGAAGACGTTGCGGGCCACCTCGTCGGCGGTGAGGTCCCACTTCTGGGCCAGCGTCAGGACGGGCAGCAGCTCGGTCACGTCGGGGCCGATCATGGCCGCGCCGATGATCTCGTTGTGCTCGGCGTCGGCGATGACCTTCACGAAGCCGACCGCCTCGCCGAGGCCCTGGGCCTTGCCGTTGGCGGTGAACGGGAAGGTCGAGGTCTTGACGTCGTACCCCTTGTCCTTGGCCTGCTGCTCGGAGTAGCCGAAGGAGCCGATCTGCGGCTGGCAGTACGTCGCCCGCGGGACGAAGTCGTACTCGACCGGCATGGTCTCGGCGCCGGCGATGGTCTCGGCGGCCACGATGCCCATCGACTCGGCGACGTGGGCGAGCATCAGCTTGCCGGTGCAGTCGCCGATGGCGTAGACGCCCTCGACGTTGGTGCGGCAGAAGTCGTCGATCGCGATGGCGCCACGCTCGGTCAGCTCGACGCCGGCGGCGTCGAGGCCGTAGCCCTCGACCCGCGGGGCGAAGCCGAACGCCGCGAGGAACTTGTCGGCCTCGAGGACCTCCTCGTCGCCCCCGGAGGCCGGCGCGACGCGGACCTTGACGCCCGAGCCGGTGTCCTCGACGCCCTTGACCGCGGTCGAGGTGAGGACCTTGACGCCCAGCTTCTTGTAGTGGCGGGCGAGTTCCTTGGAGACGTCGGCGTCCTCGGTGGGGACCATCCGGTCGAGGAACTCGACGATGGTGACGTCGACGCCGAAGTTCCTCATGACGTAGGCGAACTCGACGCCGATGGCGCCGGAGCCGCCGATCACGATCGACTTCGGGAGGTTCTCGTCGAGGATCTGCTCCTCGTAGGTCACGATGTTCTGACCGTTCGGCTCGACACCCGGGACGCTGCGGACCGTCGCGCCGGTGGCGATGATCAGGCTGTCGCAGGTGTGCTCGTCGGTCGAGCCGTCCTCGCCCTCGACCGCGATGGTCCTGGGGTCCTTGATGGTGCCCCAGCCGTCGATCTCGGTGATCTTGTTCTTCTTCATCAGGAAGTGGACGCCCTTGACGATGCCGGCGCTGACCTGGCGCGACCGCTTGTGGGTCGGACCGAAGGACATCGTGGCGTCGCCCTCGATGCCGAACTTGTCCTTCTCGGCGGTCAGCGTGTGGGCGAGCTCGGCGTTCCGGAGCAGCGCCTTGGAGGGGATGCAGCCCACGTTGAGGCACACACCGCCCCAGTACTTCTTCTCGACGACGGCGACGGACTTGCCGAGCTGTGCGGCGCGGATGGCGGCGACGTACCCACCGGGGCCGGCGCCGAGAACGAGGACATCGAAGTGGGTCACGGAGCCAGCGTAGTGTCCTGCGCGCGTGGGTGACCAAGCGCACTCATACCTGCAAGTAGCCTCTGACCCGTGACCACGTACGCCGCCTACGGGACCAACCTCGATCCCGCCCGGATGAGCGAGCGCTGCCCGCACTCCCCGCTGCAGACCACGGGGTGGCTGACCGGGTGGCGACTGACGTTCGGCGGCGAGGAGCACGGGTGGGACGGCGCGCTCGCCACGATCGTCCCCGACGTGCTCGAGCAGGTCTTCGTCGCCGTGTACGACGTCAGCCCGCTCGACCTCACCGGCCTCGACCAGTGGGAGTCGGCGGACTCCGGTCTCTACCGCAAGACCAAGGTGCGGGTCTCGACCATGCAGGGCGAGATCGTGGCCTGGACCTACGTGATCGACGCCTACGAGGGAGGGCTGCCCTCGGCGTCGTACCTCGGGGTGCTGTCCAACGCCGCCGAGGCCGCCGACGCGCCCGCGGACTACGTCGCCGCCCTGCGCCGACGCGCCTGCCGCTCGACGGGACTGTGATCGGCCAGCAGAGCGACAAGTTCGGCCCGGATGCGACGACTGAGCCCGTTCGCGCGCCGAACTTGTCGTTCTCGTGTCCGCCGCCCCCTACGCTGAGCGCGTGACCTCGCCGTACGACGCCGCCACCGACGCCGCCGCCGCCCTCGCCGAGCTCACCGGCGTCCCTCGCCACGACATCGCGCTGGTGCTCGGCTCGGGCTGGCTGCCCGCGGCCGAGATGCTGGGCGAGGCGACCGCCGAGATCGACGTGACCGAGCTGCCCGGGTTCAGCGCCGCCGCGGTCGCCGGCCACTCCGGCAAGGTGCGCTCGATCGCCCTCGCCGACGGCACCCGGCTGCTCGTGTTCCTCAGCCGCACGCACCTCTACGAGGGTCGCGGTGTCGACGCCGTCGTCCACGGTGTCCGCACGGCGGCCGCCGCCGGCTGCCGTGCGATCGTGCTGACCAACGGCTGCGGTGGGCTCCGGGAGACGTGGCAGCCGGGCACCCCGGTCCTCATCTCCGACCACATCAACCTGACCGGACGCTCCCCCGTGGTCGGCGCCCGCTTCGTCGACCTGACCGATCTCTACTCCGCGCGGCTGCGCGAGATGTGCCGCTCCGTGGAGCCGTCGCTCGACGAGGGCGTCTACGTCCAGCTCCCGGGTCCCCACTACGAGACGCCGGCCGAGATCCGGATGGTCCGCGCCGTCGGTGGCGATCTCGTCGGCATGTCGACCGCGCTCGAGGCGATCGCCGCCCGCGAGGCCGGCATGGAGGTCCTCGGCGTCAGCCTGGTCACCAACCTCGCCGCCGGCATCTCCGGCGCGCCTCTCGACCACGCCGAGGTGCTCGCGACCGGTCGTGCCGCCGCCACCCGGATGGGCGAGCTGCTCAGCCGGGTCGTGCCGCTGATCTGAGCCGGTGTCCGGCCGTCACCGCAGGCCGTTCCTGGTGCTGCAGGTCGCCGAGCCGTACACGTAGTAGTGCGTCTTGTTGAAGACCTGGTTGTTGGCGACCGAGACGCGCATCGGGCCGTTCTTGAGTGACTGGGTCACGGTCCCGATCGAGGAGCCGCTGGTCTTGACGGTCTTCGTGCCGGCCACCGACGTGACCCGCGTCGTCCATGTGATGTCACCGGCGGTTCCGGTGGCCCAGAAGCTGATCGTGATCGAGGAGCACGAGGTCGACGCCGCCTTGAGGTAGACGACGTTGGTGTCGTCGCCGGGATCCATGTGGGCCTGATACTTGACGTAGGTCCCCCTCGACACCGCGGATCCCCCTGCGCAGACCAGGCCTGAGGTGCGCACGTGGAAGCTCTTGCAAAGGGTGCTCATCGAGACCGTGTAGCGAGCAGCGGCCCTCGCATGGGTGGCCGGGCCGGCCGTCGCATGCGCCACGGTCGAGGTCGGGATGATGGCGAGGAGTGCGGTGGCGGCGACCGCCGCCGCACGCGTGGCGAGTGTTCGCATGTGCCGGACACTAGGGGCGGGTCGCAGCGGTGGCGACCGGATCCCGCAAGATTTAGTCAAGCGGTTCGCCGGCTCAGCCCGGCGCGGCAGCCGGCCATCATCCGGGCGTGGTTCCAGGCGAGCAGGGGCCGGGCGGCGTACGACGCCAGGGCCAGCGGGCCGCCGACCTCGACGTCCTGGGCGAACCGCATCCGGGTGCCGGCCGGGCCGGCGGGCTCGAGCTGCCAGCGGACGCGCCCCTCGAGGTCGCCACCGAGGCGGACCTCGAGCAGCGGCGGCTCGCGGCTGACCGCCTCCAGCACCAGGTCGAGCGTGTAGGGAAGCGTGGAGCGGCACAGGACGCGAGCCGTGTCGGGGCCGAGCGACGCCACCGCGCGCACCTGCGGCCACCACTCGGGATAGCGCTCCAGGTCGACCAGCACCGTCGCGACCCGCTCGACCGGGGCGGGGAGGGTCCAGTCGGCCGTGAAGGAGTACGTCGCTCGCACGCACCCATCATGACCAGCGGCCCGCCTGGCGCCCGTGCATCTCCGGCGATCCGCCTCTCCCATGGCGGCGCCAGCCCACCCAGGCGGCACGCTCGCGGCGTTGCCGCCGCTCGGAAGACGAGCCGGTCTGCGGCGCGAAGGGCGCCAGTGATCGCACCACCTGATCGACACTGGCATTCGCCGAGGATCGCCAGACATGCCCTAGCCTGTGGACGTGGTCGGAAGGTTCTGGGCGGCGCTGCTGACTCCCAAGTGGATCTCGCGTCTGGTCCTCGTGGTGGGTGTCGCCTCGGTCGCCAGCTCGCTCTCGCCGACCCTCGACGCCCGCAGCGAGGTCATCAACTCGCTGGTGCCGCCCGTGTTCCCGGCGGCGGCCAGCACCGGCACGGCCGCGATCGGCATCATGCTGATCCTGCTCGCACGAGGCCTGCGCCGGGCGAAGCGCCGCGCCTGGGCCGTCGCGCTGCTGCTGACCACGGTCGCCGCGGCGACCCACCTGCTCAAGGGCCTCGACATCGAGGAGTCGGTGATGTGCACCGCGATGGTGGTGCTGCTCGTCCTCGCCCGCAAGAACTTCACCGCGCGACCGGCGACGCGCTCGCTGTCGGCGGTGCTCGCGACCCTGGTCATCGGGCCGGTGGTCGCGACCGCGATGGGCTGGATCTGGCTCACCGTCGACGCCCGCGGCCAGGAGCACGGCACCTCCCCGGTCGACCGGCTGGTGCAGGCGGTCGACGGGCTCGTCGGCGTACCCGGCCCGGTCGCGTTCAACAACGAGCGGTCGCAGGTCATCGCGACGACGGCGCTGGCCGTCTTCGGCGCGGCGGTGCTGCTCGTCGCGCTGACGGCGGCGCTGCGCCCGCCCGCCGGCCCCGGCCCGCTCTCGGAGAGCGACGAGGAGAGGCTGCGAGCCCTGCTCGACCGGTGGGGCAAGGAGGACTCGCTCGGCTACTTCGCGCTGCGTGACGACCGCGCCGCGATGTTCGGACCGGGTGGTGCCGCCGTCTCCTACCGCGTGGTCGGCGGCGTGAGCCTCGCCGCGGGCGACCCGATCGGCAACCCCGACGCCTGGCGCGGCGCGATCGACGCGTGGCTCGAGGAGGCCCGCGAGTGCGGCTGGATCCCGGCCGTCATCGGGGCCGGCGAGGACGCCGCCCGCGCCTACCAGCGCTGCGGCCTCGACGTGCTCGAGCTCGGCGACGAGGCCATCCTGCACGCGCCGCGCTTCACCCTCGACGGCCGCGAGATGCGCGGCGTACGTCAGGCCGTCTCGCGCTGCGAGCGCAGCGGCCTCTCCACCGAGGTACGCCGCATCCGGGATCTCGGCGAGGCCGAGGTCGAGCGACTCCGGGCGCTGGCCAACGATTGGCGCGACGGCAACGTCGAGCGCGGCTACTCGATGGCGCTGGGCCGCTTCGGCGCGCCCGAGGACGGCGACGCGGTGGTCGTGCTCGCTCGCCTCGACGACGAGCCGGTCGGCCTGCTGCACTTCGTCCCGTGGGGTCGCGACGGGCTGTCGCTGGAGCTGATGCGGCGCAACCGCACCTCCCCCAACGGCGTCATCGAGACCATGGTGGCCGGCCTGATGGCCGCCGCGCCGGCGCTCGGCGTCGAGCGGGTCTCGCTCAACTTCGCGGTCTTCCGCGGCGTGCTCGCCCGCGGCGAGCAGCTCGGCGCCGGGCCGACCGCGCGGCTGGGCCGTGCGCTGCTGATGGGCGCCTCGCGCTTCTGGCAGATCGACTCGCTCTACCGCTCCAACGACAAGTACCGGCCCGAGTGGGTCCCGCGCTACCTGGTCTACCCCGGAGCGGGCGAGCTGGCCGGCGTGGTGACCGCGGTCCTGCAGGCCGAGGCGTTCGTGCCCGGCCGGTCGGCCAAGCGGGCCGAGGAGCAGGAGCTCGTCAGCCGCTGAGCCGAGCACCGGGCGCCCGGCCCTTGAAGGCGGGCGGCGGGACCACTTGGCTTGAGGCATGACCTCCATCTCGCGTCGTACGCTCGGAGCCGCCGCTCCGCTGACCGTCTCCGCCCTCGGGCTCGGCTGCATGGGGATGTCGGAGTTCTACGGATCGCCCGACGAGCAGGGCGGCATCGACACCGTCCACCGCGCGCTCGACCTCGGCGTCACCTTCCTCGACACCGCCGACATGTACGGCCCCTTCACCAACGAGCTGCTCGTCGGCAAGGCCATCGCGGGCCGCCGCGACGAGGTCCAGCTGGCCACGAAGTTCGGCAACGAGCGGCTCCCCGACGGCACCAGGGTCGGCGTCAACGGCCGGCCCGACTACGTCCGCAAGGCCTGCGACGCGTCGCTGGAGCGCCTCGGCGTCGACCACATCGACCTCTACTACCAGCACCGCGTCGACAAGACCGTCCCGATCGAGGAGACGGTGGGCGCGATGAAGGAGCTCGTGGAGGCGGGCAAGGTCCGCCACCTCGGGCTGTCCGAGGCCTCGGCCGCCAACATCCGCAAGGCGCACGAGGTCCACCCGATCACGGCCCTGCAGACGGAGTACTCCCTCTTCACCCGCGACATCGAGGACGAGATCCTGCCGACGGTCCGCGAGCTCGGCATCGGGCTGGTGCCCTACTCGCCGCTCGGCCGGGGCCTGCTCACCGGCGCCATCAGCGCGACACCGGGCGAGGGCGACAGCCGTTCCACGGCGTACTTCCCGCGCTTCCAGGGCGACAACCTGGCGACCAACCTCGAGCTCGTCGACCGGGTCAGGGAGCTGGCCGGGCAGAAGGGCTGCACGCCCGGGCAGCTCGCGCTCGCGTGGGTGCTCGCCCAGGGCGCCGACGACCTGGGCGTCGTGCCGATCCCGGGCACCAAGCGGGTGAGGTACCTCGAGGAGAACGTCGGCGCTCTCGACGTCGAGCTCACGACCGACGACCTCGTCGCACTCGAGCAGGCCGTCCCGCGCGGCGCCGTCGCCGGCGAACGCTACGGCGACATGAGCACGATCGACGCCTGAGCGACCCGTGGCGCGTCTCACTAGGCCGCGTTGGTAAAGCCGGGGCCGTCGCGAGCGTCGCGATGTGCGTGCGCCGGCAAGGCGCCGATGCGCTGGCAGACTGGACGTCTTTCGAGCATCGGCAACGCCGCCGGAGTGCGT
>WQZX01000052.1 GCA_009780515.1 Nocardioidaceae bacterium | reverse complement strand
GCCGATCTGGCGAGGCGGGGACGCGAAGGCATGCTGGATCGCACGTCGAGCGGCCCCAACGCAGCGAGATCGGATGCGAAAGTCCGCGCAGTAGGCGGCGGATAAGGAGACATGCCCTAGGCCTAGCGAGCCACCGCGAGCACGTCGGTGACCGGCAGGCTCGAGTCGGCCGGCAGATCCAGCGGGCTCGGCGTACGACCGCGGGCGACCATGGTCGAGCCGAGCGCGGCGACCATCGCGCCGTTGTCGGTGCACAGGCCGGGGCGCGGAACCCGGACGCGGACACCGAGCTCCGCGGCACGCTCCTCGGCCATCGCGCGCAGCCGCGAGTTGGCAGCGACGCCGCCGCCGATCATCAGGTCCTCGATGCCCTCCGAGGCGGCCGCGTCGAGCGCCTTGCGGACGAGCACGTCGCAGACCGCCTCCTGGAAGGACGCCGCGACGTCGGCCACCGGCACCGGCTCGCCGGAGCGCTCGCGAGCCTCGACCCAGCGGGCGACCGCGGTCTTGAGGCCGGAGAACGAGAAGTCGAAGCGGTGCCGCTCGAGGTCGCGCCTGCTGCTCAGGCCTCGCGGGAAGTCGATGGCCACCCGATCGCCCTCGCGTGCGGCACGGTCGATGTGCGGGCCGCCGGGGAACGGCAGGCCGAGCAGGCGCGCGACCTTGTCGAACGCCTCCCCCGCCGCATCGTCGATCGTGGCACCCATCGGATCGACGCCACCGCCGTCGGTGCCACCACCGGTGATGTCGGTGACCCGGAGCAGGCTGGAGTGACCGCCCGAGACCAGCAGCGCCAGGCACGGCTCCGGCAGCTCGCCGTGCTCGAGCCGGTCGACCGCGACGTGCGCGGCGAGGTGGTTGACGCCGTACAGCGGCTTGCCGAGGCCCAGGGCGAGCGCCTTGGCGCTCGCGACGCCCACGAGGAGCGCCCCCGCCAGGCCCGGGCCGTGGGTCACGGCGACGGCATCCACGTCGGCCAGGGCGACGCCGGCGGTGGCGCACGCCCGCTCGATGGTCGGCACCATCGCCTCGAGGTGGGCCCGGCTGGCGACCTCCGGTACGACGCCTCCGAACCGCGCGTGCTGCTCGACGCTGCTCGCGATGGCATCGGCGAGCAGGGTGCGGCCGCGGACGATCCCGACGCCGGTCTCGTCGCAGGAGGTCTCGATGCCGAGGACCAGGGGCTCGTCAGTCACGGGCCCATTGTGCCGGGTGGGCCGGTCGGCTACCGGCGGGCCCGCTCGGCGGCCGTGGCGGCGGCCGCACCAGAAAACGTTATCGACAACGATTGACAACGACCGGATGAGTTGGGAGTCTGCGCCTGGGTGACCGGAGTCACATCCCACCCGAAGGCCCTCGGACGCACGTCCTCGGCCCCTCTCACCCCCTCGGAGGATCTCGGTGAACAACTCGCACAACAGCCGGCGCCCGCTCGCCGCACGTCGGCTCGCAGGAGTCGTCGCGGCCGCGGCCGCCGTCAGCATCGCCCTCGTCTCCACCGCGAACGCCGCCACGCACGCCGCGCCCGGGACCCGTCCCCACCCGGCCGACACGTCGCTGCGGGCGCTGGCGGAGCCCACCGGACTGCGCATCGGCGTCTCGATCAACCCCGACCGGCTCAGCGACCCGGCGTACGCCGCCATCGCCGGCGGGCAGTTCTCCACGGTCACGCCGGAGAACCAGATGAAGTGGGACAACATCGAGCCCACCCAGGGCACCTACCACTGGGCGCCCGCGGAGAAGGTCGTCGCCTTCGCGGACGCGCACGGCCAGAAGGTCCGCGGCCACACGCTGCTGTGGGCCAACCAGATCCCGTCGTGGCTGACCGACGACGTCGGCAACGGCAGCATCACCGACGCCCAGCTGCGGACCATCGTGAAGAAGCACGTCATCGACGAGGTCAGCCACTTCCGCGGCAAGATCTGGCAGTGGGACGTCGCGAACGAGATGTTCGCCAACTCCTGGGACGCCAACCCCCTGCCCGACGGGATCAACGGCGACGAGTTCTGGGTCCAGCACCTCGGCGAGGGCATCATCGCCGACGCCTTCCGGTGGGCCCACGCGGCCGACCCGCACGCCCTGCTGTTCTACAACGACTACAACATCTCCGGCGAGGACGGCACCAACGCCAAGGCCGACGCCGTCTACGCGTGGGCCAAGAAGATGCGCGCCGAGGGCGTCCCGATCGACGGCATCGGCGAGCAGGGCCACCTCGACACCCAGTACGGCTTCAGCGGCGACCTCGAGCGCTCCGACCTGCAGCGCTACGCGGGTCTCGGCCTGAAGGTGGCCATCACCGAGGCCGACGTACGCACGTTCGTCGACTCGGCCGCGACGCAGGTGCCGACCGACTCCCTCGCGGCGTCGGCCCAGTCCAACGAGTTCAGCCAGGAGCTGCAGGCCTGCCTCGAGGTGAGGTCCTGCATCTCCTTCACGGTCTGGGACGTCGACGACGCCGACTCCTGGGTCCCGGGCACCTTCGCCGGGGAGGGCGCGGCCACGCTGTACGACGTGAACCTGAAGCCCAAGGCGCAGTACACGGCCCTGCAGCAGACGCTGCAGCTCGCCGCCGGAGCGCCCCGCCGCTGATGTCCGTGATCGGTGCCGGCCGTCGGCCGGCACCGGTCACGGCAGCGGACGCTCCATGACCACGGCGTCGGCGCCGTCGCGGTAGTAGCGACGGCGCCGCGCCATCTCGACGAAGCCGTCGCCCCGGTAGAGGGCGAGCGCGGGCTCGTTGTCCTCGCGCACCTCGAGCAGCATCCGCGTCGCCCCCCGGCCTGCCGCGTTGGCCCGGGCGGCGGCGAGCAGCACACGACCGGTCCCGCGTCGTCGTACGTCGGGGGCGACGGCGATGCGCTGCAGCTCCGCGTCGTCGCCGGCCACGCTGATCACCGCATGGCCGTGGATCCCGTTCGCGTCCTCGACGACGAGGTAGTCGGTGAACGACGAACCGCCCTCGAGGTCGCTCGTCAGAAGCGCGGCCGACCACGGGTCGCGCGGGAAGCAGGCCGCCTCGAGGGCGATGACCGCGTCGACGTCCGCGGCAGCCGCGGCCCGGACGACCGCGTCCGTCACGTCACCGACTTGGGTGCGCGTGGGATCTCGGCGTCGGGCCTGCGGAGGTACATCGGCTCGGGCGCGACGACCTCGGCCAGCCCGTCGGCCACGGCGGTCGCCAGCCAGCCGGCGGAGGGACGCACGGGCCCCACGGGCGTCGGGAACGCGTCCGGGTAGAGCACCGCACCCTCGCCGACGACCGGGATGGGCGCCGCGACCGCCGCCGGACGCTCCACGTCGGGCCCGGAGGTACGCCGGCCCCCGGCGTCGTACGTCGCGACGTAGACCTCCTTGCGGCGGGCGTCGGTGGCGACGGCGAACTCGTCGGTGACAGCTCCGGTGGCGACCGCCTCGGCGGCGAGGACGTCGAGCGAGCACACGCCGTGGACCGGGATGCCGAGGACGAGGCCGAGCGTACGGGCGGTGACCAGGCCGACCCGGAGGCCGGTGAAGGGACCGGGGCCGACACCCACCGCGATGCCGGTCAGGTCGCGCCGGTCGACCCCCGCGTCGCCGAGCGCCCGCTCGATGAGCGGCGCGAGCTGCTCGCCGTGGCGCATCGCCTGCTCCGACCGCAGGTCCGCGAGCACCGTGGTGCCGTCGTGGACGGCGACGGCGACGGTGGGCGAGGAGGTGTCGAGCGCGAGCAGCACGAGCCGAGGCTACCGGCCCGCTACTTCCAGACCTTGACGTAGTCGACGTCCATCGTGCTCGGCAGTGCCACCTTGCCGTTGTAGGCGTCGGTGCCGTTGCCCAGGATCTGGGTCAGGTCGACGATGAACGCCTTGCGGAAGCTCGACGCACCGGCGGTGTTGGTCAGGATGGTCTTCCCGTCGACCGCGATCTGGAGCTTGTCCGCGGTCCAGGTCAGGTCGTAGGTGTGCCAGGCACCGGGCGTGGCGGTCGCGCTGTAGGTCGTGTTCAGGCCCTGCACGGCACCGCCGGAGTCGGCGGAGTAGTGCAGGAACGGGATGTCGAGCGAGGCCTGCGAGGTGTAGTTCTCCATGACGTCGATCTCACCGGTGTTCGGCCAGTCGGCGTCGGAGGTCGTGCGGGTGTCGGGCCAGAGCCAGAAGGCGTCGTGGATCCCGGGCCGCGTGGTCGCGGGGTTGCGGATGCGCGCCTCGAACCGGCCGTACTGCTGGCCGAACTGGTGCCAGGTGGTCACGCTCGCGCCGGCGTACGACGCACGGCTGCCGTCGGGGCGCGCGGGGCACTCGGTCCCGTCACCCGTCGGCACGACGGCCAGGTGGAGCGCTCCCCCGGACACGCTGATGGTCTGGTCGGAGGACGCGTAGCAGAGGTCGCCTCCGTTGCCGGCGAGCTGCTGGGGGGTCCACTTGGAGGAGTCGAGCGAGGTGCCGTCGAAGTTGTCGACGAAGCTGCACGACCAGAGCGTGCCGTCGGCCTTCACCGGGCGAACCCCGCAGGCGTCGGACGGCGGGACGACCTTCTGGGTCGGCGAGACGTGACCGGCGACGGTCGCGCGGAGGACCTGTGCGCCCGCGGGCCGCTGGGCGGTCATCGAGAAGCGGCCGACGCCGTCGGCCTTCGTGTGCCCGAGCGGCCGCCAGCCGGCTGCGCGCCTGACCTGGATGCGCACCGTCGTACGAGGGCTGGTGCGACCCGACAGCACGATGTGCGCGCCGGCGAGCCGCGGCTTCGCGAAGACGACCTTGACCTTGGACTTCTTCTTGGTGTGCTGCGCACCGTGGGTCGCCACCGGCGCGGCCATCGCCTGCCCGGCGACGGGCCCGGTCACGACACCGACGGTCGCGGCCACCAACAGTCCGGCGAGGATCCCCAGTCCTCGCCCCCGAGCAATCTTCCTGACGTGCACCGTCGGCCTCCATCCGAGACCGACCCGTGTGGCCGGCCATCAAAAGGATCGGCGAGCCAGGAAGAAAGTTGAATACTTCAATCGATTGATTCAGGCATAGTCCGGACGGATTATCGGCAGTGTCCTGTCGACCCAGCCGGGGCCGACCGGCTCGATGGTGACCACCCGCGGGTCGTCGCCGTCCTCGACGTCGGTGGCGGCGAGCGCACGCTCGATGCGGATCTCCAGCGGCGAGTCGGTGAGCGCCTCGGCGACGCCGTGACCCCACTCCACGACGGTGATCGCCTCGTCGAGGTCGGCGTCCAGGTCGAGGTCGTCGAGCTCGGCCGCGCCGCCGAGCCGGTACGCGTCGACGTGGACCAGCGCCGGTCCTCCGTCGAGGCCGGGGTGGACCCGGGAGATGACGAAGGTCGGCGAGGTGACGCCGCCGCGCACCTGCAGCCCCTCCCCCAGCCCCTGGGTGAAGGTCGTCTTGCCGGCGCCCAGCTCGCCCGCCAGCACGAGCACGTCGCCAGGGCGCAGCGCCGGCGCCACGCTCGCGGCCAGCGTCCGCATGTCGTCGGCGGTCGGCACCGTGACCTGCCAGGGCGTCAGGTGCTCCATGCGGAGGTACGGCGAGGTCACCTCGACCTCGCAGAAGCCCATGCCCTTCCAGAACCCGATCGTGGCCGGCAGCTCCTCGCGGGCCAGGACGGCCACCCGCGCGAGGTCGTTGCGCTGGGCGTAGTGCACGGCCTCGCGCACCAGCTTGCGGGCGACCCCCATCCCCTGGGCGTCGGGGACGATGCCGAACCGGCGCAGGTAGAGAGCGCCCTCGTCCGGCTTCGGGTCGAGCACCACCGCGCCCACCGGACGGCCGTCGGCCCGGGCCAGGAGGCCGCCGGCCGGCTCCAGCCGTGCCGCGATCGACTCCTCGGTCTCGGCGAGCGCGTCGGTCGGCGGGTCCAGCGGCGGCCGGTCCCTGAAAGCGGCGTGTACGACGGCCAGCACCTCGGCCGCGGCGGCCGGACCGACCGCCTCGACGACGACGCTCACCGGCGCCCGACCCGCTCGGTCGCCGCCGTGATGAGCTGGTCGAGCTCGGCGTTGACCATCTCGTGGCGCTCGAGGATGACCATGTGGCCGGCACCCTCGCACTCGAGGAGGTCCGAGCCCGGGATGCGGGAGTGCAGCTTGCGGGAGTGGCCGATCGAGGTGAGCCGGTCCTTGGTGCCGCAGATGATCGCGGTCGGGATGCTGCCGAGCAGCTCGACGCAGTCGAACTTGTCGAGCGAGGCGAAGTGCGGGAAGAACTCCGCAACCGTCTCGAACGGGGTCGCCGACAGCATCGCGTCGACGAACTCGACGTAGCCGTAGGGCACCTCGTCGCCGAACGCGAACGTGTCGGTGACGACGTTGGCGAGGCCCTTGCCGATCCGGCGGACGTGGTCGACGGCACGGTGGCCGCGACGAAGCGTGCGCATCGTCCCGAGGGCGACCGGCCCGCCGAGGCGAGCGGGCACCATCGGCAGCAGGATCCGGCTGACGTCGAGCCCGCCGGCGGTGGTCGAGATGAGCCCGACCCCGATCACCTTGTCCCCGATCAGCTCGGGGAACTGCTCGACGAGCGCCACGATCGACATGCCGCCCATGGAGTGACCCACCAGCACGACCGGGCCGTCGGAGGCCGTCGTGTCGATGACCGTCTTCAGGTCGCGCCCGAGCTGCTCGATCGAGGAGCTCTCGCGGCTGCCGTCGCCGGAGCGGCCGTGCGAGCGCTGGTCGTAGTAGACCGTGCGGACGAGGTCGCGGTAGGCCGCCCGCTGGAAGTGCCAGCAGTCGAGGTTGAGGCAGTAGCCGTGCACGAAGACGACCGTCACGTCCTCGACCCCGGGGCCGCGCCGCATCAGCCGTCCGCTGCCGCGACGGTCGACCTCGTCGACCTCGACGTGCAGCGGGACGCCGTCGTCGGCGGGGATGGTGAGCGGCTCTGACCGCAGGCTCCCGAACGGGACCCGCTCGCCCGCCCGACGGCTGATCTCGCGCTGCTGGCGCAGCACGCCCACCGCCGTACCGGCCGTTGCGACACCGAGCGCACCGGCGAGCGAGCCGAGGACCCAGCTGCGGACGCTCATCGCGCCTCACCGCCCGGGGCGTCGGCGATCTCGCTGTCGAGGTACGTGCGGGCCATGCGGCCTCCGATCCTGGTGACGATCTCGTAGTTGATGGTGCCGCAGGCCTCCGCCCAGTCCTGCGCGGTCGGGCCCCCGGCCGACGGCGGGCCGAAGAGAACCACGTCGCTGCCGACCGCCGGCAGGTCTCCCCCGAGGTCGACGACGAACTGGTCCATGCAGACCCGCCCGCGGATCGGCCGGCGCTTGCCGTCGACGGCGACCTCGGCGCTCGCTGCGGGGCCGGGCGACGACGCGTGACGGGGTACGCCGTCGCCGTACCCGACGGGGACGAGGCCGACGGTGGTCGCACGGTCGGCCGTCCAGATGTGGCCGTAGGAGACGCCGTCGCCGGGGGCGAGGTGCTTGACCATGGCCAGCGGCGCTCGGACCGTCATGGCCGGGACCAGACCGATGTCCGACGTGTGTCCGGGGGCGGGATCGAGGCCGTAGAGGGCGATGCCGCAGCGGACCGCGTCGAAGCGGGCCGACGGACGGAGCACGGCCGCCGCCGAGTTGGCCAGGTGACGGAGCTCGGGGCGCAGGCCGGCCTCGTCGGCGAGCGTCAGGGCACGGCGGAACGCCCGCTCCTGACGGTCGTTGGCCGGGTGGCCCGGCTCGTCGGAGCAGGCGAAGTGGGACCAGATGCCGGTGATCCTCCACCGTCCGGCGCGCTCGCCCTCGGCGGCGTGGGCGAAGAGCCTCGACCAGGCGTCGGCCGGCGCGCCGCCGCGGGAGAGACCGGTGTCGACCTTGAGCTGGACGCGCGGAGTCTCGGCCCCCGACGGTGTGGCGGCCGCGATCGCGTCGAGCTCGGCGGCGGAGTAGGCGGTGAGGTCGACGCCGGCGGCGATCGCGGGAGCAAGGTCGGTCGCCGGAACCGTCAGCCAGCACAGGATCGGGCCCTCGAGGCCCGCCTCCCGCAGCACGACGGCCTCCTCGACGGTCGCCGCGGCCAGCCAGTCGGCGCCGCCGACCTTCGCTGCCCGCGCGGCGGCGAGCATGCCGTGGCCGTAGCCGTCGGCCTTGACCACCGCGATCAGCCGGGTGCCGGCCGTGGCTCGCAGGACGCGCGCGTTGTGACGGAGCGCGCCGAGGTCGACCTCGATCCGCCCCGGACCCAGGCCCGCGCGGACGTCGCTCGTCGCGGTCATGGCCCCGATTGTCCCAGGAGGCGCCCGACCAGTCGGGGAAGGGCCGCCGCGACGTCGGTCGCGACGATCGGTCCGTCACATGCGGCCAGCGTCGCCGCAGCGCCGTGGAGCCACGATCCGACCGAGGCGGCGTCGTACGGGTCGAGGCCGGTGGCGAGCAGCGCGCCCACCAGGCCGCCGAGCACGTCGCCGGCGCCCGCCGTGCCCAGCCAGGGGGTGCCGCTGGTCGTGATGCGCACCCGTCCGTCGGGGTGCGCGACGACGGTGTGGCGGCCCTTGAGCAGCACCACGGCGGCGTACTCGCGGGCGGTACGACGGGCGTGCGCGAGCGGAGCCGCCTCGATGTCGGCGCGGGGCACCCCGATCAGGCCGGACAGCTCGCCGGCGTGCGGGGTGAGGATCGCGAAGCGGCCACGGACGTCGTCGGCGTGCTGGATGGCGTCCGCGTCGACCACGAGGGGCACGCCGTCGGCGAGCGCGTCGTGCAGGTGCGCGGCGGCGCCGTCGGCGCTCCCCGAGCCGACCACCCAGGCCTGCACCCGGCCGGCGCCGACGACCTCCGGGTGGTGGGTGCGGACGAGCGCGGCGGGAGTGCTGTCGCCGACGTACCTCACCATGCCGGCGAGGCCACAGCTCGCGCCCGCCACGCTCAGGAGCGCGGCGCCGGGGTAGGTGTCCGAGCCGGCGCGTACGCCGACGACCCCGCGGGTGTACTTGTGACCGCTCGGCGTCGGACGGGGCAGCAGGCGCGCCATGTCGTCGGGCTGGAGGCTCTCGACCGGGGCGGGCGGCAGGTCCAGGCCGATGTCGACGAGGTGGAGCGCGCCGGACGCCTCGGCCGCCGGGTCGGCGAGGTGGGCGATCTTGTGGGTGCCGAAGGTGACGGTCAGATCGGCGACGACGTGCGGCTCGGCCGCGCTGCCGTCGTCGACACCGACGCCGGACGGGACGTCGACGGCGACGACCGGGACGCCGGCCAGCGCCGCGAGGGCGGCCTGCGCGTTCGGGCGCAGACCCGGCTTGCCGCCGATGCCGACGATGCCGTCGATCACGACGTCGGGCCGGCTGCGCGGGGCCGCCTGGATGGCGCGGCCGCCGGCCGAGCGGAGCTCAGCCAGCCCGGCCGCGTGGGCCCGGTCGGACAGCAACCACGCCTCGACGGCGGCGCCCCGTCGGGCGAGCCGCGCACCGGCGTACAGGGCGTCGCCGCCGTTGTCGCCGCTGCCGACGAGCAGCACGACCCGCCGCCCGCTCACGCCCCCGAGGAGGTCGGCCACCGCGGACGCCAGCCCTGCCGCCGCCCGCTGCATCAGGGCGCCGTCGGGCAGCCGTGCCATCAGCTCGGCCTCGGCGGCCCGGACCTGCTCGACGGTGTGCGCGCGGATCACGGGTCCACGCTAGTGGCTGCGGTCGCCCGATCGGCGTAGTCGATCGCCCGATCGGCGTAGTCGTGTGTGCCTGGGACATCGGGAGGCTGGCCTGGATCGGGTCGTGTGCCTGAGACATTCGATATCCGATGCGTGGGGCACACGACCCCAGTCGGCGCCGCACCTCTCATGCGGTCGTGTGCCTGAGGCATCGCACAGACGATGCGTGAGGCACACGACCTCGCCGGGCCCCGCCTGTGGACAACCCGTCCCAGAGGATTCGGACCAGTACGGCGCGGGGCATCCGAGATGCATGGATCTCGAGGTGCAGCGGCTCGCCGCCCGACAGAACGGCATGGTCGCGCGCCGTCAGCTGACCGCCCTCGGCCTCAGCTGGAACGCCGTCGAGCGCAACATCTCCGGGCAGCGATGGCGTGAGCGCACGCCGCGTGTCATCAGCACGTTCACCGGCAAGCTCACCATCGACCAGCGACGGTGGATGGGAGTCCTGCACGCCGGGCCCCGGAGCATGCTCGGCGGGTTGACCGCGGCAGCGTGCCACGGCCTGACCGGCTGGGAGCGCGATGCGATCACCGTGGTCGTCGACGACGAGCTGAGCTTCGAGCCCGTGCGGGGCATCCGCTTCTTCCGGTCCCGCCGACCGTTCGACCTCCTCCGCAGCACGAAGCCAGGCCCTCCCCGGTGTCAGCTCGAGCCTGCCCTGCTCCTCTGGGCCGGCTACGACGCTCCGCTCCGTCCGGCGTACGGCGTTCTCGCGGCCGGGGTCCAACAACGGCTGACGACGGCGAGCCGGCTCGCCACCTGGCTCGACCAGCTCAAGCCGCTGCGGCGCTCGAGGGGGTTCCGGTCGATGCTGCGCGACATCGAGGGCGGCGTGCAGTCGGGGGCGGAGCGGGACGTCGCCCGGATGTGTCACCGCTACGGCCTCGCACTGCCCCATCGCCAGACGGTCCGCCTCGACAGGGACGGCCGCCGGCGGTGGACCGACTGCGAGTGGGTGCTCAGCGACGGGCGGGCCCTCGTCCTCGAGGTCGACGGCGCCTTCCACATGGAGGTGCTCCAGTGGACCGCCGACCTGCGCAGGGCGCGACGGCTGACGACACCCGACCGGATCGTCGTACGCGCCTCGGCGTTCGAGGTTCGTCACGAGCCCGACGAGGTCGCCAAGGACCTGCTCGGCCTGGGGCTGCTGCCGCTGGCCGCGTGACGCCGCGTAGCGGCTCGGGAGTCGTGTGCCTGAGACATCGGGAATGCGATGTCTCAGGCACACAACCCGCTTCAGGCTGCGCCAGCCGCTCAGCCCTCCAGCACCACGAAGGCGGTGGCGATGCCGGCGTCGTGGGACAGCGAGAGGTGGGTGGCACGTACGCCGAGGCGGTCGGCGACGGCCAGCACCGTCCCCCGCAGCTCGAAGGCCGGCTGCCCCGACGGCAGCGGGACGACCTCGGCGTCGTGCCAGTCCATGCCGGCGGGAGCGCCGAGGGCCTTGGCCAGGGCCTCCTTCGCCGCGAACCGGGCCGCCAGCGACTCCACGGGCAGGCCCAGCTCGCCGCCGACGAACAGCCTGGCAGCCAGCGCGGGCGTGCGCTCCAGCGCCGCCCGGAGGCGCTCGACGTCGCAGACGTCGACGCCGACACCGACGACGGGCACGGCTACTCGACCGTGACGGACTTCGCCAGGTTGCGCGGCTGGTCGACGTCGTGGCCGAGCGCGGTCGCCAGCTCGCAGGCGAACAGCTGCAGCGGCACGATCGCGATCAGCGGCTGCAGCAGCACCGGCACGCGCGGGAGCGTGATCAGCTCGTCGGCGTACGGCGCGATGGTGGTGTCGCCCTCCTCGGCCAGGCAGATGGTGCGGGCACCCCGGGCGCGCACCTCCTGGATGCCGCTCAGCATCTTGCCGTGCAGGTGGTCCCTCCCCCGGGGAGGTACGACGCACAGCACCGGCATGCCGTCCTCGACCAGGGCGATCGGGCCGTGCTTGAGCTCTCCCGCGGCGAAGCCCTCGGCGTGGAGGTAGGCCAGCTCCTTGAGCTTCAGCGCTCCCTCGAGCGCCACCGGGTAGCCGGCGTGGCGGCCGAGGAACAGCACCGAGCGGTTGGCGACGTGCTCGCGCGCGAGCCGGTAGACGTCGTCCGCGCGGGCCAGGACCTCCTCGATCCGGCCGGGCATCGACTCCAGCTGCTGCATGATCTGGCCGATCTCGTCGCCGAAGCGGGTGCCCTTGGTCTGGGCGACGTACAGCGCGAGCAGGTAGCAGGCGACCAGCTGGGTGACGAAGCCCTTGGTCGAGGCGACCCCGATCTCCGGGCCGGCGTGGGTGTAGATCACCGCGTCGGACTCGCGCGGGATCGAGGACCCGTTCGTGTTGCAGATGGCGAGCACCTTGGCCCGCTGGGTGCGGGCGTGGCGGATGGCCTGCAGGGTGTCGGCGGTCTCGCCGGACTGCGAGATCGCGACGACGAGCGTGGTCTGGTCGATGATCGGGTCGCGGTAGCGGAACTCACTGGCGAGCTCGACCTCGACGGGGGTGCGGGTCCAGTGCTCGATGGCGTACTTGGCGACCATGCCGGCGTAGAAGGACGTGCCGCAGGCGATGATGATGATCTTGTCGAGGTCGCGGATCTCCTCGTCGGCGAGCCGCATCTCGTCCAGCTGCAGCAGGCCGTCGACCCCGCGGCGCCCGATCAGCGAGTCCGCCACGGCGCGCGGCTGCTCGAAGATCTCCTTGCGCATGAACCAGTCGTGGCCGTCCTTCTCGGCGGCGTTGAGGTCCCAGTCGACGTGGAACGGTGTGGCCTCGGCGGGTACGCCGAAGAAGTCGGTGACCTCCACGCCGTCACGCGTCAGCACCACGATCTGGTCCTGCCCGAGCTCGAGCGCCTCGCGCGTGTGGTCGATGAAGGCGGCGACGTCGGAGCCGAGGAAGTTCTCCCCCTCGCCGAGGCCGACGACGAGCGGCGAGTTGCGACGCGCGGCGACGACCCGGTCGGGATCGGCCGCGTCGACCGCGACCAGGGTGAACGCACCGTCGAGCTGCTGGCAGACCCGCTGCATCGCGGTCGGCAGGTCGACGCCGGACACGACCTGGAGCTCGATCAGGTGCGCCGCGATCTCGGTGTCGGTCTCGGACTTGAAGACGTGGTCGTCGGCCTCGATCCGGGAGCGCAGCTCGTCGAAGTTCTCGATGATGCCGTTGTGGACGACCGCGACACGGCCGGCACCGCCGGTGTGGGGGTGGGCGTTCGCGTCGGTCGGCGGCCCGTGTGTGGCCCAGCGCGTGTGGCCGATGCCGAGCGTGGCGGGCGGGAGCGGCTCCTCGCCGAGGGCCTTCTCGAGGTTGCCCAGCTTGCCGGCCCGCTTTCCGACCGAGAGCTCCCCGTCGGCGACGACGGTGATGCCGGCGGAGTCGTAGCCGCGGTACTCGAGCCGCCGAAGGCCACCCAGAACGACGTCCTGAGCCTGCCGCTCACCGACGTACCCGACGATCCCGCACATAGCCGCCAACTGTACGTGCCGGATGCCCTGATCCCCGCCGCGACGAGCCACCCTGGAACAATCGTCGCCATGTCGACCGGCGCCTCCGCCGATCTCACTCCCGGCCGCGGCGTCTCCGCGGTCACCGGGAGCAATGGCGAGCACCATCGCGAGGCCTCGCCGTACGTCGAGCTGGACCGCGCCACGTGGGCCGCGCTGGCCTCCGAGACGGAGAGCCCGATCACCTCCGAGGAGATCGCGAAGCTGCGCGGCCTGGGCGACGCGCTCGACCTCCGGGAGGTCATCGAGGTCTACCTGCCCCTGTCGCGCATGCTCAGCCTGTACGTCGAGTCGGCGCGCGACCTCCACCACGCGCAGGAGTCGTTCCTGCACGGCCGCACTCCCCCGCGCACGCCGTTCGTCATCGGCCTGGCCGGCTCGGTCGCGGTCGGCAAGTCGACCAGCGCCCGCGTGCTGCAGCAGATGCTGGCGCGCTGGCCGCAGCACCCGAAGGTCGCGCTGGTCACAACCGACGGCTTCCTGCTCCCCAACGCCGAGCTCGCCAAGCGCGGGCTGATGGAGCGCAAGGGCTTCCCGGAGTCCTACGACCGCCGGGCGCTGATGAGGTTCGTCGTCGACATCAAGTCGGGCAAGGAGGAGGTCGAGGCGCCGGTCTACTCCCACCTCGTCTACGACGTCCTGCCCGACGAGAGGATCACGATCCAAAGCCCCGACATCGTGATCATCGAGGGCCTCAACGTCCTGCAGCCCGCCCGCACGCAGGCCGACGGTCGCACGGGCCTGGCGATCTCGGACTTCTTCGACTTCTCGATCTTCGTCGACGCCGCCGTCCCCGACATCCGCGAGTGGTACGTCGACCGCTTCCTGCGGCTGCGCGAGACGGCCTTCCGCGACCCGAACTCCTACTTCGGCAAGTACGCCGCCCTCTCCCACGACACCGCCGTGGACGAGGCCCGCCGCATCTGGGACACCATCAACGGCCCCAACCTCGAGCAGAACGTCCTGCCGACCCGCTCCCGCGCCCGCCTGGTCCTCCGCAAGGAGGCCGACCACTCGGTCCGCTACGTGCGGGTCAGGAAGATCTGAGGCGGCTGCCGCGGGCGACGGCGGGGATGTAACACGCTGTCCGCTGCTGTCCTACGTCGCTGCAACGACGTACTACAGCCGCAGACGACCAACCAGGTCGCCCAACGACGTGTTGCAGCAGCCCGCTCAGCAGAGCGCGAGCCGCTCGCGCACGACGGCGGCGAGGTCCTCGGCGACGGCCTGCGCCTGCTCGGCGGTCGGGGCCTCCACCATCACCCGCACGAGCGGCTCGGTGCCGGAGGGGCGGAGCAGGACGCGACCGCTGCCGGCCAGTGCGGCCTCGGCCTCGCCGACGGCGGCCAGCAGGACCTCGTCGTCGCAGCGGGCCTTGTCGACACCCTCGACGTTGACGAGGACCTGCGGGAGCCGGGTCATCACCGAGGCGAGGTCGCGCAGGGTCCGCCCGGACGAGGCCACCTGCTGCAGGACCTGCAGCGCGGTGAGCAGTCCGTCGCCGGTGGTGGCGTGGGCGCTCATGATGACGTGGCCGGACTGCTCGCCGCCGAGCACGAACCCGCCGCTGCGCATCGACTCCAGGACGTAGCGGTCGCCGACGGCGGTCTGGACCACCTCGATGCCGGCGGCGTCGAGCGCCTGCAGCATGCCGAGGTTGCTCATCACCGTCGCGACGAGGGTGTCCGCGGCGAGCGTGCCCCGCTCCTTCAGCGCGAGGGCGAGGATCGCCATGATCTGGTCGCCGTCGACGACCTCACCGGTGTGGTCGACGGCGAGGCAGCGGTCGGCGTCGCCGTCGACGGCGATCCCGACGTGGGCGTCGTGCTCGAGGACCGCCGCGCACAGCGGCTCGAGGTGCGTGGAGCCGACGCCGTCGTTGATGTTGAGCCCGTCGGGCGCCGCACCGATGACGTGGACCTCGGCACCCGCGTCGGCGAGCGCCTCGGGGCCGACCACGCTGGCCGCGCCGTGGGCGCAGTCGAGCACGACCCTCAGCCCGGCCAGCGGCTTGCCGGCCGGGTCGTCGAGCGTCGCGAGCAGGTGGGCGGCGTACTCCGCGACGGCCGGGAGGTACGGCGTCACCCGGCCGACCGCGGCACCCGTCGGCCGCTGCCAGTCCTGGCCGAGGTGGGCCTCGATCTCGTCCTCGACCGCGTCGTCGAGCTTGCGACCCCCGCGGGCGAGGAACTTGATGCCGTTGTCGGGCATCGGGTTGTGCGACGCGCTGATCACGACACCCATGTCGGCCTCGAGGGCAGCGGTCAGGTGGGCCACCCCGGGGGTGGGAAGCACGCCGAGGTCGAGCACGTCGACCCCGGCGGAGGTGAGGCCGGCGATGATCGCGTGGCCGAGGAACTCACCGGAGATCCGGGTGTCCCGGCCGACGACGGCGGTCGGCCGGCGGCCGTGGCTGTGCTCGACGAGCACCCGCGCCGCTGCCTCGCCCAGCCTGAGGGCGAGCTCGGCGGTCAGCTCGCCGTTGGCCAGACCGCGGACCCCGTCGGTCCCGAAGATGCGTGGCACGTCACTCCTTGGGTGCAGCAGGTGAAGCGATGTTCAAGACAAGCACAACGGGGCCACGTCCGGATGGACGTGACCCCGTTGCCCAGTGCTCTGCGTCGCGCAGGATCAGCGCTTGGAGTACTGGGGAGCCTTACGGGCCTTCTTGAGGCCGGCCTTCTTGCGCTCGGTGGCACGGGCGTCACGCGTGAGCAGCCCGGCCTTCTTCAGCGACGGGCGGTTGGCCTCGACGTCGACGCCGTTCAGCGCGCGGGCCACGCCGAGGCGCAGCGCACCGGCCTGGCCGGTGATGCCGCCGCCGTGGATGCGGGCGATCACGTCGAAACGGCCCTCGAGGCCGAGAGCCGCGAAGGGCTCGTTGACGACCTGCTGGTGCAGCTTGTTCGGGAAGTAGTCCTCGATCTCGCGACCGTTGATGGTCCACTTGCCGGTGCCGGGCACGATGCGGACGCGGGCGACGGCCTCCTTGCGGCGGCCGGTGGCCGCGCCGGGGGCGATGGTCGCCGGGCGGGCCGGGGTGTCGGCGGAGGCGGACGACTCGCTGGTGTAGCTGACGCCCTGCTCGTTGGTCTCGAAGGTCTCCTCGACCTCGGTGCTGTTCTCAGTCATCTCGTGATCCTCGAAGTCGATTACTGGGAGATCTGCTTGATCTCGAACGGAACGGCCTTCTGGGCCTCGTGGGGGTGGGCCGGGCCGTTGTAGACCTTCAGCTTCTTGATCATCTGGCGACCGAGTCGGTTCTTCGGCAGCATGCCCCAGACGGCCTTCTCGACGGCCTTGCGGGCGTCCTTGTCGATGACCTGGCCGATCGGGGTGGCGGTGAGACCACCCGGGAAGCCGGAGTGGCGGTAGACCATCTTCTTCTCGCGCTTGGCGCCCGAGAGGGCGACCTTCTCCGCGTTGATGATGATGACGTAGTCGCCGGTGTCCGCGTTGGGCGCGAAGATCGGCTTGTGCTTGCCACGCAGGAGGTTCGAGGCGGTCACGGCGAGGCGACCGAGCACGACGTCGGTCGCGTCGATCACGAGCCACTGACGCTCGACGTCAGCCGGCTTCGGGGCATACGTACGCATGGAAGATCCATTTCGTTCGTGTCGGACCCGGCCAGGTGATCCCGGCCGAGGCGCCTTCTGACGAACACTGCTCCGGGCTTCAGCTCGGAGACTGCCCCCGCGTGCGAGAGCGGCAGGAGACGCGTCGAGAAGAGTACGGCGGCGGCGTGCCGCCGGACAAATCACGGTGCGCTCCCCCGCGACGCGGGTGGCCGTCGGGCGACCGGGTGAAAGTCCGAGCGTATCCGGCGAAAGTGCTTGCGCCGTCCAACGTTCAGGGATTGCATCGATCCCAGCACGACCACCTCTCGGGACCCACCCCATACCGGCCGCTCGGGCGAGCCCCGAAAGGACCGAAGATGAGACCGCTCCGCCTCCTGCTCGCGACCGCCACGGTCGCCGGCACACCGCCGCGCTCGGACTGGCCGCGCCCCATGGGCCCCATCCGGAATCTTGCCGTCGGCGCATCGATCGCCGGCATCGTCACGACGCTGTGCCTGGCTGCGCCGGCCAACGCCGCCGTCCTCAGCTCCGGCACGCTGAACCTCAGCGGCTCGGCCAGCACCGGGGGCAGCTGCACGTTCTCCACCGCACCGACCCCGATCACGGCCGACTACACCGACGGCCAGAGCGTGACGAGGAGCTACAGCTACACCCAGACCGCGACCGGCACCGATCCGACCGACGTCGTCACCTTCACCGGCAGTGAGAAGGAGACGATCCGCTCGACGGTCTCGAACGGCGACCTCACGTCGCTGAGCCTCACCGGCACGAGCCGGGCCTCGATCTCGGCGGCCAAGGGCTCGGCGAGCACCTGCTTCACCGGGACCAGCACCCCGCTGAGCGCCTCGGCCGGCATCCAGACGTCGCCGAGCTTCACCCGCACGAAGGCGGCGTGGATGCACATCCAGGTGACCGCCACCGGTACCGGCGCGCGCGAGGGCGGCGTACTCCTCATGCCCGACACCAGCGGTGCGATCTCGTCCGGCAGCTACGACATCTCCCTGAGCACGCGCGACATCTCCAGGAGCGAGTGGCTCTACATCACGCCCGGCACCTACGGCCTGCAGATGTTGTCCGCGTCCGTCGCGAGCGAGGCGTCGGGGCTGCAGACGGCGTCGAGCACCAGCACGGTGAAGCTCTCCTTCGTCTCGCCGGGCAGCGCCGTCGCCGGCGAGACCGGGACGAGCACGGCCCGCTCCATGGTCACCATGCCCTCGGGCCTGACCTGCTCCACGGCCAAGGCCGCCGTACGCCTCACCAGCAAGATCAAGGGTGCCTCCAGCGTCAGCCTCTACGTCAACGGCTCACGCAAGGCCTCCCTCAACCGGCCCACCTCCAAGACCGTCGCGGTCGCCGTACCGAGGACCACCGCGGTCAACCTCGAGGCCGTGGTCAAGAAGAGCGGCAAGAGCTACACCATCGCCCGCAGCTACCACTCCTGCTGATCGTTGTCCTGGAGGGTGGCGCCTGCCTCCGCCACCCTTCGGGACACCGGGTTAACCCCTGTGACCCTGCCGACTACGGTGGCAGACGTGACTGACTCTCTGACCGTACGCGACAACCGCACCGGAGCGGAGTACGAGATCCCGATCGTCGACGGCACCATCCGCGCCGCCGATCTGGGCCAGATCAAGACGGAGGACGACGCGCCGGGTCTGGCCACCTACGACCCGGGGTTCGTCAACACCGCCTCCTGCCGCAGCTCGGTGACGTTCATCGACGGCGACAAGGGCATCCTCGAGTACCGCGGCTACCCCATCGAGGAGCTCGCGGAGAAGTCGACCTTCCTCGAGGTCGCCTACCTGCTCATCTACGGCGAGCTGCCCACCAGGGAGCAGTACGAGGCCTGGGTGCACGAGATCACCTTCCACACCTTCGTGCACGAGAACGTCAAGGGCTTCATGCAGGGCTTCCGCTACGACTCCCACCCGATGGGCATGCTGATGGCCTCGGTGGGCGCGCTGTCCACCTTCTACCCGGAGTCGGCGAACATCGCCGACGCGGACAACCGCCACCTGCAGATCGTGCGGATGATCGCCAAGATGCCGACGCTCGGCGCCTGGGCCTTCCGCCACGCGCAGGGCAAGCCCTACATCTATCCCGACAACGAGCTGTCCTACACCGAGAACTTCCTCTCGATGCTGTTCAAGATGAGCGAGTCCCGCTACGAGGCCGACCCGCGCATCGCCAAGGCTCTGGACACCCTCTTCATCCTGCACGCCGACCACGAGCAGAACTGCTCGGCCAACGCCGTGCGCTCGGTCGGCTCCTCGCAGGTCGACCCCTACTCGGCCGTCGCGGCCGGCGTGGGCGCGCTCTACGGCCCGCTGCACGGCGGCGCCAACGAGGCCGTGCTGAAGATGCTGCGGCGCATCGGCTCCAAGGACAAGATCCCCGAGTTCATCGAGGGCGTGAAGAACGGCGACGAGCGGCTGATGGGCTTCGGCCACCGCGTCTACAAGAACTACGACCCGCGGGCCAAGATCATCAAGAAGGCGTGCGACGACGTCTTCGAGGTCACCGGGGTCAACCCGCTGCTCGAGGTCGCCCAGGAGCTGGAGAAGATCGCGCTCGAGGACGACTACTTCGTCAAGCGCAAGCTCTACCCGAACGTCGACTTCTACTCCGGCCTCATCTACGAGGCGCTGCAGTTCCCGCCGGAGATGTTCACCGTCCTGTTCGCCATCGGCCGCACCCCCGGCTGGCTGGCGCAGTGGCTGGAGCTCACCACCGACAAGGAGCAGAAGATCGCCCGGCCGAAGCAGATCTACACCGGCGACCGGCAGCTGACCTTCACCCCGCGTGAGGAGCGCTGGGCCTGAGCCCTCGTGCTGAGGGGGTCGTCTGGGACGTGGGCAACGTGCTCATCGCCTGGGACCCGCACGCCGCGGTGGCGGCCGGCGTGGGCGCGGACGAGGCCCGGCGCTTCCTGGACGGCTTCGACTTCGCCGCCTGGAACCACGCCTGCGACGCCGGGCGCGACTGGTCCGACGCCCTCGACGAGGTCGCCCGTACGACGCCGCGGTGGCTGCCCCACGCTCGCGCGTACGTCGACAACTTCCCGCGGTCCCTCGCCGGACCCGTCGCCGGGACTCACGAGCTCATCCGCGAGCTGCACGCCCACGGGGTGCCGCAGGTGGGGCTGACCAACTGGTCGCGCGAGCTCTATCCCCACGCGCCCGCGTCGTACGACGTGCTGGGGGCGCTCGACGACGTGGTGGTCTCGGGCGTCGAGGGGATCGCCAAGCCGGACGAGGCGATCTACCGGATCGCGCTGGAGCGGATCGGGCTGCAGCCCGATCGGACGGCGTTCGTCGACGACAGCCTGCCCAACGTCGCGGCCGCGGACCGGATCGGCATGCGGGCGCTGCGGTTCACCGACGCGGCCACGCTGCGTCACGACCTGCGCGGCCTGGGCCTGCCGGTCTGAGGCCGGCCCGGTCAGTCGGCCTGCAGGGCGGCGTGCTCGATCTCGAGCAGCGACTCGGCGTGCCGCTCGGCCTCGAAGGCCGCGTGCCCGCCACGGATCCCGAAGAGCCGCTTGGACCAGAGCAGGTAGGCGACCGCGGCGACGTTGACCACGAAGGCCGCCAGCTTGAGCCAGGTGAAGCCGTCGACCATCTCGTACACCTCCAGCGGCACGAACAGCGAGGTGCCGACGACGGCGACGTACTCGCCCCAGCGCTTCATCAGCCACAACCCGGTGGCCTCGGTGAGCTGCAGGACGCCGTAGGCGAGGACGCCGAGGGTCACCCAGATCAGGGTCGAGTGGTGCAGGCTGAGCGCCTTCTCGATCAGCTTCACCGGACCGGTGGTCTGGAGGTCGACGCCCAGCTTGTCGGCGAGCGGCTTGAGGGTCGGGAGGTACCGCTCGAAGAGTCGGTGCAGCGACCCCTCGGCGCCGTCGAAGCGGTGGATGCCGTAGGCCAGCGCCACCAGCAGCACGCCGCGGATGCCGCGCTCGGTCGCGAGCAGGCGCAGGATCGCCGCGTCGCGCAGCGCCCGGCCCCGCAGCACGATCGGCGCGTCCGCCGCCGGCCCGCTGTGGGCCGGCGGGCCGACCACGAACGACTCGCAGCGCAGGCAGCGCCAGGCCTCCCCTGCCGCCGTGTCGGTCTGCAGCCGCGCGGCCAGCGCCTCCTCGGTCGGACGGTAGGTCACATGACCGTGGAGGCCGCAGGAGCGGAGACTCCAGTCGAAGGCCCGGAAGGGCGTGAGGCGCATGCGCACACTATGCCCGCAGCGACCCGGTCACACCGGGTACGCCGGCAGGTCGGCGTCGTAGAGCCACGGGGCGAGGACCTCGGCGACGTCGCGACCGGTGCGGGTGGCGGCGAAGGACAGGAAGTCCTCGGTGGTGACCGAGCGGCCGGCGTACTCCTCGACCCAGGCGGGGAGCAGGTCTCCGAACTCGTCCTCGCCGACCGCCTTGCGGAGCGCATGGAGCGCGAGGGCGCCGCGCTTGTAGACGCGGTCGTCGAAGAGGTCGCTCGGCCCGGGGTCGGCGAGCACGACGTCCTGGTCCTGCTCGGCGAGCCGGTCGTAGTGGTGCCGGGCCCACTCCTCGCAGCTGCGCGGACCTTCGGCGGCCTCGGAGTAGAGCCACTCGGAGTAGCAGGCGAAGCCCTCGTGCAGCCAGATGTCCTGCCAGCGCGCGAGCGTGACCGCGTTGCCGAACCACTGGTGCGCCATCTCGTGCGCGATCAGCCGGACCTTCGACCAGTCGTCGTCGCAGTAGTTGGCGCCGAACGTCGCGAGGCTCTGGCTCTCGAGCGGGATCTCGAGGTCGTCGGCGGTGACGACGGCCGTGTAGGAGCCGAACGGGTAGGGGCCGAAGAGGTCGGTGAAGCAGTCCATCATCGACGGCTGGCGGTCGAAGCAGCCGGTGAGGTCGACGTCGTCGGGCGCGACGGTGCGGACCGGGGTCGGGGTGTCGGCGTGCTCGTGCACGACGTACCGACCGATCTGCACGGTCGCGAGGTACGTCGCCATGGGCCGGTCCATCTCGTAGACCCAGGTCTCGTGGCTGCCGCCGCGCCTGCGCGAGGTCAGCTCTCCGTTGGAGACGACGTGGTAGCCCGCCGGAGCCGTCAGCTCGATGCGGTAGGTCGCCTTGTCGTCGGGCCGGTCGTTGCAGGGGAACCACGTCGGCGAGCCGTGCGGCTGGGCGGCGACGATCGCGCCGTCGGTCAGCTCCTCCCAACCGGCGTCGCCGTGGTGCTTGTCGATCGTCGGCCGCGGGTTGCCGGAGTAGCGGATCGTCGCGGTGATCTCGCTGCTCTCGGGCACGCCGTCGACGAGGTCGATGACGAGGCGGTCCTGACGGGTGGCGAACTTCCTCAGCCTCGCGCCCGCCAAGCGGACCTTCGCGACCTTGAGCCCGGCGAGGTCGAGCACCAGCCGCCGGGTCGCCTCCAGCGTCTCGATGTCGAGCGTCGCGGTGGCATCGAGCCGGTTGCCGTCGACGGAGTAGCCGATCTCGAGGTCGTAGTGGCGCACCGAGAACGAGCGGTCGCCGTGACCGGGCAGGTAGTCGTCGGCGGTCGGCAGCATCGGCTTGGTCACTCCTCGTCGGCCCAGGGAGCGATCGGGTTGCCGATCCACCGGGTCTTGTCGGGCACGGTCTCGCCCCGCATCACCAGCGAGACCGGCCCGACCGTAGCGTGCCGCCCCACGACCGCCGCGGGCAGGATCACCGAGTTGGGTCCGAGGGTCGCGCCGCGTCGTACCCGCACGGAGTCGGTGGCGAGCAGGCGGTCGTGGAAGAGATGCGTCTGCACGACGCTGCCCTGGTTGACCGTGGAGCCGGCACCGAGGTCGACGAGGTCCGGCTCGGGCAGCCAGTAGGTCTCGCACCACACGCCCCGGCCGATGCGGGCGCCCATCGCGCGGAACCAGAGGCTCAGCAGCGGCGACCCCGTCGCCAGGCCGGCGAACCACGGCGTCGCGACCGACTCCACGAACGTGTCGGCCAGCTCGTTGCGCCACACGAACGAGCTCCACAGCGGATGGCTCCCCACCCGCACCCTGCCGACCAGCAGCCACTTCGCGGCCACGGCGACCAGCGCCGCGACCATGCCGGCCAGGACCAGCGACAGCCCGAGCGTCGCGACGGCGAGGACGCCGTTGCGCACCCCGCCGCGACCGGCGGCCGCGATCGTCGCGAGCACCACGCCGGCGTACAGGGCGACCGAGAGCGCGACGGGTACGACGCGCGCGAGCTCCCAGCAGCCGCGGGCGACCTTGAGTCGCAGCGGCGGGGCGTAGGTGCGCTCGTCCGCGCTCTCCTGCTCGGTACGCCGCAGCACCGACGGCGGGCTGCCCAGCCAGCTCGCGCCCGCGGAGATCGCCTTGCGGTTGGGGGCCAGCGACAAGACGGCGACGAGCGAGCGCTTGGGCACCTTGCGGCCCGGCGCCGCCATCGCGGAGTTGCCGACGAACGCGCGCTTGCCGACCTTGACGCGCTCGGCCCGCAGCCAGCCGCCGCCGAGCTCGTAGCCGCCGATGAGGGTGTCGTCGGCGAGGAACGCGAGGTCGTTGACCTGCGTGAGCGACGGGATCATCAGCACCGTGGACGCCTCGACGTCCTTGCCGATCCGGGCGCCGAGCAGGCGGAGCCAGTGCGGGGTCAGCTGCGAGCTGTAGAGCGGGAACAGCCAGGTGCGGGCCTCGTCGAGCACCCGCATCGTCGCCCACACCCGCAGCGCCCCGAGGCTGCGCACCGGGTGTGCGCCGGCCTCCATGCCCGCGCCCATCAGCCGTACGACGAGCACGACCAGCCACGCGAGCACGACCGCGCCGAGCAGCGTGCCGGGCACCAGCCACACCGCCGCGGTCCGAGCCAGGCCGCCGATGCCGTCGCCGGGTCCGCCGGCCGCGAGGGCGATCGCGCCCACGATCGCCACGGCGATCGCGGGCAGCGATCCGAGGAGAGCCGCCACGGCGGCGTACACGAGGACCCAGACGCGACTGGACGCCGGCCGCTCGGCCCACGGGCCGCGGGCCGCCGAGGACGCGCGGGAGGCGGGTGCACCCGACCAGAACTCCCGGTCGGGCACCTCGCCGAACACCGCCGACCCCGGTGCGATCTCGGCGTCGTCGCCGATCCGGGCGCCCGGGCAGAGCATCGAGCGGGTGCCGACGCGGGCGCGCCTGCCGATCCGCACCTTGCCGACGACCAGCCGGTCGCCGTCGACCCAGTGGCCGGAGATGTCGACCTCCGGCTCGATCGACGCACCCGCGCCCACGCGGAGCAGGCCGGTGACCGGTGGGATGGAGTGGAGGTCGGTGTGGCGGCCGATCCGGGCGCCGAGGAGGCGGGCGTACCAGGTCATGTACGGCGCACCGGTCAGCGCCGTCGCACCCAGCTCGTCGCCGATCCGCTCGGCCGCCCACAGCCGCAGGTGCACCTTGCCGCCGCGGGGGTAGGAGCCCGGGCCGACGCCGGCGAGGACGAGACGGATCAGGCCGGCCGACAGGACCATCCGTCCCCAAGGGCTGACGAAGACCACCAGCGCGACGGCCAGCAGCCACCACGGCACGGCCGGCAGCCAGTCCGCATGGCGGAGGTCGTGCACGGCCCGGGCGGCGACGAAGGTCCACGTCGCGAGCCGCGGCACGGCGAGCAGGCGCAGCAGCGGCACCGCGAGCGTCTGGCCGAGCTGGGTCTTGAGCGGGATCGGCGCGACGTCCCGGTCCTGCTCGGCCATCGTGGTGGGGCCGAGCCGGTCGAGGTAGTCGCCGAGGCTCTCCACCGTGGAGTGCTCGTAGAGGTCGGCCACGACGAGCTCGGGATAGTCCGCGCGCAGCATGGTGACGACCTGGGCGGCGGTCAGGCTGCCGCCGCCCAGGTCGAAGAAGTCGTCGCCCGGGCCGGTCGGCGCCGCGCCGATCGCCTGCTCCCAGACCTCGGCGACGCGTGCCCGGGTGCCGTGCAGCCCGGCCGCCTCGGGGTCGGTCGTCGTCAGCGGCCAGGGCAGCGCGTCCCGGTCGACCTTGCCGGACGTGCGGGTCGGGATGTCGTCGACCACCGCGAGCCTGGGCACGAGCGCCGCGGGCATCGTCGCGCGGAGGTG
>WQZX01000051.1 GCA_009780515.1 Nocardioidaceae bacterium | reverse complement strand
CCCTCGACGACGGCCCGAGCCAGCTCGTCGAGGCGATCGGTCCGCCCCGCGGTCGTCCACCGACGACGCATCGTGGTGAGCGCGAGCGCCTCGATCTCCTCGCGCGCGCGGCGGGTACGACGACGCCCGCCCTCGCCGGTGGAGACGAGCCAGTCGCGGTGCTCGATCAGCGCGTCCACGACCTCCTCCACCCCGGTGGAGGTCGATGCCGCCGTGAGCAGCACCGGCGGCTTCCACGCGCCCTCGCGACGGTCGGCGTGGCCGAGCATCGAGCGGAGGTCGCGGCGTACCTTCGTCGCGCCGTCGCGGTCGGCCTTGTTGACGACGTACAGGTCGCCGATCTCCAGGATGCCGGCCTTGGCGGCCTGGATGCCGTCGCCCATGCCGGGCGCGAGCAGCACGACCGTGGAGTCGGCGAGGCCGGCGATCTCGACCTCGCTCTGGCCGACCCCGACCGTCTCGACCAGCACGACGTCGAAGCCGCACGCGTCGAGCACCCGCATCGCCTGCGGCGCGGCCAGCGACAGCCCGCCGAGGTGACCGCGCGCGGCCATCGACCGGATGAAGACGCCCGGGTCGAGCACGTGGTCGCCCATCCGGATCCGGTCGCCCAGCAGCGCACCGCCGGAGAACGGCGAGGACGGGTCGACGGCGAGCACGGCCACGCGCAGCTCGCGTCTGCGCAGCTCGCCGACCAGCGCGTTGGTGGAGGTCGACTTGCCGACGCCGGGAGCGCCGGTCAGACCCACAACGTGCGCCGAGCCGGCGTACGGCGCGAGGGCGCGCATCAGGTCGGGCAGCAGCGCCGACTCGTCCTCGACGAGCGAGACCAGCCGGCCGACGGAGCGAGCATCACCCTCGCGCGCCTTGGCCACGATGTCAGGAACGGCCGCCGCGGTGATCCCGCGACGGCCGTTCCCGGAGACGTTCTGCGCCATCAGGCCTTCGGCACGCGCACGATCAGGGCGTCGCCCTGGCCGCCGCCACCGCACAGGGCGGCGGCACCGGTGCCACCGCCGCGGCGCTTGAGCTCGTTGGCGAGGTGGAGCACCACGCGGGCGCCGGACATGCCGACCGGGTGACCGAGCGCGATGGCGCCGCCGTTGACGTTGACCTTCTCGTCGTCGATGCCGAGCGCGCGGGCCGAGGCGATGCCGACGGCCGCGAAGGCCTCGTTGAACTCGACCAGGTCGAGGTCGGAGGCGCTGATGCCCTCCTTCTCGAGGGCCTTGGCGGTGGCGTTGGCCGGCTGCAGCTGAAGGCTGGAGTCGGGGCCCGCGACCATGCCGTGCGCGCCGATCTCGGCGAGGTACTCGATGCCGAGCTCCTCGGCCTTGGCCTTGCTCATCACGACCACGGCGCAGGCGCCGTCGGAGATCTGCGAGGCCGAGCCGGCGGTGATGGTGCCCTCCTTGCTGACCGGGCGGAGACCGGCGAGCGACTCGGCGGTGGTGTCGGCACGGACGCCCTCGTCCTCGGAGACGACCACGTCGCCGCGGCGCGAGGAGATGGTGACCGGGACGATCTCGTCGTCGAAGACGCCGTTCTTCTGCGCGGCGGCCGCACGCTGGTGCGACTGGGCGGCGAAGGTGTCCTGCTCCTCGCGGGAGAACTTGTCGGTGGCGGCGTTGCAGCCATCGGTCAGGTTGATCATCGCCTGCTTGGTGAACTGGTCGTAGAGGGCGTCGTACGCCATCGAGTCGACCAGCGCGGTGTCGCCGAACTTGAAGCCGGCGCGCGAGTTGGGGAGCAGGTGCGGGGCCTGGGTCATCGACTCCATGCCGCCCGCGACGACGACGTCGACCTCACCGGCACGGACGAGCTGGTCGGCCAGCGCGATCGCGTTCAGGCCCGACAGGCAGACCTTGTTGATGGTGATGGTCGGCACGCCCATCGGGATGCCGGCGTTGGTGGCGGCCATGCGGGCCGGGTTCTGGCCGGCACCGGCCTGGATGACCTGGCCCATGATCACGTAGTCGACCTTGTCGGCGGCCACGCCGCTCTTCTCCAGCGCGCCCTTGATGGCGACCGAGCCGAGGTCCGCGGCGGACAGCGAGGCGAGGCCTCCCATCAGGCGGCCGATCGGGGTGCGCGCTCCGGCGACGATGACGCTCGGGTTCTCAGACATGCGGTGCCTTCCGTGTTTCGACGCAACTGTGCGGCGACGTGTGAGGTTGCTCGACCCTACTCACCGGTAGCTACCTGTGGAACCGGGTCCACGGCCGCAGGGATGAGGCTCTGCTCACACACCGCTCGGTGCAAGACTAGTCGCCATGACGACGACCGAGGGCCTCCCCCAGCACCTGTTCACCGCGATCGACCACGTCGGCGTGGCCGTGCCGGACCTGGACGAGGCGATCGCCTTCTACAGCGAGAAGTACGGCATGACGTTGGCGCACGAGGAGACGAACGAGGAGCAGGGCGTTCGCGAGGCGATGGTCCGCGTCGGCGACACCGACTCCTGCATCCAGCTGCTCGCGCCCCTCTCCCCCGACAGCACCATCGCCAAGTTCCTCGACCGCAGCGGCCCGGGCCTCCAGCAGCTCGCCTACCGTGTCGCCGACATCGACCAGGTCTGCGCGACGCTGCGCGACCGCGGCCTCCGCCTGCTGTACGACGCCCCGAAGCGCGGCACTTCGAACAGCCGGGTCAACTTCATCCACCCGAAGGACGCCGGCGGCGTGCTCGTCGAGCTGGTCGAGCCGGCTGTGGGCGGCGCGCACTGACCTGACAGTTTCACCGGCTGGCCGGTGAATGTGTCACTGGGACGAGGAAGGTTTGTCGTCCCAGTGACAGTTTCACCGGCCAGCCGGTGAAACTGTCATTGCCACCTGAACCCGACCGTCTCCCCCGGCCTGAGCTGGGCGAGACGGTCGGTGTCGTTCGAGACCACGACGCCCACGACCGGGTAGCCGCCGGTCACCGGGTGGTCGGCACCGAAGACGATCGGCTCGCCGCCCGGCGGCACCTGGATCGCTCCGCGGGTCAGCCCCTCGCTCGGGAGCTGGCGGTCGGGGTCCCGGCGCTCGAGGCGTCCGCCGGTCAGCCGCAGCGCGACGCGGTCGCTGTCCGGGCCGACCGTCCAGCGCGTCCGCACGAGCGCGTCCGGGTCGCTGATCCAGCCAGCTCGCGGGCCGGGGACCACCCGGAGCACCGGGGCGTCGTCGTACGTCGACGGCGGGACCGCGTCGACCCGCAGGTCCTCGGCGACCTCGTCCCCCACCGGCAGGCGGGCGCCGGGCGTCACCGGCTCGGGGCCGAGGGCCGAGAGGGTGTCACGCGAGCGAGAGCCCAGGACCGGCGCGACCGCGATGCCGCCGCGGACCGCGAGGTAGCAGCGCAGGCCGGACGCCGGGACGCCGACACCCAGCCGCTGACCCGGCCGGAGCGCGACGACCGACGCCGACGGCTCCAGCCGGCCGTCGAGCGTCAGCGCGGCGGGCGCACCGGTGACCGTCACCCACGTCGTAGCCGTCGCCTCAACCTCCAGCCCGCCGAGCACCACCTCCAGTGCTGCGGCGCCCGGCCGGTTGCCGACCAGCCGGTTTCCCAGTGCGTACGACGCCAGGTCGGCGGCGCCGGAGACCCCGACCCCGATCGCGGCGTACCCGGGCCGGCCGGCGTCCTGCACCAGCACGGGGCCGCCGACCGAGCGAACGACCAGCTCACCCATCGACGGCCTCGAACCTGACGGTCGCGCCGGCGGTTAGCAGGGCCGGCTCGTCGCGAGCGAGGTCCCACAGCACCGCGTCGGTCCGGCCGATCAGGCGCCAGCCGCCCGGCGACTCCCGCGGATAGATGCCGCTGAACTCCCCCGCGAGCCCGACCGAGCCCGCCGGCACACGGGTCCGCGGGGTCTCTCGCCGCGGCACCTGCAGCCGGGTGTCGCCCCCGACCAGGTAGGCGAAGCCGGGCGCGAACCCGCCGAACGCCACCCGCCATTCGCTCCCGACGTGCGCCTCGACGACCTCCGAATCCGATAGACCGGTCAGCTCCGCCACCTCGGCGAGGTCCGGGCCGTCGTACGTCACGGGGATGGCGACGGGAGGTAGTCCCTGACGAAAAGCACCACTTCCGGGCGAGATGTGGTGCTTTTCGTCAGGGACTACCCCGCGCAGGCGCTCCACCGCCACCCCCGCCCGGGCGACGAGCAGCACCGACCGAGCCGCCGGTACGACGTCCGCCACCAGCTCGCCGACCGCCTCCTCGCCGCGGAGGTGGTCGGTGAGGACCACCACCGCCTCGGCGTCGGCGAGCTCCACGAGCAGCGCCCGGTCGCCGTACGGATGGACTGTGAGGATCATGCGAAAGCCGCGACCTCGATGCCCTCGGCATCCAGCGCCGAACGGATGGCGGCGGCGATGTCGGTGGCGCCCGGGGAGTCACCGTGGACGCACAGCGAGTCGACCGACGGCGCGAGCCGGACCGCCTGCTCGGCGGCCGCGGCCGGGTCGTCGAGCAGGGCACCGGGCCGGCCACGCGGGACCAGTCCACCCTCGGGCGTGTAACCGCGGTCGGCGAAGCCCTCGGTGACGACGGGCAGCCCGGCGGCCTGTGCCACCAGGAGGAACGGCGAGTCGGGCATGCCCATGACCGGCAGGCCGCCGTACTCCACGACGGCGTCGACGACCGCCTGCGCCTGCTCGGGCCGGACGTTGACTGCGTGGTAGAGCGCACCGTGGGGCTTGACGTAGCGGATCCGGTCGCCGGCGACGCGGGCCAGACCCTCGAGCGCGCCGAGCTGGTAGAGCACGTCGGCGGTGAGCTCGGCCGCCGGGAGGTCGATGAAGCGCCGGCCGAAGCCGGCGAGGTCGCGGTAGCCGACCTGGGCGCCGATCACCACGCCGTGCGACACGCACATCGCGACCGTACGACGCAGCGTCAGCGGATCGCCGGCGTGGAACCCGCAGGCCACGTTCGCCGACGTCAGGTGCGGGAGGAGCGCGGCGTCGTCGCCGAGGGTCCACCGGCCGAACGACTCGCCCACATCGGCATTCAGGTCCACCACGGGCCTATGGTGACACCCGTGGCCCGGCAGCCGCGGCGCTCACCCTCGTCCGCATGACGGTCGGGCGATGAGACGGCGCTCACGATCGGTTCGCGAACCGGTTACCGACCGGTAACCTGCGCGACGGCCGTATTGCCACACACACGGGGCCTGCCCCGTGGACCCCCGTCAACACACAGAGGTCAGGGAGACGACGACCGTGCAGCACATCCTCGACGCCATCCAGGCAGATGGCACCACCTCGGCGGACTTCGCCAACCTGGCTCTTCCGGAGTCCTACCGAGCCGTGACCGTCCACAAGGACGAGGTCGACATGTTCGAGGGCGTGCCCTCGAAGGAGAAGGACCCGCGCAAGTCCCTCCACGTCGACGAGGTCGCCCTGCCCGAGCTCGGCCCGGGCGAGGCCTTCGTGGCCGTCATGGCCTCCGCGATCAACTACAACACCGTGTGGACCTCGATCTTCGAGCCCGTCTCCACGTTCGGCTTCCTCGAGCGCTACGGCAAGGAGTCCGATCTCGCCAAGCGCCACGACCTGCCTTACCACATCGTCGGCTCCGACCTGTCCGGCGTCGTGCTGGCCACCGGCCCCGGCGTGACCAAGTGGAAGGCCGGCGACCGCGTCGTCGCCCACTGCCTCAGCGTCGAGCTCGAGGCCCCCGACGGCCACAACGACACGATGATGGACCCGAGCCAGCGCATCTGGGGCTTCGAGACCAACTTCGGCGGTCTCGCCGACGTCGCGATGGTCAAGGCCAACCAGCTCATGCCCAAGCCCGAGCACCTCACGTGGGAGGAGGCCGCTTCGCCGGGTCTGGTCAACTGCACCGCCTACCGCCAGCTGGTCTCCGCCAACGGCGGCAACATGAAGCAGGGCGACAACGTGCTGATCTGGGGCGCCTCCGGCGGCCTCGGCGGCTTCGCCACGCAGTACGCCCTCAACGGCGGCGCGAACCCGATCTGCGTGGTCTCCAACGAGGAGAAGGCCCAGATCGTGCGCAACATGGGCGCCGACAAGGTCATCAACCGCTCCGAGATGGACTTCAAGTTCTGGAACGAGGACGGCACCGAGCAGAACCCGAAGGAGTGGCTGCGCCTGGGCAAGGCCATCCGCGAGCTGACCGGCGGCGAGGACATCGACATCGTCTTCGAGCATCCGGGCCGCGAGACCTTCGGCGCCTCGGTCTTCGTCACGCGCAAGGGCGGCACCATCACCACGTGCGCGTCGACCTCGGGCTACATGCACGAGTACGACAACCGCTACCTGTGGATGAACCTCAAGCGCATCATCTCCAGCCACTTCGCCAACTACCGCGAGTCGTGGGAGGCCAACCGCCTCATCGCGCAGGGCAAGATCCACCCGACCCTGTCGCGCACCTACTCGCTGGAGGAGACCGGCCAGGCCGCCCTCGACGTGCACCACAACAAGCACCAGGGCAAGGTCGGCGTCCTCTGCCTCGCACCCGAGGAGGGCCTGGGCGTCAAGAACAACGAGATGCGCGAGCAGCACCTCGACAAGATCAACCTCTTCCGAGGCATCTGATCCAAGCTTCGGCGGCGACCGGAGCGCGTAGCACCTCACATCAGCAGATCCCATCCCGGTCCGGGGTGGGATCTGCTGCATCTATCGGGGATCATTGACCAGATCCCACAGCAGATCCCGCACCCCGAGCCGGATGGAGCTATACCGAGCAATGAGCGACCAGGGCCTTTCCATCTTCGACAACGAGCCGACCGACACCGAGGACGAGGCCGACAAGGCCGCTGAGGGCTCCGAGGCGACCACCGACACCGAGCCCACCCAGGTCATCCCCGCCGTGAAGGACGTTCCGGCCAAACCGGCCGCCGCGCCCACCACGCCTGCGACCCCGAGCACTCCGACGCCTCCCGCGAGCCGTCCGCAGCCGTCCGCCGCCCCCACGGCGTCCGCGGCGAGCGCGGCCGCGGCGAGCTCGAGCGCCCTCGGCAGCCTGCCGCTCGTCCGCCGCGGCGGCTACGACAAGACCGCGGTCGACCGCCACATCCGCCAGATCTCCAGCGAGAAGGCCACCCTGGGCGCGAGCCTGGACGAGTCGGAGAAGCGGGTCATCGAGCTCGAGCAGGAGATCGAGAAGCTCAAGAGCGATCTCGCCGAGAGCGACAACCCGTCGTACGCCGGCCTGGGCGGGCGTGCGAGCGCCATGCTGCGTCTCGCCGAGGAGGAGGCGTCGGAGATCCGCCAGGACGCCAAGCGCGAGGCCGCGGAGATCGTCGACCAGGCGACCCGCGACGCGAAGTCCATCCGCGCGGAGGCCGCTCGTGCCACCGACGAGCTGCGCGCCGCCCACCGTGCGGAGATGGAGGAGAACCGCAGCCGGCTCCTTGCCGACGCCGAGCAGGAGCGTGCGCTGGCCAAGGGCGAGGCCGGCGACACCCTCGCCGGTGCTCGTCGCGAGGCAGACCAGCTCCGCATGGCCGCCGAGCAGGAGGCCAGCGAGCTGCGCAGCGAGGTGCAGCGCGAGGTCGAGCAGGCCCGTGCCGCGGTCGACCGCGAGGTCCAGGAGGCTCGCCGGATGCTCGCCGTGGAGAAGGAGCGGCTCGCGCGCGAGGCGACCGACCACCACAAGAGCGCGGTCGCGGAGACCCGCAAGCTGGTCGAGGAGGCCGAGCAGCGCGCTCGCGCCGCCGAGGAGCGTGCCGCGGACGCATCGCGCCAGGCGACCGCCAACCGGGCCGCGGCCCAGTCCGAGGCCGAGAGCATCCTCGGCCGCGCCCGCAACGAGGCCGAGCAGGTCCTGGCCTCCGCCCGCACCCAGGCCGACGCGCTGACGTCCAGCGGCGACGCAGAGGCCGAGCGCCAGGCGAGCGCGACGCGTGCCGAGCTCCAGCGGCTCACCAAGCGCCGCGACGCGATCACCGCCCAGCTCTCCTCGCTGGCCGACCTCGTGGCCGGCTTCAGCGAGGACGAGAGCTGACCAGGAGTTGAGCACCACCGCCGACGAGCCGGACTCGTCGCCCGACGCGGCCGCGTCGGCGTACGGCGTCCAGGGCGAGCCGTTCAACCGGCGCTCGCCCTTCTTCATCGGGCTCGTCGGCGGTGCGGGTGCACTGGTCGCCTTCACGTTCTACGAGGCGCTCGTGGGCATCAGCCCGCTCGCCCTGGCGTTCGTGGACATCATCCCGATGATCGGCGCCACCATCGCCGCGGTCGTCGTGTGCGCGATCGCCCTCGCGACCAGCATCCCGACCGGCATCGCCTGCATCGTCTTCTACATCGCCTACCAGCAGGTCGAGAACTACCTGATCTACCCGCGCGTGATGAGCAAGTCCGTCGACCTGCCGGGAGCCGTCATCGTGATCGCGGCGATGGTCGGCGCGGCGCTGCTCGGCGACGTGGGTGCGATGCTCGCGATCCCCGTGGCGGCGGCCGTCCTGATGGTCCTCAAGGAGGTCGTGGTCCGGCGCCAGGACCAGCGTTGAGCTAGGAGGCGAGGAAGCGCCGCAGCACCTCGACGAACAGCTCCGGCTGCTCGGAGTGCAGCCAGTGACCGGCCTCCTTGAGCGCCACCCTGCGGTTGCGCGGGAACCAGCGCGACATCGCGTCGGCGTACTCGTCGCGGACGTAGCCGGACCGGCCGCCCGCCATCCACAGCACCGGTCCGTCGTACGACGCCACCCCGGCCAGCCGGTCCTCCGGCCAGGCCGCCAGCGCGGCCATGTCGCGCTCGAGCACCTCGAGGTTCGGCTGCCAGGACCAGCCGCTCGCGGACGAGGAGTCGCGGCGCAGGTTCTGCAGCAGGAAGGACCGGATCGTCGCGTCCTCGACCTCGGGGGCGAGCAGGCGGTCGGCGTCCTCGCGGGTCTCGACCGCGCCGAGGTCCAGGTCGAGCATCGCCCGTGCGTAGCGCGCGAGGCCGCCCGAGCCGCCGGAGCCCGCGTCGTACGTCACCGGCGACATGTCGGCGACGACCAGCCGCTCGACGAGGTCCGGGTGGAGCAGGGCCAGCAGCATGGCGACCTTGCCGCCCATCGAGTGCCCGACGACCGCGGCCGGGTCGTCGGGGTCCAGCAGCCCCGCGACCTGCTCGGCCACCTCGATGTAGTCGAAGTGGTCTGCCCAGGGCGAGCGGCCGTGGTGGGGCAGGTCGACGAGCGTGACGCGGTGGGAGTCCGACAGCGCCCTGCCGATCGTCGTCCAGTTGCGGCCCTGGCCGAAGAGGCCGTGGAGGAAGACCACACGACCCCCGGCTGAGCCGAGGGTCGTGTGGTGAAGCTGCACGCGTGAAGACTACTTGGCGTAGTCGTGGAAGCCCTTGCCGGTCTTGCGGCCGAGCTCGCCGGCGGCGACCTTCTCCTCGAGCGTCTTGGCGGGGGCGAAGCCCTCCTCCTTGAACTCGCCGTAGAGCTCCTTCTGGATGGCCAGCGACACGTCGTTGCCGACCACGTCGAGCAGCTCGAACGGGCCCATCGGGAGGCCGGCGGTCTCCTTGATGGCGGCGTCGATGGTGGCGAGGTCCTCGCCGGACTCGGCCAGCTTGACCGCGTCGTTGAGGTAGGGGAACAGCAGGCAGTTGACGATGAAGCCCGCGCGGTCGCCGCAGGAGACCGCGACCTTGCCGACCTTCGCGCAGAGCGCCTTGACGGTCTCATCGACGTCGGCGGAGGTGGCCGGGGTGGTGACGACCTCGACCAGCTTCATGACCGGCGCCGGGTTGAAGAAGTGCATGCCGATGACGTCGGCCGGGCGGTCGGTGCAGGCGCCGAGCTGGGTGATCGGGAGGCTCGAGGTGGTGGTCGCGAGGATCGCGCCCTGCTTGCAGATGCCGTCGAGGTCGCGGAACAGCTCGAGCTTGATGTCGAGGTCCTCGGCGATGGCCTCCACGACGATGTCGACGTCGGCGAGGGCGTCGCGGGCGGTCGCGCCGGTGACGCGGCCCAGCACGGCGGCCTTGTCGTCCTCGGTGGACTTGCCCTTGGCGATGGCGCGGTCGAGGTTCTTGCCGATGTACGCCGTCACGCCGGCGAGCTTGTCCTCGGAGCGACCGATCACGACGACGTCGTACCCGCTCTGGGCGAAGACCTGGACGATGCCGGACGCCATGGTGCCGGTGCCGACGACGCCGACCTTCTCGATGTCGTGCTTGAGCTCGGGCGTGGTCGCGCCGGCGGCGGCACCGAGGTCGGCGAAGGTGCCGCCCTCGATGGCGAGGCGGTCCAGCAGACCGGCGGGCTCGTGCAGGTGGTCGTTGGTCTCGGCGAACCGCGCGGCGAGCTTGTCGCGCACGGCGGCCGCACCCAGCTCGTCGATGACGGTCAGCGGGCCTTTGGGGTAGCCGCAGCCGAAGCGCATGCCGGCGTCGATGTCGGCGACCGAGGCGTAGTCGGCCTCGTACATCCGCACCGCATGGTTCAGGTACGGCAGGACCAGGGTGTCGAAGATCTGCTCACTCGTTGGCATGGCGGAAGTGTCGCATCCCTCCGCAGGGTTTGCTACCGGCCGGTAACAGGCGAGACGAACGCCACCCGGTAGCCTCGCCCGTCGTGAGGATCGTGGTTGCGCGCTGTCAGGTCGACTACGCCGGGCGGCTGACCGCCCACCTGCCCATGGCGACCCGCGTGCTGATGCTCAAGGCGGACGGATCGGTGCTGGTGCACTCCGACGGCGGCTCCTACAAGCCGTTGAACTGGATGTCCCCGCCGTGCACGGTCGTCGAGGGCACCGACGACGACGGGGCGATCGAGTGGACCGTCACCGCGAAGGCGGCGAAGAACGCCGCCCCCGACACGCTGCGCATCCTCATCGAGGAGGTCCTCCACGACTCCGCGCACGACCTCGGCGTCGATCCCGGCCTGCAGAAGGACGGCGTCGAGAAGCACCTCCAGGAGCTCCTCGCCGATCACCCCGCGACCCTCTCCCCCGGCCTGACACTGGTACGCCGCGAGTTCCCCACTCCCATCGGCCCCGTCGACCTCATGTGCCGCGACGCCGACGGCCTCTCCGTCGCCGTCGAGATCAAGCGTCGTGGCGAGATCGACGGGGTCGAGCAGCTCACCCGCTACCTTGAGCTCCTCAACCGCGATCCGCTGCTGATCTCGCGCGGCCCGGTGCGGGGCGTCTTCGCCGCCCAGGAGATCAAGCCCCAGGCCCGCGTGCTCGCCGAGGACCGCGGCATCGCCTGCGCCGTCGTCGACTACGACGTCCTCCGCGGCCTCGACGATCCGACGGACCGCCTGTTCTAGCAATGTCTCAGCAGCAGGTGGACGAACCACCTCGACGTCGACGAGCGCGGAGCGTTGCTCTACCTCCAGCACAGCAGCGCGACATCACGACCTGCGTGCGGGGCCGCCCGCACCCTCTAACCGAACGTTCGGTGAGAGTCCCGCTTCTCACCGAACGTTCGGTTAGGGGCGCCGGGCCCGACGATGCGCCGATCCTCCGCGACCAACCTCTAAGGTCGGCGGGTGGCCACGATCTTCCACCTCGCGCTCGTCTCCGACTGGGAGGCGGCGCAGGCATCCGGGACGTACCTGATCTCGACGCGGGGCAGGACGCTCGCCGAGCAGGGGTTCATCCACGCCAGCAGGGGCGATCAGTGGCCGCGGGTCCGCGAGGCGGTCTACGCCGACGTCACCGACCCGATGGTGCTGCTGCAGATCGACACCGAGCGGCTCGGCGTACCGGTGGTCGAGGAGCCCGGCGAGCCCGGGAGCTCGGAGACGTTCCCGCACATCTACGGGCCGCTCCCGGTGGCGGCGGTGGTCAAGGCGATCCCGCTCGACTCCCCCGGCGTGCCGCCGGACCCGGCCCCGGCGGCACGGCCCGCCGAGACCGGGCGGCACGAGCCCACCGTCTCGGTGGAGCCGGCGACGCTGCCGACGCAGGCGTCGTTCACCAAGACCTACTTCCGCGAGATGTTCTTCAACTGCGCGCTGATCCTGCTGGTCCTGGCGCTGGGAGCGGGAGGGCTCCTGTTGGGCGGCGCGATGGGCAGCAGCACCGACGGAGCGGGGGCGTACGGCGGACTGGTCGGTCTCGTCATGGGCGGGCTGCTCGCCGTCTGGCTCTACCGCCGCCGCGCCTGACCGCGCCGCTAGGTTGAGCGGGTGATCGAGATCTGGCTCAACCCCGCCTGCTCCAAGTGCCGCACCGCCGTCGCCGAGCTCGACGCGGCCGGCAGCGAGTACGTCGTACGCCGCTACCTCGACCAGCCGCCCACGGTGAGCGAGCTGGAGGACGTGCTCACCCGGCTCGGACTCGAGCCCTGGGACATCGCCCGCACCGCCGATGCCAAGAAGCTCGGCGTGACCCTCCCGACGAGGTCCGCCGACGAGCATGCGGCCTGGTTGACCGCGCTGGCCGCCGAGCCCCGGCTGATCCAGCGCCCGATCATCACCGCATCGGACGGCACCACCGTCGTCGGCCGGGATGCGGACTCGCTGGCGAGGATCATCGACGCCGGCTGAGCGTCGTACCTGACCAGTCAGGCGAGCCCGTTGGCCTTGCGGATCACGTCGACGATGCCGCCCATGATCTCGGTCAGTCCGAAGTCCTTGGGCGTGTAGACGGCCGCGACGCCCATCTCGACGAGCCTCCTGCCGTCGGAGTCGGGGATGATGCCGCCGACGATGACCGGGACGTCCTCCATGCCCTGGGCCTTGAGGCCCTCGAGCACGGCCGGCACGAGCTCCATGTGCGAGCCGGACAGGATCGAGAGGCCGACGCAGTGCACGTCCTCGGCGACCGCGGCCGCGACGATCTGCTCGGGCGTGAGGCGGATGCCCTGGTAGATGACCTCGAAGCCCGCGTCCCGCGCGCGTACGGCGACCTGCTCGGCGCCGTTGGAGTGGCCGTCGAGCCCGGGCTTGCCGACCAGCAGGCGCAGGCGTCCGCCGAGCTCGTCGCCGGTGGCCTTGACCTTCTCGCGGACCGCGGTGAGCTCGGCGCCGGCCTCGGCCACGCCGACCGCGCCGGAGACACCGGTCGGAGCACGGAACTCGCCGAAGACCTCGCGCAGGGTGCCGGCCCACTCGCCCGTGGTCGCGCCGGCGCGGGCCGCGGCCAGGGTGGCCTCCATCAGGTTGGTGCCGCCCTTGGCGTCCTCTGCCAGACGGCGGAGCGCCTCGGCGACCTCGGCCTGGTCGCGCTGCGCCTTCCAGGCCTCGACCGACGCCAGCGCGGCCTCCTCGGCCTTCGGGTCGGCGGCCATGATGGCCTCGTCGAGGTTGGCGGTCAGCGGCGACGGCTCGGTGGTGTCGTACTTGTTGACGCCGACGATGATCTCCTCGCCGGCCTCGATCGCGGAGCGACGGCGGGCGTGGGAGGAGACGAGCTCCTCCTTCATGTAGCCGGTGTCGACGGCGGCGATCGCGCCGCCCATCGCCTGCACTCGGTCGATCTCGGCCTTCGCGCCGTCGACCAGCGCCTTCACCTTGGCCTCGATGACCGGCGAGCCGTCGAAGATGTCGTCGTACTCCAGGAGGTCGGACTCGAAGGCCAGGACCTGCTGCAGCCGCAGCGACCACTGCTGGTCCCACGGACGCGGGAGGCCCAGGGCCTCGTTCCACGCCGGGAGCTGCACGGCGCGGGCGCGGGCCTTCTTGGACAGCGTCACCGCCAGCATCTCCAGCACGATGCGCTGGACGTTGTTCTCCGGCTGGGCCTCGGTGAGACCGAGCGAGTTCACCTGGACGCCGTAGCGGAAGCGGCGCATCTTCGGGTCCTGGACGCCGTAGCGCTCACGGGTGATCTCGTCCCAGAGGTCGACGAAGGCGCGCATCTTGCACATCTCCTCGACGAAGCGGACGCCCGCGTTGACGAAGAAGGAGATGCGGCCGACGGTCTTCTCGAAGTCCTCGTCGCTGACCTGACCGGAGGCCTTCACCTGGTCGAGGACGGCGATCGCGGTGCACATCGCGTAGGCGATCTCCTGCACCGGCGTCGCGCCGGCCTCCTGCAGGTGGTAGCTGCAGATGTTGATCGGGTTCCACTTGGGGATGTTGTTGACCGTGTAGGCGATCATGTCGCCGATCAGCCGCAGCGAGTGCTCCGGCGGGAAGACGTAGGTCCCGCGCGAGAGGTACTCCTTGATGATGTCGTTCTGGGTGGTGCCGGCGAGCTTCGCGGCGACCTCGTCCGGCGACATCTCCGGGTTCTGCTCCTCGGCGACGACCTGGTACATCGCGAGCAGCCACATGGCCGTCGCGTTGATCGTCATCGAGGTGTTCATCTCGGTGAGCGGGATGTCGTTGAAGAGCTTGCGCATCTCACCGAGGTGAGGCACCGGTACGCCGACCTTGCCGACCTCGCCGCGCGACATCGGCGAGTCGGGGTCGTAGCCGGTCTGGGTCGGCAGGTCGAAGGCCACCGACAGGCCGGTCTGCCCCTTGGACAGGTTGTTCCGGTAGAGCGCGTTGGACGCCTCGGCGGTCGAGTGACCGGCGTACGTCCGCATCACCCAGGGGCGGTCCTTCGGCTGGCTGATGGGCGCAGACGTCGCATCGCTACTCATAAATGCGAAGCGTAGGCCGAATCGCTACCGGCGCGTAACACGGTCCGGTGTGGGATGCGCAACCCCGGCGGCCCGGATCAGGAGCGGATCAAGCGGTCGCCTCGTCGCGCTCGAGCTCGACGAGACGGATCAGGTGGGTCAGGTGGAGCATCCGCAGCACCTGCGGGCTGGCTCCGGTCAGGACGATGTGGTGGCCCGTCCGCAGCGCGCGACGCGAGGCCGCGGCGAGGACCTTGAGCGCGGTGAGGTCGACGGCCTCCACGGCGTGGATGTCGATGGTGATGTCGCCGCCCCACGCCTCCAGGTGGTCGTTGATCGCCGACCGCACGGCCCCGGTGCTGCGCACGTCGAAGTCGCCGCTGAGGATCAGCGTTGGTCCGTCCGAGCCGATCTCCACTGTTGCCCTCCCTCGTCGACGCCCTCCCCACGAGGGACATCGGGCCCACTACCAACAATGACGCCGTGGAGGCGCGATCGGTTGCATGTGACTTTCACCGCGGGTCGCGTGTCGAAACCTCGGCCGCTGCCGCCGTACCCTCTGCGCATGGTCAACCTCACCCGCATCTACACCCGGACCGGCGATGCCGGTGAGACCCGGCTGGGCGACATGAGCGTCACCGCCAAGACCGATCTCCGGCTCGAGGCCTACGCCTGCACCGACGAGGCGGGCGCCCAGCTGGGCGTCGCGCTCGCGACCGGCGGGCTCGACGAGGACGTCGTCGCGGTGCTGACCCATGTCCAGAACGACCTCTTCGACGTCGGGGCCGACCTCAGCACTCCGGTCGTCGCCGACCCGGAGTACCCGCCGCTGCGGATCACCCAGGAGTACGTCGACCGGCTCGAGGCCTGGTGCGATCACTACAACTCCCTGGTGCCCAATCTCCGCTCGTTCATCCTCAACGGCGGAACGCCCGCCGCCGCGCACCTCCACGTCGCCCGCACGGTGGTACGCCGGTCGGAGCGGGCCGCCTGGGCGGCGTACGCCGAGCACGGCGAGATCATGAACAAGCTCGCCATCACCTACCTCAACCGGCTCAGCGACCTGCTGTTCATCCTCGCCCGCTGCGCGAACCTCGAGAACGGCGACGTCCTCTGGGTCCCCGGGGGCGAGCGCAGCGAGTGACCGGGGCGTGACCGTGCTCCGGGCCGGACCGGCGCTGCTGCTCGCGGCCCTCCTGCTCGGCGGCTGCGGGAGCGGTGGCGCCGGACCGACCGCCCGGACCGGACCCGTCTCAGTAGCGACGACGCCCGGCGCGCGGACCGCGGCCTTCACGCCCCTGACGCCCGCCCGGACGCCCACCGCGCTGACACGCCGGCTCGTCGCGGCGGAGCGTGTCATCCACCGCCGGGACGCACCGGCACCGCTCCTGCAGGGAGCGGCGTTCGAGGCCCAGCTGCGCTACCGACAGCTCGCGCGCACCCCCGGCTGGATCCCGCGCGTGGTCGCCGCGCTACCCCGGCGCTACCGGGCGGAGGCGCGCCTGCAGGTCGACGCACGCCACTCGCTGCGCAGCGTCCTGACCACGGTCTCCGACCAGGTGCCGGCCTGGCGCATCCGCCGCCCCGCGCCGCTGGCCCGGCTGGTGGCCGCCTACCGCCAGGGACAGCGCAGGTACGGCGTCCCGTGGCAGGTGCTCGCGGCCGTGAACCTGGTCGAGACGACCTTCGGCAAGGTCGACGGGCTCTCGACGGCGGGCGCACAGGGTCCGATGCAATTCATGCCGGCCACCTGGGCGTCGTACGGCACCGGGGACGTGCGCGACCCGCACGCAGCGATCCTCGGCGCCGCCCGCTACCTGGCGGCGAGCGGAGGCGCCGAGGGCACTGCGGGCGTCCGCCAGGCCCTGCTCGCCTACAACGACGCGGTCGGCTACGTCGACGGCATCGAGGACTACCGCCGCATCATCACCGAGGATCCCGCCTGGCTGGGCGCGTTCTACCGCTGGCAGGTCGTCTACGTGTCCACTGCCGGGGACCTGTGGCTGCCCGAGGGCTACCTCCGGCGCAGTCCCGAGCCGGCGTCGTCGTACGCCGCGAGGTATCCGCGCCGCCACCTCGTGACGACCACGCGCTGACCCGCCGACGGCACCTGTGGATGACTTCTCGGAAAGTCGGTGCCGCATGCCACGATGACCGGGTCATGAACGTTCTCGCCTCGCTGACCGACGCCTACCTCGGGGAGCACTTCGACCCCGCGACGGTCGGGCGCGCGGTCGACTACGTCGGCGCCGTCCGCGACGTCGAGCTGAACACCCTCAGCGCCGGCTCGGTGACCGCGACGGCGCTGGTGCAGGGCACCCGCGCTGAGCCGTACGAGGTGCAGCTGCATGCCGAGGTCGCCGGAGGGGCCCGCGGAGACGGCTGGCTGTTCACGGTCTGCACGTGTCCGGTGCACTCGCTGTGCAAGCACGGTGCCGCGCTGGCGCTGGCGCTGCGTCGTGGCTTCGTCACCGAGCAGGCGACGTCGCAGTGGCGCACCAGCCTCGGCCGGCTCGCCGACGAGCTGCGCCGCGAGCAGCCACCCGACGTCGAGCCGCTGTCGATGGCGCTGGAGGTGACCTTCGAGCCGGCGCGACGCCGGTCCTGGAGCAGCGGGGGCGCGCGCATCCTGCTGCGGCCGCTGCGACCGGGCGCGAAGCAGCGCTGGATCAAGACCGGCGCCGACTGGAGCGACGTCCCGGTGCTGGCCGGCCGGCGCCAGCTCGTGCCCGCGCAGGCCGCTGCCCTGGTGGCGCTCCAGACGGCGCTCCAGGTCAACCACGCCTACTACGCCGGCGGCGCGGGCGCCGACCTGCGCGACTTCGGCCCCCAGGCGGTCCGGCTGCTCCGCGAGGCCGCCGACGCGGGCGTCGAGCTCGTCTGCCGCAAGCCGCTGCGCGAGGTGGTGCTGCACGAGCAGCCGGTGCGGATGGTCGCCGAGGTGACGGCGGCGGAGCGCGGCACCACCACGGAGGTCCGGATCGGCATCGACGACGGCGCGACGGTGTGGCGCGGAGACGAGGTCGTCGCCGTCGGGCTTCCGGTCGCGCACGTCGTCGGCGTGCTCGACGACACCGGCCTGCTGACGCTGGCCCCGTGCGAGACCCCGATCACGGCGTCCGGGCGGTCGCTGCTCGAGGCCGAGCCGCTGAGCGTTCCGGTCGCCGACCGTGAGGCGCTGCACGACGAGCTCAGGTCGCTGCTCGGGCTGATGCCGGTCCGCTCCCCCGACGGCTCCGCCGAGGTGCCCGAACGGCTGCGGCCCGAGCTGGTACTCGTCGTCGTCTGGCACAGCTCGACCAAGGCAACGCTCGAGTGGACGTGGGAGTACTCCCACGGTCGTCGTACCCACCGGTTCGCGCGCGACGAGCGCCCTGACACCACCGGGGTGCGCGACCGGGCAGCCGAGCGCGAGATCGCATCGCGGCTCCCGGCGGGGATGCTCGATCGCACCGACCTCTTCGACGGCGACGCGCTGGCCTTCGCGCTCAACGACCTGCCCTACCTGCGCGAGATCGACGACGTGCGGGTGGTGGAGCAGGACGCGCCCGACTTCCGCGAGGCCACCGACGCACCCGAGATCGGCTTCGAGCTGGTCGAGCCCACCTCCGACGACGAGCACCCCGATCACACCGACTGGCTCGACCTCGAGGTCACCGTCACCGTCGAGGGCGAGTCGATCCCGCTGCCCGACGTGCTCGGCGCGCTGACCCACGACGCCGAGTTCCTCGTCCTGTCCAGCGGCCTCTACATCGCCACCGACCGACCCGAGTTCGACCGACTCCGGGAGGTCGTGGCCGCCGCCGGCGAGCTCCGCGAGCGCGACGGCGACCGGATCGGCGTCGGTCGCGGCGACCTCGGCCTCTGGGCGCAGCTGGCCGAGACCGGCCTGGTCGACGCCCAGGCCGCCGAGTGGGTGGCCCGGGCGCAGGCCCTCCGCGACCTCGTGGACATCCCACGCCCGGAGCCGACCGGCCTCGCGACCGAACTGCGGTCCTACCAACGCGAGGGCTTCTGGTGGCTGGCGTTCCTGTGGCAGCACGGCCTCGGCGGGATCCTCGCCGACGACATGGGCCTCGGCAAGACTCTCCAGGTCCTCGCCACGATCACGCACGCGCGCGCCGAGCGGCCCGACGACGGCCCGTTCCTGGTCGTCGCCCCGACGTCGGTGGTGACGGCATGGGCCGACGAGGCCTCCCGCCACGCGCCGGGGCTGCGCATCGGCGTGGTCGGGCGACGCGACGACGACATCGCGCGGATCGCGGCCGACAGCGACGTGGTCGTCTCGACGTACACGCTGGTGCGGCTGGGCGAGGACGCCTACGCCGAGGTGCGCTGGTCCGGCCTGATCCTCGACGAGGCCCAGCAGGTCAAGAACCACCAGTCCAAGACCTACTCCGCGGTCCGCCGGATCGTCGCGCCGTTCCGGCTGTGCGTCACCGGAACCCCGTTCGAGAACCGCCTCATGGAGCTGTGGTCGCTCCTGTCCATCGCGGTGCCGGGCCTCTACCCATGGCCCAAGCAGTTCGCGAGCCTCGTCGCGCGGCCGGTGGAGAAGGCCGGCGATGCGACCGCGCTCGAGCGGTTCCGCCGCAGGATCAAGCCGTTCGTGCTTCGCCGCACCAAGGACCTCGTCGCTGCCGACCTGCCCGAGAAGCAGGAGCAGGTGCTGCCGGTCGTGCTCGAGGAGCGTCACCGCCGCATCTACGACGCCCACCTCGCCAAGGAGCGCCAGCGGCTGCTCGGGCTGCTCGACGACTTCGACCGCAACCGAGTCGCGATCTTCACCGCGCTGACCCGGCTGCGTCAGCTCGCCCTCGACCCCGCGCTGGTCGACCCCGAGCACGACCGGGTCGGCTCGGCCAAGCTCGACGTGCTGCTCGAGCACCTCGCCGAGCTGACCGCCGAGGGCCACCGCGCGCTCGTGTTCAGCCAGTTCACCTCGTTCCTCGGCCGCGTGCGCTCGCGGCTGGACGAGGCCGGCATCGCCACCACCTACCTCGACGGCTCCACCACCGACCGGGCCGGTGTGATCGACCGGTTCAGGTCCGGGGAGGCGTCGGTGTTCCTGATCTCGCTGAAGGCGGGCGGCGTGGGCCTGACGCTGACCGAGGCCGACTACGTCTTCGTGCTCGACCCCTGGTGGAACCCCGCCGCCGAGGCGCAGGCCGTCGACCGTGCCCACCGCATCGGCCAGACCAGCCACGTCCACGTCTACCGGCTGGTGGCGACCGACACGATCGAGGAGAAGGTCATGGAACTCAAGGAGCGCAAGGCCGAGCTCTTCGCCCAGGTCATCGACGGTGAGGGCGCCGTGTCGACCTCGATCAGCGCCGAGGACATCCGGGACCTGTTCGAGTGATCAAGCGAGCAGCGGCTCGGCGACGAAGGAGCCGAGGCGCGTCGCGAGCCAGGTTGAGCAAGCCCTGCGACCGAGGAACGAGGTCGCAACGGGCGCGTCGAAACCAAGCGAGCAGCAGCGGGCGAGGAACGAGCCGGCCAGGGAGGTCAGCCGACGGCCGGCTCATGCTTCCGGGCGGCAGGAACCGTCGCGGCGGCGACGGCCATCAGCACCGCGACGGCGATGAGCGCGCGGAGCGTGCCGACGTGGTCGCCGAGGGCACCCAGCAGCGGCGGCCCGGCCATGAAGGCGCCGTAGCCGATCGTGGACACGACGCTGACCCGGCGGGCCGCCCCGGCCGGGTCGTCGGCGGCCGCGCTGATGCCGACCGGGAAGCCCAGCGCCGCACCCAGGCCCCACAGCAGGATGCCGAGGACGATCACGGGCGCGACGGCACCGAACACCACCAGCAGGACACCGCCACCCGAGACGACGGCGGTGAGCGCGAGCACCGGCACCCGCCCGAACCGGTCGAGGACCAGCGGGCCGAGCAGCCGACCGGTCGTCATCGCCGAGACGAAGAGCGCGAAGCCTGCGACGCCGACCCAGTGGGGAGCGTCGTACCCGTCGATGAGCGCGAGGCTCAGCCAGTCGTTCGCGGCCCCCTCGACCGCAGCGAAGCAGAGCACCATGAGGCCGATCGCGAGCGTGCGCGGCTCGGTCCAGGTGCTGCGTCGGGCTCGCACGGGCACGGCCGCCGCTGCGGACGTCGCCGCGACGGGCTCGGGCGTCTCCGAGGAGCCGAGGAACCACCGGGCGGCCGCGGCCGCGCCTGCCGCGCCGATCAAGCCGCCGACGACGAGATGGGCGGCGGCCGGCACGTCCCACCGGATGAGTGCCACGCCGACACCGGCGCCGCCGAAGCTGCCCAGGCTCCAGCCGGCGTGGAACCGCGGCATGATCGTGCGGCCGAGCGCGCGCTCCACCTCGGCCGCCTCGACGTTCATCGCGAGGTCCCAGGTGGCGATGCCGACGCCGTACATGGCGAAGGCGGCGGCCGTCAGGCCGGTGGAGTGCAGGCCGGAGACACCGATCGCGGTCAGGGCGAAGCCGCTCAAGGCGACCGTCGTGCCGATCCGTACGACGGTGGCGGGCCCGAGACGGGCGATCAGGTGGCCGCCGATCGACAGGGCCGCGATGGAGCCCACCGCGATGGCGAGAAGCAGCAGCCCCAGGGCGCCGTTGTCGAGCCCCAGGTCGGCCCGTACGTCGGGCAACCGTGCGGCCAGGCACGAGAAGGTCAGTCCGTTGAGGGCGAAGACGACGCCGACCGCGGTCTTCGCCTGCATCCGCCGACCACGCGCAGCTGCGCGCCCCCGGGCGGGCACGCTCACGCGTTCCAGTCCGTGCCCGGCGGGCGGGCCTCCAACCAGGACTGGAAGCCCATCAGCGACCCCGGGCTCATCGCCAGCTCGACCGTGTCGCCGGCACGCGTCTGACAGCGGATCACGACGTGGTCGGGGTAGAGCGACGCCTGCTCGACCCCGAGCGGCTCGCGGCGGCCGTCGTAGCTCAGCGACTGGCGTTGCCACACGACGCGAGGGCGGGGCGACAGGGAGAAGATGCGGAACCACTCCAGCCGCTCACCGGAGTAGCGGCCGATGCCGAGCGCCCAGCCGCGACCCTGTGCGCCCGAGCGGACTCGGTGGGAGAGCTCGAAGGTCCCGCCGTTGCGGGCAAGGAAACGGCGCCGGACCATCAGCCCGGCGCCGTACCCGATCAGCAGCAGGAGAACGACGCCGGACACGTCCAGCAGCGTCTCCCACCACGCCATGTCAGGAAGCCCGCTCCCCCGCCTTGACCTGCGCCTCGAGGCCGGCGATCCGTGCCTCGTCGCCGTCCTCGCCGCGAGCCTCCTCGAGCTCCGCGCGGGCGGCCTCGAGGTCGACCTCGGAGCCCAGGCGCGCATGCTCGGAGAGCAACGACACCCGGTCGTTCGCGACCGAGATGAAGCCGGAGTCGACCGCAGCGATCACGGTGGAGCCGTCGGTGACGATCTCCACCACGCTGGGCGCGAGCAGCGACATCACCGGGGTGTGGCCGCGCAGGATGCCGATCTCACCGTCGGCGGTGCGGGCGTTGACCTGCGTGGCCTCGCCCGACCAGACGATCCGGTCGGCGGCGACCAGCTCGACCTGCAGAGCGTCGGCCATCACAGACCCTTCTGGATCTCAGCCCACTTCTGCTCGACGTCGTCCAGACCGCCGCACATGAAGAAGGCCTGCTCGGCCACGTGGTCGTACTCGCCGTCGCAGATCTTGTTGAACGCCTCGATGGTCTCCGAGATCGGGACCGTCGAGCCCTCGATCCCGGTGAACTGCTTGGCGACGTAGGTGTTCTGCGACAGGAAGCGCTGGATACGACGCGCCCGGGTGACGATGGTCTTGTCCTCCTCGGACAGCTCGTCGACACCGAGGATCGCGATGATGTCCTGCAGCTCCTTGTTGCGCTGCAGGATCTGCTTCACGCGGATCGCGCAGTCGTAGTGAGCCTGACCGATGTACTGCGGGTCGAGGATCCGCGACGTCGAGGTCAGCGGGTCCACGGCCGGGTAGATGCCGAGCGAGGCGATCTCACGCGACAGCTCGGTGGTCGCGTCGAGGTGCGCGAAGGTCGTCGCCGGGGCCGGGTCGGTGTAGTCGTCCGCGGGGACGTAGATCGCCTGCATCGAGGTGATCGAGTGACCGCGGGTCGAGGTGATGCGCTCCTGGAGCGTGCCCATCTCGTCGGCGAGGTTCGGCTGGTAGCCCACCGCGGACGGCATGCGGCCGAGCAGCGTGGAGACCTCGGAACCGGCCTGGGTGAACCGGAAGATGTTGTCGACGAACAGCAGCACGTCCTGGTTCTGCACGTCGCGGAAGTACTCCGCCATCGTCAGCGCGGACAGGGCGACGCGGAGACGCGTGCCCGGCGGCTCGTCCATCTGGCCGAAGACCAGGGCGACCTTGTCGAAGACGCCGGCCTCCTTCATCTCCACGATCAGGTCGTTGCCCTCGCGGGTGCGCTCGCCGACACCGGCGAACACCGAGACACCGCCGTGGTTCTTGGCGACGCGGGCGATCATCTCCTGGATCAGCACGGTCTTGCCGACACCGGCACCACCGAACAGGCCGATCTTTCCGCCCGTGACGTACGGCGTGAGCAGGTCGATGACCTTGATGCCGGTCTCGAACATCTGGGTCTTGGACTCGAGCTGGTCGAAGGCCGGGGCCTTGCGGTGGATGCCCCACCGCTCGGTGACCTCGTACTTCTCACCCTCCTCGAGGTTCAGCACGTCGCCGGTCGCGTTGAAGACGTGGCCGAGGGTCGCGTCGCCGACGGGCACGCTGATCGGCGCACCGGTGTCGCGCACCTGGGCTCCGCGGACGAGACCGTCGGTCGGCTTCAGCGAGATGGCGCGGACCATGCCGTCACCGATGTGCTGAGCGGCCTCGAGCGGCAGCGTCACCTTCTCGTCGCCCAGGGTCACGTCGACCTCGAGCTTGTTGTAGATGTCGGGCATGGCGTCGACGGGGAACTCCACGTCGACGACCGGGCCGATCACTCGAGCGATCCGGCCCACCGAGCCCGCGCCGTTGGCGGCGGTGGTCTCTTCAACCGTTGCAGTCATCTCAATTACTCCGTTGCTTGAATCAATCGGTGGGTCAGTCGTCCGCGGCCTGCGCGTCGGCCAGTGCGTTCACGCCACCCACGATCTCGCTGATCTCCTGGGTGATGCCGGCCTGACGGGCCTGGTTCGCGATCCGGGTGAACTTCTTGATGAGCTCCTCGGCGTTGTCCGTCGCCGACTTCATCGCCTTCTGGCGCGCCGCGAGCTCGGAGGCCGCGGCCTGGAGCAGGGCGTAGAACACCCGGCTCTCGACGTACTGCGGGAGCAGCCCGTCGAGCACGGCCTCGGCCGACGGCTCGAACTCGTACAGCGGCAGGACCTCGCCGGACTCCGGCTTGCTCTCGCCCTCGACGACCTCCAGCGGCAGGAGGCGCACGGTGTGCGGCTCCTGCACCAGCATCGACTTGAACTGGGTGAACACGAGATGGACCTCGTGCACGCCTAGCTCCTCGTCCTCGCCGTTCAGGAAGGCCTCGATCAGCTGCTCGCCGATCGCCTTCGCCACGTCGTACGTCGGCTGGTCGCTGTGGCCGGTCCATGCCTGGACGACCGGGCGGCCGCGGAACTTGTAGAACGCCTCGCCCTTTCGTCCGGAGACGTAGAGGTCGACGGTCTTGCCCTCGCCCTTGAGCTTCTCGACCAGCTGCTCCGCCTCGCGGAGCACGTTCGAGGAGTAGGCGCCCGCGAGACCGCGGTCGCTGGTCACGACCAGCACCGCGGCTCGGCTCGGGTCCGTCGGCTCGGTGGTCAGCGCGTGGTCGACGTTGGAGTACGTCGCGATCGCGCTGACCGCCCGAGTCAGCTCGCGTGCGTAGGGCGCGGCCGCATTCGCCCGGTGCTGCGCCTTGATGATGCGAGAGGCAGCGATGAGCTCCATGGCGCGCGTGATCTTCTTCATCGACTCCGTCGACTTGATCCGCGCGCGATACTCACGCAGCGATACGGCCATAGCCGCCTCCGATCAATGCGCGAAGGTCGTCGTGGTCCAGGTGCATCAAGGTCACGCCTTCTTCTGCTTGACGATCTGCTCCTGCTGGATCTCGTCGTCGCCCAGGGGCTCGCTCTCCTCGTGGCCCGCCTTGATGAAGCCGCCGCCGGAGGTCTGGAACTCGGGCAGGAAGGCGTCGTAGGCGGAGACGAGCTCGGACTCGGTGGAGTCCTCGAACTTCCGCGACTCACGGATGCCCGACAGGATGCCCGACTTCGACGATCGCAGGTAGTCGAGGAACTCCTGCTCGAACTTGATGACGTCCTCGGTCGGGAGCTCGTCGAGGCGACCCGAGGTGCCCAGCCACAGCGAGACGGTCATGTCCTCGAGTGCGTACGGCGAGTAGGCCGGCTGCTTGAGCAGGGCCATCAGCCGCTGGCCGCGGGCCAGCTGCTGCTTCGACGCGGCGTCGAGGTCGGAGGCGAACATCGCGAAGGCCTCCATCGCGCGGAACTGCGCGAGGTCGACCTTGAGCGAGCCGGTCACGGCCTTCATCGCCTTGGTCATCGCCGCGCCGCCGACTCGCGACACCGAGACGCCGACGTCGATGGCCGGGCGCTGGTTGGCCGCGAACAGGTCGGACTGCAGGAAGATCTGACCGTCGGTGATGGAGATGACGTTGGTCGGGATGAACGCCGAGACGTCGTTGGCCTTGGTCTCGATGATCGGCAGACCGGTCATCGAGCCCGCGCCCATCT
>WQZX01000050.1 GCA_009780515.1 Nocardioidaceae bacterium | reverse complement strand
GACTGATCTCGACCCCCAGGTGCTCGCCCGGGCCGAGGCGGAGCTGGTCGAGCTCGCCGCCACGTTCGACCCGACCCAGCTGCGCCGCATCGGACGCAAGATCCTCGAAGTCGTCGCCCCCGACGTTGCCGAGGACGAAGAGGCCAAAGCACTGGAACGCGAAGAGGCCCGTGCTCGGGAGACCTGCTCGTTCCGGTTCCGTCCTCAGGGCGATGGCACCACCCGGATCACGGGCCTGATCCCCGACGGGCAGGCCAACAGGTTGGAGACCTACCTCAACGCCTACACCTCACCCCGGGTCGCGACCGGTCCTGTGACACCGCGGCACCGGCTGCTCGGCCACGCATTCTGTGCCCTCCTGGAGCACCTCGACCCCACGAAGCTTCCCGACCACGGCGGGGACGCCACCACCGTGATCGTGACCATCGACCACACCCAGCTCCTGTCCACCCTCGGTGCCGCCGACCTCCTTGGCGGCCTCGACGAAAGCCGCATCTTCGCCACCGAAGCACGACGGCTGGCCTGCACCGCCCACATCCTCCCCGCCGTCCTCGGCGGCAAAGGCGAGGTCCTGGACCTGGGCCGAGCCCGGCGACTGTTCTCAGCGATCCAACACCGGGCCATGCGCATCCGCGACCGCCACTGCCGCGCCGACGGCTGCTCGACACCCGCCGCGTGGTGCGAAGCCCACCACCTGAAGCCCTGGTCACAAGGCGGCAACACCGACATCGCCGACGGCATACTGCTGTGCAACCACCATCACCACCGCGCCCACGACACCCACTACGAGACCCAGCGACTGGCCTCCGGCGACCTCAGGTTCCACCGACGCAGCTGAGACCTCGCAGCAGGTGCCGGGTCGGTACATCTGGTCTAGCCTCAGGCCATGGACGTCTCGCGGGTCCCGACCCGAGTCCTTGTCGTCGGCGTGCTCGCCCTGACCGCGTGCGCGGGCGGGACCTCGCACCCCGCCAGCGCGTCACCAGGACCGGCGGCCACGAGCTCTCGTGCCCATGGCCCCGCCGTCGCCAGGAAGAAGGCCCCGGCCGCGTGGCCGGGCTACCACGGCGGTGTCGCGCACCGCGGCGTCTCGGCCACGATGCCGCGGGCCGGCGCGCTGCAGGTGGTCGCGCGGCGGCGGCTCGACGGCGCGGTCTACGCGTCACCGATCGCGGCGCGGGGTGTGGTGGTGGTCGCGACGGAGAACGACACCGTCTACGGCCTCGGCTCCGGCGGGCGGACGAAGTGGCGACGCCACCTGGGCAGTCCGTCGCCGCAGTCGCAGCGGCCGTGCGGCGACATCGATCCACTCGGGATCACCGGCACCCCCGTCTACAGCGCCGCGACCGGCAGCGTGTACGCCGTGACCGAGACCCGCACCGGCGGCGTGCACCACACCCTGGTCGCGTTGAACATCCTCAACGGCAAGGTCCGCTGGCGGCGCAGCGTCGACTTCGGCGGGGTCGAGACCAAGGCCATGCAACAGCGGGGTGCACTCACCGTCGCGGGCGGTCGCGTCTGGGTCACGTTCGGCGGGATGGCGGGCGACTGCGGCGGCTACAAGGGCCGGCTGATCGGCGTACCTCTGCGGGGCAAGGGCACCGCGGTCCGCTACACCGTGCCGACCGCGCGCGAGGCCGGCATGTGGCAGCCGTCCGGTCCGACCGTCGACCCGAAGGACCACCTCCTCGTCAGTGTCGGGAACGGCGCCGCCGAGAGCGGCGACCGGTACGACCGCAGCGACTCCGTCCTGCAGCTCAGCGATCGTGCGCGGCTCCAGCAGCTCTTCGCGCCGACGAGCTGGGCGAGCGACAACGCCGGTGACGTCGACCTCGGCTCGGTCGGCCCAGCGCTGGTCGGCTCCAGGTGGATCGTGCAGGGCGGCAAGTCCGACCGCGTCTACGTCCTGCGGCAGGGCCACCTCGGCGGCGTCGGCGGCCAGGTCTCGACGGCGACGGTCGCGCCGGCCTACGGCGGAGCGGCCGTGCAGGGCGACGTCGTGTACCTGCCCTGCACCGACGGCGTCCGCGCGCTCAAGGTGGACAGCACCGGCCACCTGCACGTGCTCTGGACCTCCTCGCCCGCGGCCGCGGGCTCACCGGTCGTCGGCGGCGGCCGCGTGTGGATCCTCGACCCGAGCGGCGGAACCCTCTACGCCGCCAGCCCGTCGACCGGCAAGGCCACCGCCCACGTCTCGGTCGGCACCACGACCCGCTTCGCCACCCCCGCCCTGTACGGCGACCGGGTGATCGTCCCGACCGAGGCCGGCGTCACCATCGTCCGCGAGTAGCACCCCGCAACCCGCCAGCCGCCAGGCACCAGGCACCACCTCGACCGCAAAGGGCCGGCGAGGGAGCGGCCACGCCTACCCGCCAGCCGCCACCCCAGCCGCAACCCGCCAGCCGCAACCCGCCAGCCGCAACCCGCCAGCGGCGCGCAAACAGGCACCGCCTCGACCGCGAAGGCCGGCAGCGTGTCGCCGCAGCGACCGAGGCCGGGCGCGCGGCGTGAGGCGACGAAGGGAGCGAGGAACGAGCGACCGGAGGAGCCGAGAGCCGCAAGCCCGGCGAGGGAGCGGCCGCGGCGACACGCTCGGCCAGATGTCACAGCACCTTGACGAAGATGTGGTCGGCGGCCTCGGGGAAGATCTCGGCGCTCTCGCCGCCGGCGCCGACCAGCACGCCGTCCGGGGTGGCCTGGATGGTGATGGTCTTGTCGGGCAGCGCGCCGACGCGGCGCATCGCGCTCATCAGCGCCTCGTCCTTCTGCATCTCCTCGGAGATGCGGCGTACGAGCGCGCGGGAGGTGTCCGCGGTGGCGGCCTTCGAGAGAGGTACGACGTCGGCCATGAACTTCTCCGCCTCGGTCTCCTGGCCGAGCTCGGCGAGCCCCGGGATCGGGTTGCCGTACGGCGACGCCACCGGGTTGTCGAGGAGCTCGAGGAGCCGCCGCTCGACGTTCTCGGACATGACGTGCTCCCAGCGGCACGCCTCCTCGTGCACCAGCTCCCAGTCGAGGCCGATGACGTCGGTGAGCAGCCGCTCGGCGAGGCGGTGCTTGCGCATGACCCGGGTGGCGAGGCGGCGGCCCTCCTCGGTGAGCTCGAGGTGGCGGTCGCCCTCGACCGTGAGCAGGCCGTCGCGCTCCATCCGGGCGACCGTCTGCGACACCGTGGGACCGCTCTGGTGGAGGCGCTCGGCGATGCGTGCGCGGAGCGGGACGATGCCCTCCTCCATCAGCTCGTAGACGGTCCGGAGATACATCTCGGTGGTGTCGATCAGGTCGCTCACGGCGCCATTGTCCTATGGCGGCGGCGGCGGGGCGAGTCTGCGACGACGCGGGCGGGCAACCCCGGCGTCACCGCGTCCGTGGAGACTGTCGGGGTGAGCACCGCAGCCAGCCCCGGCGTACCCACCGACCCGACCGACCCGACCGCCGTGCTCTCGCCCGCGCGGGCGTCCGGGCGCGGCGAGGCGCCCTGGTGGCGCGGCGCGGTGGTCTACCAGGTGTACATCCGCAGCTTCGCCGACGCGTTCCCCGCTGCCGGCGACGGGATCGGCGATCTCGCCGGCATCACCGAGCGCCTCCCCCACCTGGTCGACCTCGGGGTCGACGCCCTCTGGATCACGCCGTTCTACACCTCGCCCCAGCACGACCACGGGTACGACGTCGCCGACTACACCGACGTCGACCCGCTCTTCGGCGACCTGGCCGCGTTCGACGCGATGCTGGGCCGCGCGCACGAGCTCGACCTGCGGGTGATCGTCGACCTGGTGCCGAACCACACCTCCTCGGAGCACCCGTGGTTCCAGGCCGCGCTCGCCTCTCCCCCGGGCTCACCGGAGCGCGCCCGCTACCTCTTCCGCGACGGCAAGGGGCCCGACGGCGCCGAGCCGCCGAACAACTGGGAGTCGATCTTCGGCGGCCCCGCCTGGACCCGCGTGCCCGACCCCTCGAGCGGCTCAGGACGAGGCGGCCAGTGGTACCTGCACCTCTTCGACACCTCCCAGCCCGACCTCGACTGGCGCAACCCCGAGGTGGGCGACATGTTCGAGGACGTCCTGCGGTTCTGGCTCGACCGCGGCGTGGACGGCTTCCGCGTCGACGTCGCCCACGGGCTGTTCAAGGAGGCGAGCCTGCGCGACCAGCGGCGGCCGAGGAAGACCAAGGAGGCCTCCTCCATGGTCGAGCGCACGCTGACCGACGAGCCGATGTGGGACCAGCCCGAGGTGCACGAGGTCTATCGCCGCTGGCGGCGGATCCTCGACTCCTACCCCGGCGAGCGGATGGCCGTCGCCGAGGCCTGGACGCAGACAGCGGAGTCGATGGCGCGCTTCATCCGGCCCGACGAGCTGCACCAGGCCTTCAACTTCGGCTGGCTCGGCACCGAGTGGTCCGCACCCGCCTTCGCTGAGGTCGTCGTGGGCTCGCTCGCCGCCGTCGCCGAGGCCGACTCGGCGCCGACCTGGGTCCTCTCCAACCACGACGTCGTCCGCCACCCGACCCGGTACGGCGGCGGACCGGTCGGGCTCGCCCGTGGGCGCGCGGCCACGCTGGCGATGCTCGCGCTGCCCGGCTCGGCGTACCTCTACCAGGGCGAGGAGCTCGGGCTGGAGCAGGTCGACGTGCCCCCCGAGGCCCGCCAGGACCCGTCGTGGTTCCGCACCGGCAAGCCCGGCCGTGACGGATGCCGGGTCCCCATCCCGTGGTCGGGCCAGGCTCCGACCTACGGCTTCGGTGCGGGTACGACGCAGCCCTGGATCCCGCAGCCCACCGACTGGTCCGACGTGACGGTCACGGCCGAGACCGGCGACGAAGGCTCGACGCTGTCGTTCTACCGGCGAGCGCTGGCGGCCCGTCGTACGGTCCTCGCCGGCGCGGACGAGGCCACCAGGGCGCGGGCCGACGGGGACGTCCTCGTGATCGAGCGGGCCGGCATCACCGTGGTCCTCAACGCAGGCGCCGAGGCGGTGCCGCTGCCCGGCGGCGAGGTGCTGATCTCGAGCGACCGGGTGAGCGAGACCCTCCCGCCCGACACGGCGGCGTGGGTGCGACCGGCTACTGGTCGCTGAGAGCGATGTTGTAGCGGCTCAGCGCGGCGGCGAAGGAGGCGAGGTCCTGGGTCGACCAGTCCTGGACCCGCTCGTAGAACGTGTCGCGCCTGGCCTGGGTGATGGCGTCGAGACGGCGCTTGCCCTCGTCGGTGGCGCTCAGCAGGATGGCGCGCCCGTCGTGCGGGTCGGGCGCGCGTGAGACGAGGCCGAAGTCGATGAGCTGCTGCACGTGGCGGCTGATCGAGCCCTTGTCGATGGCGAAGTTCTCGCCGATCGCGGTGGCGCGCACCGGACCGTGGGACCGCACGAAGCCGAGGATCAGGTAGGACCCCGCCTGCATGTCGGGGTGCATCACCCTGGCGCGCTCGGCGACCACCCGGCGGGCGCGGCCGATCAGCACACCGATCTCGTCCTCGAGCGCGCTCAACGCCTCGTCGCGGCTGTTCATCAGGCGAAGATTACGTGCGAGTGATTGCCCGGTCCAACATCCTCACGGCCCGGCGCGCGCAAAAAATGCAGCGACCCGCAGGCGTGGTCTGGTGACCGGCCGGGGGACGATCCCGGTGCGCCTGCGGGTCGGGTGACTGCGATGGATTGCCAGCAGTCGGAGCTGCCGGGCTGCTAGCGCGCAGCCACCTCACGCGTCCTATGGGAACTCATTCCTCGGACCACCTCCTTTCCCGTGTCCCACCACCGTAGGTCGGACCGCAGCCGACGACAACGGGATTCGCGGCCAGGGCTCACGCCACGGCGGCGGCCGCGAACTGCGCGGCGTGCAGCCGTGCGAACGGACCGTCGGCGGCGAGCAGGTCGGCGTGCGAGCCCTGCTCGACGATGCGGCCGTCCTCCATCACCAGGATCAGGTCGGCGTCGCGGATCGTGGAGAGCCGGTGCGCGATCACGAACGAGGTCCGGTCGGTGCGCAGCGCCGCCATCGCCTGCTGCAGCAGCAGCTCGGTGCGGGTGTCGACCGACGACGTCGCCTCGTCCAGGATCAGCAGCCCCGGCTGGGCCAGGAACGCGCGAGCGATCGTGATCAGCTGCCGCTCGCCGGCCGACAGGTTCGAGCCGTCGTCCTCGAGCAGGGTGTCGTAGCCGTCGGGAAGGGAGTGCACGAAGCGGTCGACGTACGTCGCTCGGGCGGCGGCGAGCATCTCCTCCTCGGTCGCGTCGGGGCGGCCGTAGAGGATGTTGTCGCGGATCGTGCCCTCGAAGAGCCAGGTGTCCTGGAGGACCATGCCGACCCGGCTGCGCAGGTCGGCGCGCGACATCGCGGTGACGTCGACTCCGTCGAGCGTGATCCGGCCGGCGCTCAGCTCGTAGAACCGCATGATCAGGTTGACGAGCGTGGTCTTGCCGGCGCCGGTCGGGCCGACGATCGCGACCATCTGGCCGGGCTCGGCGACCAGCGACAGGTGCTCGATCAGCGGCTTCTCCGGGTCGTAGGAGAAGGACACGTCCTCGAAGGCGACCCGCCCGTGGGTCGCCACGACCCGGCTCGTCGAGCCGTCCAGGATGGTCGCGCCGTCCAGGGCGGTCGAGCCGTCCAGGGTGGTCGAGCCTGTCGAGACCCCGATGTCCGGGACCTGCTCGTCGGCGTCGAGCAGCTCGTAGACCCGCTCGGCGGACGCGACCCCGGACTGCAGCAGGTTCGCCATCGAGGCGAGCTGGGTGAGCGGCTGGGTGAACTGGCGGGAGTACTGGATGAACGCCTGCACGTCGCCCAGCGACAGCGAGCCGTGCGCGACCCGGAGGCCGCCGACGACGGCGATCACGACGTAGTTGAGGTTCCCGATCAGCATCATCACCGGCATGATCAGGCCGCTGACGAACTGCGCGCGCCACGACGACTCGTAGAGCTGGCCGTTGTGCTCGGCGAAGGTCTCCTCGACCGCCGCGCGACGCCCGAAGACCGAGACCAGCGCGTGGCCGGAGATGCTCTCCTCGATGTGGGCGTTGAGCTTGCCGGTCTGGCGCCACTGGCTGATGAACTGCGTCTGCGAGCGCTTCATGATCCGCGTCGTCGCGAACATCGAGACCGGGACGGACACGAGCGCGATCAGCGCCAGCATCCAGCTGATCCAGAACATCATCGACAGGACGGCGACCACCGAGAGCAGCGCCGTGAGCACCTGGCTCATCGTCTGCTGCATGCTCTGCGCGAGGTTGTCGATGTCGTTGGTGATGCGACTCAGCAGCTCACCGCGCGGCTGGCGGTCGAAGTACGACAGCGGCAGCCGGTTGACCTTGTCCTCGACCTCCGAGCGCATCCGGCGGATCGAGTGCTGCACGATCCGGTTGACGAAGAAGCCCTGCAGCCAGGCGAGCAGCGAGCCCACGACGTAGACCGCGAGCACGATGAGCAGAGCGTGCCCGACGGCCGAGAAGTCGATGCCGTGGCCCGGTACGACGTCGGAGTTGCGGATCAGGTCGGCCTGCGTGTGGTTGCCCTGCGCCTCGAGGTGCGCGACCACCTGGTCCTTGGTCAGCCCGTGCGGGAGCTTCGAGCCGAGGAAGCCGTTGAAGACCTTGTCGGTCGCGTGCCCGAGCAGTCGCGGCCCGAGCGACATCAGGGTCACCGACCCGACCGCCAGGAGCAGCACGCCGTACATCAGGCCACGCTCGGGCGCGAGCTCACGCAGGAGCCGCTTGGCGCTGGCGCTGAAGTCGTTGGCCTTCTGGCCCATCGCGACGCCACCCATCGGGCCGCGGCCACCGCCGGGTCCGCTGACGACACGCTCGGTCTCCTTGAGCTGGCCCTTGCCGGACCCGTTCTGCTCGCTCACGCCACTGCCTCCTCGTCGCCGATGCCCTGCGAGGCGGCGATCTCCTGGTACGTCGGGTCGTCGGCCATCAGCTCGTCGTGGGTGCCGCGACCGACGACCACGCCGTCGTCGAGCACGAGGATCAGGTCGGCGTCGCGGATCGTGGCGATCCGCTGGGCCACGATCACCACGGTGGCGTCGCGGGTCTCCGGCCTCAGCGCCGCTCGCAGCCGCGCGTCCGTGGCGAGGTCGAGCGCGGAGAACGCGTCGTCGAAGAGGTAGATCTCGGGTCGTCGTACGAGCGCGCGGGCGATGGCCAGGCGCTGGCGCTGACCGCCGGAGACGTTGGTGCCTCCCTGCGCGATCGGGGCGTCGAGCTGCTCGGGCATCGCGCGGACGAAGTCCTCGCCCTGCGCGATCCGCAGCGCCTCCCACAGCTCGTCGTCGGTCGCGTCGGGCTTGCCCTGGCGCAGGTTGGAGGCGACCGTGCCGGAGAAGAGGAAGGCCTTCTGCGGGATCAGGCCGAGCCTGGACCAGAGCAGCTCCTCGTCGAGGTCGCGCACGTCGACGCCGTCGACCAGCACGCGGCCCTCCGTCGCGTCGAGGAGGCGTGGCACCAGGTTGACCAGCGTCGTCTTGCCGGCGCCCGTCGAGCCGATGATGGCGACGGTCTGGCCAGGCCGGGCGCTGAAGGTGACGTCACGCAGCACCGGCTGCTCCGCGCCGGGATAGGTCAGCGCGACGCCCTCGAAGTCGAGGTGGCCGGCGACTCCCACGGAGGTGACGGGCCGTGCGGGCGGGACTACCGAGGAGTCGGTGTCGAGGACCACGCCGATGCGGTCGGCACACACCGCCGACCGCGGCACCATCATCAGCATGAAGGTGCCCATCATCACCGACATGACGATCTGCATCAGGTAGGACAGGAACGCCGTCAGGTCGCCGGGGAGCATCGTGCCGGCGGCGATGCGGTGGCTGCCGAACCAGATCAGCGCGATGCTCGCGCCGTTCGCGACGAGCATGACGATCGGGAACATCGTCGCCATCCAGTTGCCCGCCTTGAGCGAGACGTCGGTCAGCGCGTCGTTGGCGACGGCGAACCGCTCGGTCTCCAGCGGCTCGCGCACGAACGCGCGGACCACCCGGATGCCGGTGATCTGCTCACGCAGCACCTTGTTGACGGCGTCGAGGCGCTCCTGGACCTTGCGGAAGTGCGGGACCATGCGCGTCACCACGATGCCCACGAGGATCGCCAGGATCGGTACGACGACCGCGACGAGCCAGGACATGCCGGCGTTGACGTGCACGGCCATGATGATCGAGCCGACCATCAGGATCGGGATCTGCACCGCCATCGTGCAGGTCAGCATCGTCAGCATCTGGACCTGCTGCACGTCGTTGGTGGCGCGGGTGATCAGCGACGGTGCGCCGAACGTCGTGACCTCGCGCGCGGAGAAGCCACCGACGCGGTGGAACACCGCGCCCCGCAGGTCACGGCCGAACGCCATCGAGACGTGCGCGCCGAACCAGGCGGCGCTGACCGAGCAGATCGCCTGGGCCAGCGAGACGCCGAGCATGAGACCGCCGGCGCCGAGGATGTAGCCGGTGTCGCCCTTGATAACGCCCTTGTTGATGATGTCGGCGTTGAGGCTGGGCAGGTAGAGCATCGCGCCGGTCGCGACCAGCTGGAGCAGCACGATCGAGATCAGCCAGCCCTTGTAGGGCTTGAGGTGCCCTCGCATGAGGCGCAGCAGCATCAGGATTCCTCTCGTTTCACGACGCCGTGCAGCACCGTGTGGACGATTCGCTCCGGCGTGAGGATCTCTCCGTCGGAGATGTCGGTGTGGGAGCCGGCGAACGTCAGCATCCAGAGCAGCTGCTGGAGCTCGCGCGGGGTGACCGAGACGGCGTCGGCGTCCGGGCCGAGGAGCGTCTCGAACCGGCGGTTCATCTCGGTCTCGAAGGCCTTGTGGTCCTCGGGGTCGTGGCCCACCGGCGGCTGGACGATGCCGCATGCCTTCATCAGGCCGAACACCGCCCGCAGGCGCTGCTGGATGATCGAGACCGCCTTGGTGAGCCGCTGCTCGAGCGGCCAGTCGGGCGAGATGTCGTCGAACCTGCGCAGGACGTCGCCCGGCTCGAAGGCCTTCTCGATCGCGGCGTCGACCAGCTCGTCCTTGGACTCGAAGACCCGGAAGATCGTGCCCTCGGCGACCTCGGCCGCCTCGGCGATCTGCTTCGTCGTGACGGCGCGACCGTGCCGGTGGAGCAGCGGGAGCGTCGCCGAGACGAGCGCAGCGCGACGCTCGTCGGGAGACAGCGGGGTCGCACGGGCCATGCCGGCATTGTAAATGAGTGAGCGCTCACTCACAAATGGATGTCGCGCTACGCCGGGATGCGGCACGCGCTCATGACCTTCGTGGGACGATGGTCCCGGTGGCTCGGGCGCCAGCGCTCGTTGTTGATCGACTCACCGGAGGGGACGAGGTTGGAGCAGAGCACACTGCGCGCACTTCTGGCTGCCGAGGCTCCAGGGCTCCTTCCGGCCGCGCGCTCGCTGGCGGTCCTCGCCGGCGTGTCGGACGCGCTCTTCCCGGTGCACGCGTCCGGCGCGGGCTACGGCCCGCTCGGGCCCGACAGCGTGCTGCTCGGCGACACCGTGGGCCTCGCCGCCGAGGCCGTCCCCGACGAGGAGTACGCCGCCCCCGAGCTGCGCGAGGGCGGCGACCCGACCCCCGCCTCCGACGCCTACGCCTACGCCGCCCTGGCCCTGCGCCTGCTCGGCGGTGCGGCGCCGGCCTTCGACGCGGAGAACCGGCCCCAGCCGGTCGGGGAGGTCGTGCCCGGCTTCCCGGCGTTCGCCGGCGAGGCGATCGCCCGCGCGCTGCAGCCCGACCCCACCATCCGGCCGCTGCCCAAGGTGCTGTTCACGCTCCTGAAGGTCGTGCCGGTCGATCGCTGGCCGGCCAGCCGGCCGGCCGACGCACCCGCGGCACCCGGGACCGCGAGCGACGAGCCGCCGGCCGTCCAGCCCGCACCCCTGCTGATCGACCACACCGCGGCCGAGCCGGTCGAGCAGCCCGGCGAACAGCCCGCCGCCGAGACCGCTGCGGCGACCCGGGCCAAGGCGCCCGACACGGTCGAGACGCCGATCGTCACCGACGACGACATCCCGACGGTGCCGCCCGCCGCACCGTCGCACCGCGGCGAGTGGCGCGACGCGCTCGGCGCGACCCACGAGGTGCCGACCATCGGCTGGTCGCACGCCGACCTGGCAGAGGACCACGCCGTGCCCGACATCGGGTGGTCCCACGCCGACCTGGCCGAGGACAACGCCGTACCCGACATCGGATGGACCGCCGACGCGGACCCGACGCGGCCCAGCGGCGACGTCCCGGCGATCGACTGGTCGGCCGAGGAGGCCGAGGGCGACCACGAGCCGTACGTCATCGAGGCGGACGACGCACAGCCGTCGGTCCGCTTCAGCGGCGACTTCGCGCTCGTCCACGACGGCGACGTGCCCGAGATCGAGCCGCTGGACGAGGCCATCCCGGCGTCCGACGTCGAGCATCGCCCCGGCCGCCGATCGCGGCGCAAGAAGCGCGAGCGGTCGCCGGACCGGACCCAGAAGCTGGTGCTGGTGCTGGTCCTGCTCATCCTGATCGTCGTCGGCGTCGCCTACGCCCTGCTGCACAAGGACTCGCCGAAGTACGACCCCCGGCTTCAGGGCGCCAGCCGCACCCTGTCCCACGTCGTCGCCGTGCGGGAGTAGCGCAGCCGGTCGTGCATGCGACCCGGGCGCCCCTGCCAGAACTCGAACGCGTCCGGCCGCACGCGGTAGCCGCCCCACCCCGGCGGCACGGGGACCTCGCCGTCGCCGAAGCGCCGGTCGGCCTCGTCGTACGCCGCGGCGAGGGTCGCGCGGTCGGCCACCACCTGCGACTGGGGTGATGCCCAGGCGCCGAGCTGGGCGCCTCGCGGCCGCGAGGCGAAGTACGCCGCCACCTCCGCCTCGGTCAGCCGCTCGGCAGCACCCTCCACGCGCACCTGCCGCTCGAGGGGGTGCCACGGGAAGAGCAGCGCGCAGCGCGGCTCCGCGGCGAGCTCCTCGCCCTTGCGGGAGGTCGTGTTGGTGAAGAAGCGGAAGCCCGCGGCGTCGTACCCCTTCAGCAGCACCATCCGGGCCGACGGCGCTCCGTCGGCCGAGGAGGTCGCGACGACCATCGCGTTCGGCTCGTGCATCCCCGACGCCACGACGTCGGCGAACCAGCGCTGCCACAGCGCCCACGGGTCGCCGCCGGCGGCCTCCTCGGCCAGCCCTGCGTCGCCGTACTCGCGGCGCAGGGTGGACAGGTCCGGGCCCTCGGGGGATCCAGTCACCCGCCCAACCTAGGCGACGGGTGGAGTGTGCGGCAGAATGCGGGAGGTTGACGTGGCAACACCGCTGCTGCCGACCACCACTCGTCCACCGACAGAGGAGTCGTCCGATGACCGAGGTGCATCACGGCCTGGAAGGCGTCATCGCCTTCGAGACGCAGATCGCGGAGCCGGACAAGGAGGGCTCGGCGCTGCGCTACCGCGGTGTGGACATCGAGGACCTGGTCGGACGAGTGCCGTTCGAGAACATCTGGGGCCTGCTGATCGACGGCTCCTACACCCCCGGCCTGCCCCCGGCCGAGGCGTTCAACCTCCCGGTGCACACCGGCGACGTACGCGTCGACCTGCAGTCCGCGATCGCCATGCTCGCGCCGGCCTTCGGCTTCAAGCAGACCTACGACTCGACCGTCGAGGAGGTCCGCAGCGACCTCGCCCGCGCGGCCGTCATGGTGCTCTCGTACGCCGGCCAGTCGGCCCGCGACATCCACCAGCCGATCGTTCCGCAGCGTGAGGTCGACAAGGGCGCGACGCTCGCCGAGAAGTTCCTGATCCGCTGGCGCGGCGAGGCAGACCCGAAGCACGCCCACGCGATCGACGCCTACTGGTCGTCGGCGGCCGAGCACGGCATGAACGCCTCGACGTTCACCGCGCGCGTCATCACCTCGACCGGTGCCGACGTGGCCGCCGCCCTCTCCGGCGCGATCGGCGCGATGAGCGGCCCGCTGCACGGCGGCGCCCCCTCGCGCGTGCTGGGCATGATCGAGGACGTCGAGAAGTCCGGCGACGCCCGGGCCTACGTCAAGAACCTGCTCGACTCCGGCGAGCGGCTGATGGGCTTCGGCCACCGCGTCTACCGCGCCGAGGACCCGCGCGCCCGCGTGCTGCGTCGTACCGCCCGCGAGCTCGGCGCCCCGCGCTTCCAGGTCGCCGAGGCGCTGGAGAAGGCCGCGCTGGCCGAGCTGCGCGAGCGGCGACCCGACCGCGTCCTCGAGACCAACGTCGAGTTCTGGGCCGCGATCGTGCTCGACTTCGCCCAGATCCCCTCGCACATGTTCACCTCGATGTTCACCTGCGCGCGCACCGGCGGCTGGTCCGCCCACATCCTCGAGCAGAAGCAGACCGGCCGGCTCATCCGCCCGTCCGCCGTCTACGCCGGCCCGCAGTCGCGTCCTGCCGACGCGATCGACGGCTGGAACCCTGCCTGGGGCAAGTAGCGCAGGGGCGCCCAGCGTTGCGGCGGCCGAGTCTCGGGGCCGCGCCCGTCCGTGCGGGCGCCGGCCTGGTCGTCGCCGTCCTGCTGGTGGCGCTGAACCTCCGCATCGCGGTGACCAGCCTCGGTGCGCTGCTCGACCGGCTCGGCGACCAGGGCGTCGGCGCGACGACGCAGAGCGTGCTCAGCTCGCTGCCGGTGCTGTGCTTCGCCGTGGTCGGCGCGACCGCGCTCGCGCTGACCCGGCGCGTCGGTGCCCACCGGGGCCTCGGGATCGCCCTCGTGGTCCTCGTCGCGGGCCTGGTGCTCCGCGTGGTCGGCGGCACCGCCGCGCTCGTCGCCGGGACCCTCGTCGCGTGCGCGGGCATCGCGCTGGCCAACGTGCTCATCCCGGTCGTCGTCAAGGAGCACTTCCCCGACCGCGTCGGCGCGATGACCGGCGCCTACAGCGGCGTGCTGTCGGTCGGCTCGGCCCTCGGCGCGGCGCTCACCGTGCCGATCGCCGATGCCGCGGGCGGCTGGCGGGCGGGCCTGGGCTCGTGGACGCTCGTCGCGGTGGCTGCGGCGATCGCCTGGGCGCCGTACGCACGACGCGGCGACCACCGTCGCACCGCCCACCGCGGGGCCCCGATGTGGCGCAGCCCCACCGCCTGGGCGGTCACCGTGCTCTTCGGGACCCAGTCGATCTACGCCTACGTGATGATGGGCTGGCTGCCGAGCATGTACCACGACGCGGGCTTCAGCGACCGGCAGTCCGGGCTGTTCCTCGCGGCCTGCGTGGCGATCAGCGTGCCGGTCTTCCTGCTGGCGCCGAGCCTGGCCGGTCGCCTGCGCCACCAGGGTCACCTCGTCGCCGTGCTGACGGTGGTCACCGTCCTCGGCTTCGGCGGAATGTGGCTCGACCCCGTCCCCGGCGCCTGGGTGTGGGCGGCCCTGATCGGTGCGGGCAGCGCCGTCTTCCCCGTCGTCCTCGCGTTCTTCGGCCTGCGCACCATGACCGCGGCGGACACCGCCACCCTGTCGGGCATGGCGCAGAGCATCGGCTACCTGATCGCCTGGGGAGGGACGTTCCTGACCGGCGTGCTCCACGACGTCAGCGGCAGCTGGTCGCTCCCCCTCGTCCTGCTGGTCCTGCTCGGTGTCGTCCAGACGGCCCTCGGGTACGTCGCAGGCCGGCCGGTCCGGATCTCGACCTAGGCCAGCCGCTTGCCGAAGCAGCGCGAGAGCGGGCTGCCGACGTAGTGGCCGAAGCCGGGGACCTCGACGTACCCGGACGAGAGGTAGAGCGCGATCGCCTCGGGCTGCTTGGTGCCGGTCTCCAGGACGACGAGGTCGTGGCCGGCCGCGACGGCCGTGCTCTCCAGCTCGGCGAGGACGACCCGCGCCAGGCCGCGACCGCGAGCCTCGGGCACGACGTACATGCGCTTGACCTCGACCGCCCTGCGCCCGCCGAGCGCGCGGACCGGCGACACCCGCCACGCCCCCGTCGCGACAGGTACGCCGGCGGCGTACCCGACGACGAACAGCCCGTCGGGAGCGTCGAACAGGACGGGGTCGATGGGGCTCTCGTCGGGGGTGCCGTACCGCTCGGCGTACTCGCCCTGGACCCGGTCGACCAGCAGGGTGGCGTCGGGGTGGGCGTAGCCGGTGACGCGGAGCTCGAGCGCGGGCTCAGGCAAGCGAGGCACCGCAGTGGTCGCAGAAGGCGGCCGAGTCGTCGTTGCGGGTGCCGCACTTGCGGCAGAACGGGCCCGTCGCGGCGGCCGCGTCCGGAGCGGCGTCGTCGGACCTGCCGAGGTTGCCGAGGCCCCTGCCACCGGTCATGTACTCCAGGCCGTCCTTCGCCACGGGAGCGAACTCGCCCACGGCGTAGCGCGCGCCCGCGCCCATGAAGCCGGCGCGGGTCATGCCCATGCCGACCGCGAAGAGGATGAAGCCGCCGAAGAACATCGCGAAGGCGGCGCCGGGGAAGCCGGAGCCGCTGCCGGTGCCGAGGTCGGTCGTGTCGCTGTTCGCCGAGTCGACGAACCCCTTGATGGCGACGACGAACACGACGATGCCGACGACGGCGAGGATCGGCCCCACGATCCGGAGGGTGTTCCGGACGTTCGTCTGGTTGCTGAGGCCCGGGTTCGCGGCCATGGCGCACCTCTTCTCGAGACGGTTGATCAGGTGGCGACCTTATGCCCCGCGGGTCCAGGCCGCAGACATGTTGGCGTGATCCTTTTTGCGGCTGTCAGACTGACCCCGTGACCGAGATCAAGATCCCTGCAGAGCTCAAGCCCGCCGACGGCCGGTTCGGAGCGGGTCCGTCGAAGATCCAGACCAGCCACCTCGACGCGCTGGCGTCGACCGGCTCGACGCTGATGGGCACCTCCCACCGCCAGGCACCGGTGAAGAACACCGTCGGCCGGGTGCGCGAGGGGCTCGCCGCGTTGTTCGACCTGCCCGAGGGCTACGAGGTCGTGCTCGGCAACGGCGGCGCCACGGCGTTCTGGGACATCGCGACCTTCGGACTGATCGAGAAGAAGTCGCAGCACCTCTCCTTCGGCGAGTTCTCCAGCAAGTTCGCCAAGGCCGCCGAGCAGGCGCCGTGGCTGGATGAGCCGTCGGTCATCAAGTCCGAGCCGGGCTCGCGCCCCGACGCGGTCGCCGAGGCCGGCGTCGACGTCTACGGCTGGGCCCACAACGAGACCTCGACCGCGGTCATGGCTCCCGTCGTACGTCCCGATGGTGCCGACGAGGGCTCGCTGGTCCTGGTCGACGCGACCTCCGGCGCCGGCGGCCTGCCGGTCGACCTGACCCAGGTCGACGCCTACTACTTCGCCCCGCAGAAGTGCTTCGCCTCCGACGGCGGCCTGTGGGTGGCGATCATGTCCCCCGCGGCGCTCGAGCGCGCGGCCCGGATCGGTGCGAGCGACCGGCACATCCCGGCGTTCTTCGACCTGCCGACCGCGATCGACAACTCCGCCAAGAACCAGACCTACAACACGCCCTCGGTCGCGACGCTGTTCCTCATGGCCGAGCAGCTGGACTGGATGAACAGCCAGGGCGGCCTCAAGGGCATGGTCGAGCGCACCACCGCCTCCTCGAACGCGCTCTACGGCTGGGCGGAGAAGACCAGCTACACGACGCCGTACGTCGAGAACCCCGACCACCGCTCCCTGGTGATCGGCACCGTCGACTTCGACGACTCGATCGACGCCGCCGAGGTCGCGAAGGTGCTCCGGGCCAACGGCATCGTCGACACCGAGCCCTACCGCAAGCTCGGCCGCAACCAGCTCCGCATCGCGATGTACCCGGCGATCGACCCCGCCGACGTCGAGGTGCTGACCAAGGCGATCGACCACGTGGTCGCCGCTCTGTGATCTAGCCTTCGGGCATGCCGCTCTCCCGCCGTTCGCTCCTGACGGCGGGAGGCGCGCTTTTCGGGGTCGGCGCGGCCGGTGCCGTCGGCGTACAGACCGAGGTCCTGCCGGGCCGGTCGTGGTTCTACCAGCACCTCCACATCGACGGCTCCGTCGGCGTCGCGCCCGACGTGCGCAGCGGCAGGGTGGTCAGCGGCTCGTTCGCGTCCAAGGCCCGCGGGACCGAGGTCGGGTGGTCGATCGCCTATCCGCCGCACCCGCCGCACGGCGGCAGGGGCCTGCCCCTCGCCGTGGCGCTGCACGGACGCGGCGACGACCACTCCACCGCGTTCGCGCCCGATCAGGTGGCGCTCAACCTCTTCCTGGCCGACGCGGTCGACCACGGTGTGCAGCCGTTCGCGATCGCGAGCGTCGACGGTGGCGACACCTACTGGCACGACCGGGTCTCCGGTGACGACGCCGGCACGATGGTCGTCGACGAGCTCATCCCGATGCTGGCCCGCAAGGGCCTCGACACCTCGCGGCTCGGCTTCATCGGCTGGTCGATGGGCGGCTTCGGCGCGCTGCACTTCGGCATGCAGCTCGGCGCCGCGAAGGTCAGGGCCGTCAGCGCGCTCAGCCCCGCCATCTGGGAGCAGTACGCCGACAGCGCGCCGGGCGCGTTCGACAGCGAGGCCGACTTCGCGGCGATGACGCCGTACGGCCGCCAGCGCCAGCTCGACGGCATCGACCTGCGCATCGACTGCGGCGAGAGCGACCCGTTCTACTCGCACGTGAAGGACTACCGCGCCGGCTTCACCCATCAGCCGGCCGGTGGCTTCGCGTTGGGCGCCCACAGCCCGACGTACTGGCGGCGGGTCATGCCCGCACACGTCGCGATGCTCGGCCACTCGCTCAACGCCTGACTGCCTTCCGGGCCGACGTACCGCCGCTATCGTGCGCACATGGCAGATCTCGGGCCCGTGCCCTGGCCGCCCGCTCCGATCATCACCGAGCGGATCGTCCTCCGCGAGCCCGAGGCGCGCGACCGGGCGGCGCTCGTCGACCTGTTCACCTCCGCGGAGGTCGGCGCCTACATCGGCGGGCCGCGGCAGCGCGACGAGTTCGAGCGCGCGCTGCCCGAGATACCTCCGCGGCGTCCCGGCCTGTTCGTCGTGGACCTCGCCGGCACGATGATCGGCACCATCACCCTCGACCGGCGCGACGCCGACCGCCTCGGACGCCTCCTGCCGGAGGGCGGAGAGCCCGAGCTCGGCTACCTCTTCCTGCCCGGCTCATGGGGCCGCGGCTACGCCACCGAGGCGTGCACGGCAGCCCTGAGCTGGTTCGACTCCGCGCTTCCCGGTGAGCCGGTGGTCCTGACCACCCAGACCGCTAACCTCCCCTCCCTGCGCCTCGCCGCCCGCCTGGGCTTCACCGAGGTCGAGCGCTTCGAGCAGTACGGCGCCGAGCAGTGGTTCGGCGCTCGGTGGCCACCGAGCGTGTGACCGCTGACGCCCTGCTTGCCTGCCGGCAGGCAGGCGGTCAGCCCCGCACCAGCCGCAGCGTCGCCCGCTCCAGCGCGGCCTGGCGGGCGTCGGCGTCGGGGTGGGGGCGGCGGACGGCGGCGTGGATGGTCCGGCCCTCGTCGTACGCCTCGACGACGCGGGGGTCGACGTACGCCGAGCGGGCCAGGGCCGGTGTGTTGCCGAGGAAGTCGGCGACCTCGCGCATGGCGGCCGCGACGGCCCGCTTGCGAGCGGTGACGCCCGTGGCGGCGGACGGTGCCTCGGCGAGGGCGGCCGCGGCGAGTACGGTGCCGTGCCAGGTGCGGAAGTCCTTCGCGGTGACCTCGAGGCCGGCGACCTCGCGGAGGTAGTCGTTGACGTCGGCCGGCGTCAGCCGCTGCCACCGTCGACCCTCGCGGAACGCCAGCAGGGCCGGGTCGTCCGCGCTGCGCCGGCGCCGCATGCGCTGGACCGCCGCGACGACGGGGGCGTCGTCGATCTCCACGTGGTGCTCGACGCCCGACTTGCCGACGAAGTCGAAGAGTAGGCGCTCGCCGCTTCGGCGCACATGGCGGCGCTCGAGGGTCGTGAGCCCGAACGAGCCGTGCTCCTCGGCGTACACGTCGTTGCCGATGCGGAAGCAGCCGAGGTCGAGCATGCGCACCGCCACCGCACATGCCGCGTCGCGGTCGACGCCCTCGGCGTCCAGGTCGGCCAGGACCCGCGCGCGGATGCGTGGGAGCCGGCGGCCCAGGCGGAGAACGCGCTCGTGCTTCTCCGCGGACCGGCGCTCGACCCAGTCGGGGTGGTAGAGGTACTGTCGCCGTCCGGCGTCGTCGGTTCCGACGGCCTGGAGGTGACCGTTCGCGTGCGGGCAGATCCACACCTCCCGCCACGCCGGTGGGATCACCAGCGCCCGACAGCGATCCGCGTCGGCACCTGCGAGCCGCGTGCCGTCCTCGTCGAGGAACACGAAGCCGCGACCGTGGGCGCGGCGGGTCCAGCCCGGCTGGTCCGGAGAGGTACGACGCAGGCGGGCCACGTCCGCTCGGTACCCGCGACCGGCCCGGCGATGTGGCGCAACTGAGGGATGTGCGGTCCGCCACCTCGCTGCCAGCCTGAGGGCGTCTCGGGATCCCTCCCTCGACCTCGGAGACCCCTCATGCGCGTGATCCGCCACCTGCTCGCCCTGATCGTCCCTCTGGCCCTCGCCCTCCTCGGTGTCACCGCGGTGGCGACGCCACCCGTCGCGGCGACGCCGACAGGCCCGGCGATCGGGTCGGGGACGCTGCTCTACCGCAAGGGCCCCGACATCTACGGCACCGACGGGCAGTCGACCCGGCAACTGACGACCGACGGCGCGACGCCCTCCGCCGACGGCGAGGGCAGCAGCGGCTACCTCTCGCCGAGCGAGTCCGACGACGGATCGGTGGTCGTGGCGATCCGCAACCAGCGCCTGGTCCATCCCGGCGACAAGCAAGTCTACCAGCACGGCTACCTGTGGGTGATGAGCGCCTACGGTCATGTGGTCCGCAAGATCGACCCGCCGCAGTTCGACTACGTCGACTCGACGACCTGCGGCCTGCCCGCCAACAACCCGCTGGGCATCACCAACGCCTACGTCTCACCCGACGGCAAGCACATCGCCTACACCTACGCCGAGCGGGTCGAGATCTACAGCATCTACTACGGCGGGTGCAGCGTCGCCACGGGCTATCGCACGACGGTCGTCGACATCGACGGGAAGAGTCCGGTGCCCGTCGACAACGGCTCCGGCTCCAACGAGTCCCTCGACACGGGCAGCTGGGTGAACGACTCCACCCTCCTGCTCGACGACGGCGACTTCGGCTCGGTCCAGGCCTACTACGCCACGCTGCCGCGGCTCTCGGGGACCGCGTGGTTCGCGCCCGACGACTACACCGACTCCGCATACGCCCAGCCCGACTACCGCAACGGCGTGGTGGCGACCCAAGGACTCTCCGACGCCCCGAACACCAGGGTCGTTCGGATCTGGACGGCGAGCGGTCTCGGATCGCCCGTGAGCTATCGCTGCGAGCGCGCCAGCACCGTCAGCGACCAGGACCAGCTCGGCGACCCGACGCTGTCCCCGACCGGCGCGCAGGTCGCCTACGAGGACGTCGGCGCCAACGAGTCGACGTCCACGGCCGGCCAGGGCGTCTACGTGATGAGCACGAACGACTGCAGCACCTCGCTGCTGGTCGCCGGCGCGAACGACGCTTTCTGGTCCTCGGCACCGCTGTCGCCCCCTCAGGACATCACCGCGCCCACCGTGAGCCTGGCAGCGACGCCGGCCGCGGTCGCGTCGACGAGCATGGGCCTCAGCTGGTCCGGCGCGGACGTCGGCAGCGGCATCGCGAGCTACCAGCTGCGAGCGCGGGCGGCGTCGTACACACGGCCGTTCGGCGGCTGGTTCGACGTGGGCGACCCCGACCCGTCGACGGAGACCGACGTGACCGGCATGAGTCCCGGCGCGACCTACTGCTTCGACATCGTCGCCAGCGACAACGCCGGCAACACGGCCACCTCCGCCCAGCGATGCACCGCCGTCGCGTTGGACGACCGCAGCCTCAGCCCGTCCGCCGGCTGGTCGAGGATCTCCGGATCGACGTACTTCCAGCACACGGCGACCCGCAGCAGCCGCCGCGGCGCGACCCTCACCCGGACTCACGCGATGCTCGACCGGGCGGGCGTCGTCGCGACCACCTGTCCCCGCTGCGGCATCGTCGGTGTGTACGTCGGCGGGCGGCTGATCGGGAGGATCAACCTCCGCTCCGGCACCTCCCGCCACGAGGTCGTGCGGTTGCTGCCGACCTTCGCGACGAGGACGGCGACCGTGACCGTGAAGGTGCTGTCGTCGGGGAAGCAGGTGACGATCGACGGCCTGGTGAGCAGCCACAGCTGACCACGGTGGCCCAATCTTGCGAATTCGACCACGAAGAGGCCGGGAACGTGTGACGATCCGACGATGTTGGTGGGACGCTCCACCGAGTTGAGCCACCTGGCCGAGTCGCTGACGCTGGACGTCGCCGTCGCCGTCGCCGTCGTCGGCGAGGCGGGCATCGGCAAGACGACGCTGCTCAGGACGGCCGCCGGACGATGCGGCCGCCCCGTGCGCGAGGGTGGCGCGCTCGCGACGCTGTCCTGGATGCAGCACCTCGCCCTCGAGCGCGCCCTCGGACGCACCCTGGACGGCTCCGCGGACGCACACGCCGTCGCCGGGGACGTCGAGACCGCCGTCGCCGACGGCGTGCTGCTGCTCGACGACCTGCAGTGGGCCGCGACCGCCACCCTCGAGGTGGTCGACCTGCTGGTCGGCCGCGTCACCATGCTCGTCGGCGTACGACGCGGCGATCCGCACGCCGACGCGACGCTGGACCGGCTGACGGCGGCCGGGTTCGACGTGCTCGAACTGACCGGGCTGCCGGCGGAGGACGCGAAGCAGGTGGCGCTCGGCGTACGGTCCGATCTCAGCCGGGCCGCGCTCGAACGCCTCGTCGAGCGCACCGGCGGCAACCCGCTGCTGCTGCGCGAGCTCGCGCGCACGGGTGAGGCCTCGCCGTCGCTGCGCCTCGCCCTGGCCGCCCGTCTGCGCACCCTCGACCCGACCGCCCGAGAGGCCTTCACGCTGTTGTCGCTGGCGGGTCGGCCGCTGCCCCCTGACCTCGTCGATCCCGTCGGCGCGAAGGCGCTGCTGGCGGCCGACCTCGCCGTCGCCACGCCCAGGGGCGGCCTCGAGGTACGGCACGCGCTGCTCGGCGAGGTCGCGCTCGAGCAGGTCGACCCGGAGGACCGGCGACGGGCGCACGCCACGCTGGCGCGCTGCACGGACGACCAGGGCGAGGCCGCTCGGCACCACCTCGCCGCGGGCGAGACGCGGGCGGCGTACACGACGGCGCTGCGGGCGGCCGACGCCGCCACCGCGCCCGGCGAGCGCGCCCGGCACCTCGCCGTCGCGGCCTCCTGCGCCGTCGACGAGCACGCCGACGAGCTGCGGATACGGGCCGCGCAGGCGCTCGAGGATGCACACGACTGGCCCGCCCTACAGCCGCTCCTCGACGAGCTCGACCGGTACGACGACACCGAGGACCCGACGCACGACGTCCGCGCGCGTGCCGCCCTGATCCGGGCCCGGGCCGCCTGGCGCGCGGGGAGCATCGAGGACCTCCGCGCCGCGCTGCGCCGCGGCCAGCAGCTGGTCCACGGCACCGGCGCCGTCGTCGAGCTCCAGCTGGCGATCGAGGCGTGCCGCGTGCCGATCTTCGTCGACAACGATCCCGAGGAGTCGGTGCGCAGCACCACCGCCGCGCTGGGCGCCGCCCGGGAGGCGGGGATCGACGTGCATCGTGCGCAGTACCTCCACGGCACCGCCCTCTACGTCGCGGTCCGGCCCGAGGATGCCGCCCGCGAGCTCACCGAGGCGCGACTCGCGGCTCGCGAGGCCGGCGATGTCGGGGTCGAGCTGATCGCGGCCAACAACCTGATCGCCGTGAACGAGGCGATGGGCGATCCCACCGTGGCCCGCGAGCTCGCGGCGGCGTACGCCGAGCGTGCGGCGGAGCTCGGCCTGGGTGTGTGGGAGCGCAGCTTCGCCATCACCCGCAGCAACCTGGACTTCCACCGTGGCGACTACGCCGCCGTGCTCGCCACGGCCGACGAGCTGCTGGACCTGCCGCTCGAGAGGCGGGCGCGCGACACCCTCTGCGAGCAGCAGGACCTCGCGCTGATCGACCTGGGCCGCATCGACGAGGCGCTGCGGCGGCGCGACGCCGAGCCGAGCCGGCCCGACGACGGCTGGTGGCTGCGCGCGGACCAGTGGGTACGCTGCGAGGCGTCGCTGTGGGGCGGACGGCCCGCACGAGCGCTGGAGTACGCCGAGGCCATGCTGGGCGGGAACGTCGGCGATCTGAACATCGTCTTCGCGCACGTCTCGCGGGCGTGGGCGCTCACCGACCTCGACCGGGGCCCGATCCCGACGATGACCGAGACGTGGCCCGGAATGCTCGCGGCGGTGCCCGTCGAGGTCGCGGCGGTGCACGCCCTCGTCGCCGGGGAGGCGCGCGAAGCCGTGGCGCGCTTCGACGAGGCCGCCTCGCTGTGGGCGGGCTACCACCGCCGCGGCGAGCTGCGCTGCCGCTGGGCCGCTGGTGAGGCGGCTCGACAGGCCGGCGCGCCGGACGCCGTCGACCGGCTGGTCGCCGCCGAGCAGGAGACCGAGAGCCTCGGCATGCTGCCCCTGCTCGGACGCATCCACCGCTCGCTGCGCGCCGCCGGAGTACGACGGGACGCGCCGCGCGCACCCCGGGGAGCCGCGCTCCTCTCGGCGCGGGAGCACGAGGTGCTCGGCCTGGTGGCCGAGGGGCTGACCAACGGCGAGATCGCGGCCCGCCTCGGGGTCTCGAGGCACACCGTCGTGTCGCAGATCGGCTCGGCCTCCATCAAGCTCGGCGCGACCGGACGCGCCCAGGCGGCGGCGATGGCGCACCGGGCGGACGGGACGGACAGGACGGACAGGTCGGATGGCTGACGTGCAGCGCCTGGTCGTGCTGGAGGACGTCGATCCCGCGGCGGCAGCAGCGGTCGCGGCGCGGCTGGGGTCCGGGCTCCAGCAGGTGCACGACGCGGCCGATGCGGCCCGGGCCGTGCTCGCCGCGATGGACGGCGGCCCGGTCGTGGTCGCCGCGAGCGCGCCGCGCGAGGTGATCGACATGCTCTGCGACGACCTGCACCGGCTCGGGGAGGTCGAGCACCTGATCGGGCCGATCGAGCCGCCGGGTGCAGGCCTCGCGGTGGTCGAGCGCGCGCTGCTGGCCGCACTCCTGGCCGGCTGCTCGCTGGGCGAGGCGGCCCGGGCGCTGCACCTGTCCCGGCGCACCGCCGACCGACGGCTCGCCGCCGCGCGAGCCGCCCTCGGCGTGACCAGCACGGCCGGGGCGCTCCGGCGTGCCGCGGAGATCGGCGTCGTCGCCGAGAGACCGCCCGACCGACGTACGGGCTGACCGTGGCGCAACTGTGGGATGTGCCCACCCGCGGCGACGCCTAGGTTCGCAGGAGTCCCTGTCCCCCTGGCCGTCCGAGGAACCATGCGCACGCTCGTCCTTCTCCGCGCCCCGCTCGTCGTCGCACTCGCTCTCGCGGGCCTGACCTCGCTGGGCGGTGTCACCACCGGGCCGGCGTACGCCTCCGGCACCAGCTACACCTGGATCGGCAACTCCCAGAGCCCGTCCGCCGACAACCACTCCTGGACCGACCCGGACAACTGGGAGCCCAACGGCATCCCGGGCACCGGGGACTCGGTGAAGATCGACGCACCCGACCCGCTCCACTGCACGGTCGGCGTCGACGGGATCCCGGCGGTCTCGCTGAGCTCGCTGACCGTCACCGCGACCGGGTGCGGCACCACCCTCACCGGCGGACCGATCACCGTCACCGGCAGCTTCGTCTGGGACGGCGGCAGGTTGAACGGGGACCTCACGGTCGACGGCACCGGCTCCGTCTCGGGCCTCAACAGCCACCTGAACACGCTGAACGGCAACCTCACCATCGGCGGAACGATGACACTGTCCCACCTCGCCGACTCGGGGGCGAGCAACCAGGGCGGGCTGCGCATCATCGACCCGCACAGCCTGCACGTCCTGGGCTCCGGGATCCTGACGTCCAGCGGCACCAACGCGATCCAGTACCTCGCCTGCTGCGTCAACCCGGCCACCATCGTCAACGACGGCACGATGCAGATCAGCGGGGGCGACCTGACCGTGCACGCGGTGGAGGTCGAGCAGAACGGGACGCTCGAGACGGCCGCAGGGGCCGACCTGGTCGACGACGGCGCGCCCGCGACCGCGGCGGACGGGGCGTCGTACTCGGGTGCAGGGCGCTGGCTGGTCGAGGACGTCGGCGCGCTCACGCTGGCCGGGACCCAGACGCTCGGCTCGGGCTTCCACCTCGCGCTCGGCGACGGGCAGACCGGGGCCACCCTCGGCGGCACGGCGACGCTGACCGGACCGGGCGGAGTCGACTGGATCGGCGGCACGATCCAGGGCCACCTGACCATCGCCCACGGCACCACTCTGTCCGCCTCCGGCACGACCAACAACAACGGCAAGCGGTTCCTGTCCGGCTCGACCTCGGCGGGCGCCTCGACCCTGACCAACCACGGCAGCATCTCCTTCGCCGACGGCGCTGGGATGATGACGGGCTACGTGGCGAAGCTGACCAACTCCTCGGACGGCAGGATCAGCCTGGCACCGGGCACGACATTCTCCACACTGGGCTGCTGCGTCAACCCGAACAAGGTGATCAACGCGGGCGGCCAGTTGGTCGTGCCCAGCGGGTCCTCGACCGATCCGGTCCTCCTCGACGGCGTCGCCTACGAGGACACCGCCGGCACGGCCTCGATCCACGCCGGCGACACGCTGCAGCTGAACGAGGCACCGTCCT
>WQZX01000049.1 GCA_009780515.1 Nocardioidaceae bacterium | reverse complement strand
TCGACCGGGTGCCCCTCCCACAGGCCGTCGGAGTCGCGGAAGGTCGGCACACCCGACTCGGCGGAGATGCCGGCACCGGTGAGTACGACGACGCGGGTCACGTCAGCGCACGCTACCGGGTCCCTCCGGTCGGCTGTGGCCGCGCCCCGAGACCAGGCCGAGCGAGCCGGCCAGCACGCAGGCCAGCGCCACGGCCGTGGTGAACCAGGGGAAGACCGCGGCCAGGCCCCAGGTCGTCGCCGCCCACCCGGCGAGGATGGTCGGCACGGCCATCGCGCCGTAGGCGAGCAGGTAGTACGCCGACATGACCTCGCCACGTCGCCCGGCCGGCACGACGCCGCCGAGGTGCCGCAGCGAGCCGCCGAACGCGAGCCCGAAGGTCCGGCCCATCGCCAGCGCCGCGCCCGCGACCAGCACGGCATGGTGGGTGTTCAGCGCGAGCAGGCCGAGGCCCAGCGTGATCGCGGTGCCGAAGTCGCCCGCGATCGCCGCCCGGCGCGCCACGATCCGGCCGCCGAACGCCTGGCTGACCGCGGCCGCTCCGGCCATCGCCGCGACGACCAGGCCGCCGAAGACCAGGCTGTGCATGCCCGTCTTCTCCCCCGCGAACGCCGGGAACAGCGACAGGTAGACCCCGAGCACCGACCACGCGGCCATGATCCCGAGCACCGCGAAGCGGAAGTCGTGCCGGATCTCGGCGGGCACGCCGGGCCGCGCGAGCCGCAGCGGCGCCAGCCCGCGGCCCGCGTGCGGCTCGGGCACGCCGAGCAGCGCCAGCAGCAGCGCCACGACGACGAGCGCCACGACGGCGTACGGCGTGACGAGCGGGTCGGGCGCGTACTGCGCCAGCAGGGCCGCGCTGAGGATGGTGACGGCCATCCCGACGTTGAACATGATCCCGGTCAGGTGGCCGCTGCGGGCGCCGTGGTCGGGCCGCAGGTCGAGCAGGGCCGCGGAGCCGACCACCACCGTCGTACCGACCGCTGCGCCGTGGAGCGCACGCGCGACGAGGAGCGCGGCGACGCCGTGGGCGGTCATGAAGACCGCGAGGCCGGCGATCATGGCGACGACGGCGCCGATCAGCAGCGGCTTGCGCCCGATCCGGTCCGAGACGACACCGGCGACGAGGACCGCGGCGAGCGCGCCGAAGGCGTAGACCGCGAAGACGACCGTCGTCGTGATCGGGGCGAGCTGCCACTTGGCGGCGTACAGGCCGTAGAGCGGGGCGGGCGCGCCGGACACGCCCAGCGCCACGGCCATCAGCGCGACGACGAGCGGGGACGCCGGCACGCGGCTGCTTCGCGCGACGATCGATGTGCTCATGGGAATGGCCCCCTCGGGGATAGCGTTCAGGTGGTGTCGCCGACGACCGGTCGTGCGACGTGACAAGGACCCAAGTTCGATGATCATCGAACTATTCCCGGAGGACGCGATGAGCTCCACAGACCTGACTCGCGACAGCGAGCTCACACCGGTCGGGAGCCTGCACGAGGTGCTCGCGGCGGTCGCCGACCCGGTCCGGCTCGAGATGGTGCGCCGGCTGTCGCGCACCGACGAGCCCGTCGCCTGCGGGGCGCTCTACGACGGCATCAGCAAGTCCACCGCCAGCCACCACTTCAAGACGCTGCGCGAGGCGGGTGTCGTCCAGCGGATCGTGATCGGTGGGAACACCCACCAGCGGCTGCGTCGCGACGACGTCGAGGCGGCGTACCCGGGCGTGCTGGAGTCGGTGATCCGCGCCGCCGACTGACCTGCGCGAGGCGCGGGTCAGCGCTCGTCGTGGTCGCGCAGGCGGGCCAGCATCCGGTTGTAGGCGTCCATCGCCTCGTCGCTGTCGGGGTCGAAGTCCGCGACGTCCGCCTCGGTGCCGGAGCCGCTCTGCTCGATGTGGGTGATGAAGGTGGAGCGGCGCGCGCCCTCCATCCAGGTGCCGGTCATCCGCTCGCGCCTCGTCGGCGAGGTGACCACGCTGACCATCAGCCCGACCGCGATGAGCATCATCAGGCCGTCGCCGGCCGCCCACATCAGGCCGCCCGCGGTGTGCTGGTCGTGCAGCGCGTCGAACGCCCAGTGAGGGCGCAGCCGCATCCAGACCGGGAAGAGCACGTGGTTGGTCTGCAGCAGCACCAGCCCGACGACCGTGTCCGGCACCATCATGATGAACAGCAGGATCAGCCGGAAGAGGTACGACGGCTCGCTGCCGATCGGCTCCTCGCCGATGAGCGGCAGGAACACCAGGTAGCCGGCCACGACGTAGAGGACCTGCTCGAGGGTCATCAGCCCCGAGTGCACGGCCATCTGGTCCATGAAGCCGGTCAGGTGCGTGTAGAAGATGACGAGCACGTACGCCGCGATGCCGGCCGCGGGGCTGCCGATCCAGCTGAGCGGGAACCGCTTCAGCGCTCGGCGCAGCCGCTCCTGCGGGCGCTCCGGCAGCGACTCGACGAGCACGGTGATCGGGTGGCCGAGGACCAGGAGCGCGGGGACGACCATGATCAGCGTCAGGTGCATGACCATGTGCATCCAGAACAGGGTCATGACGTAGGCCCCGATCGCCGAGGCGACGCAGACCCACATCACCGCGAGCCCGGCGAGGAAGGACACCACCCGCCAGACGCGCACGGAGGACGCGGAGCCGGCGCGCATCCAGGCGTAGAGGTAGCCCGCGGTCAGCAGCACGACGACGACCAGCCAGCCCGGCTGCACGCTCCAGGTGCTGAAGAAGCGCGCCCAGGTGAGCTCGGGCAGCGAGCCCGCGCCGCCCATGTCCATGCCGCCCATCAAGCACTCCCAGCTAGAGGACCGTCATCAGCAGGCGGTCCGACGTTCGAAGGGTAGAACGCGGGTCAGTCGACCGCGTCGGGGTCCCTCAGCGCCTCGCCCAGGACCGTGACCGCGAACACGAGGAACGTCACGACGTGGACGCCGGTGCACCACAGGCAGATCGCGTGGATCCGGAACAGCTCGGCCCACACCAGGTAGAGCACGAACAGGATGCCGGCGACCGCGACGACCACCCGCGCGAGCGCCAGCGAGCCCGCGGTCGAGCTCAGCGCCAGGAACGCCAGCGCGGTCGCGACCACGAAGTAGGCGACACCGAGGTAGGCGACCGGGATGCCGAAGATCTCGGAGTAGCTGCTGGTCGTGACCTTGACGCAGTCGATCCTGCCCGTCGCGGGGCAGGCCAGGCTGGTGCCGGCCGTGGCGTGCTCGATCGCCAGGTAGATCGAGATGCCCAGGCCGACCACGCACAGCACCAGCGCGGAGACCAGCGACCAGCGCGGGGCCGCCGTACGACGTACGGCCGCGGTCACGTCGCTCACTTGGCCGCGACCACTCCGGGCGAGCTGCAGACCTTCGCCGGCTGGTTCTTGGTGAGCTGGCAGAGGTCGGAGGTGATCACGTTGGCCGTGCCGAGCACCGCCTTCGCGACGTCGCTGCTCGGGTCGGAGAGCTGCTGCGCGATCTGCTGGTGGCTGAGGCCCTTGAGCACCGCCGGGTCATAGCTGGCGCCGGAGATCACGAACTTGCCGCCCATGAGCACGAACGGGATGCCGCCGCTCTGGGCGCCGGTGTACTGCTGGGCGTCGTACTTGGAGATCAGCTTCCCGTCGGCCGGGCTCGGCGTGTCCAGGGTCTTGCCGTTGGTGTCCTGGAGCTCGAGGCCGGTGAACGCGAGGTACTTGCTGGTATAGCTCGCGCCGTGGAAGCTCAGCGTCGCGGTGTTCGGGTAGACGTCGGTCCCGGAGGACTGCGTCTGGCCGAGGTCCTTGAAGGTGCCGAACCGCGACAGCGCCGCGACCATCGCCCAACGCTCGGCGGCGCAGTAGGGGCAGTACTCGGCGCCGGCGTACAGGACGCGCGGCTTGCCGTTCTGCGTCAGCGGGGTCGAGGAGATCGTCGACGGGCGCGCCTTGATGTCGCCGGCGCCGATCTTGTCGAAGGTGCTCTGCGGCACGCCGGTCACCGAGGAGATGACGTCGGTCGACGCGGCCGTCGACGAAGGGCTCTTGCTGCTGCTGGAGTTGAGACCGACCGCGACCAGGACGCCCACGACGACCACGATCACGAGGATCACCCCGCCGGCCACCAGGAGGCGCGTACGCCGGCGGGCGGCCGCCTGCTGCTTGCGCATCTCCTCCGAGCGCTGCGCCGCACGGCGCTGCGCCTTGGTCGACAGCTGCTGCTGACGACTGTTAGCCATGGTCCGACCCCCGGTCTCGACGGTTGATGCACCAACGAAGGTACTCGGGTCGCCCTAACCCGCCGGTCGGAGGTACGCCGATCGGAGCCGTTGGCGCGAGAAGCGCCTCCCCGGGAGCCGGGGAGGCGCTTCTCGTGACGCTGGACGTGGATCAGAGGCGGTGGCCGCAGGTCGGCCACGCGGCCCGGCCCTGGTGGTGCAGGATCCGGTTGGCGATCCGGGTCTGGCGCCAGCGGCTGGCGCCGGAGGCGTGGTGGGCCCACCGGTGGCCGCCGTACGCACGCCAGGTGTGGTCGGAGATCTGGAGGCCGCCGTAGTAGCCGTTGTGGGTGTTGATGTGCCAGCGGTCGCCCGACTCGCAGCGGGCAACCCGCTTCCACTGGTGGACGGTCGCCGCGTCGGCGGACGAGGCCGGTGCGAGGACGGCGACCGAGGCGACGGACAGGATCATGAGCATCGTTCCGAGAATGAGGCGCATGGTCACGGGACGGTACGTGACTCGTCGCCGGCTTTCCAATGCCCGAGGCGGACCCGAGTGCCGCCCGTCACCCTGCCGAGTACAGCTCTCGCGCCTCGACGACCAGAAGACGCCGGTAGTGGAAGTGACCGTTCGCGTACACGATCTCGTCCGTGCACGAGGCCAGCACGAGTCGCGGCCGCCCGGTGGTGGAGACGTAGCGCCCGGGCAGGGGCACACCGCGACGGAAGGTCCTCCTGCTGGTGACCCGGTAGACGTGCCGGACGCCGCCCTGCACGACCTTGATCACCTGGCCCACGCGTGCCCGGTCCAGGTGGAACAGCGCACCGGGGCGGTCGTGCCGGTCCGAGACGTGGCCGCCGATCACCATGACGCCGATGTGGTCGCCCACCGCGGCGGAGGTCCGCAGCCAGCCGACCGCGTGGACGTCGTCCGGGAGCCTCATGACGCCGCGCGCCACGCCGGCGGGCAGGACCGGCGCGGCGAGGCCGATCGCGGGCATCCGGACGGTGACCGGCTCCCGGCGGTACGACGAGCGACGCTGGACCGTGCCGGAGAACCCGCCGTCCACCAGCGGGGCCCGATAGGGGCGCCTGGCCACGACCGTGCTCTCCGAGGCCTGGCCGCACGGATGGCTGGCGCCGTGGTTCGCGGCGCCGGCCGCGACGATCACCCGCCAGGTGTAGACACCGGGCTCGCGCAACCGCACGAGGCCCGTCCGCGTCCAGCCGTTCCCGACCCTGAGCGTGAACGCGCGCACCCGCTTGGAGGGACGGCACGACGCCGACGTCCGTGCGGAGTAGGGGCCGTAGAGCGCAGCCACCGCGGAGGCCCGCTGTCCGGCGTACAGCCCGCGGACGTGGACCCGATCGCGGAAGGCGCCACCCGGCGCCACCCGGTGAAGCGAGACCGTCGTGCGCACGTGGGGCGATGCCACGCTCATGACGCGGCGGTTCGTGATGGTGCACGCGATCGTGGTGCCGGCCGGCAGGTCGTCGGGCACCGCGAACTCGCCGCCGGTCGTCGAAGCCGGCGTGCTGAACGGTCCGGCCGTGCACTCCAAGCTGGGACGGTAGGAGCCGGAGTCACCGACGCCGAGCGTCTCGCGGACGTCGATCACGTCCGACGCGGACGCGCTGACCGCGGGACGCGTGGGCGGCGGATCGGGTGCGGTCGCCGTCACCGCTCCGGAGACCTCGCCGGTCGTGGCGTTGCGCACCGTCAACGCGGCGGTGTCGCCGGCGACCGAGTCGGCGGACCAGTCCTTCGTGAGCGTCACGGCGTAGCGCGCGGTGTTGGTGAAGGTGCACAGGACGGCCGCGCCCGCCGTCAGGTTGCCCGGTACGACGAGGGTGCCCGTGGTGCCGGACGCGCCACCCGGCGCCGTTCGGGCGCCGTGGTCGCAGCTGAGCTGCGAGGTGTAGGCCCCACCGCCCGAGACCGACTCGCTCAGGTGGATCGTGTCGCCGCCGGCCGCGATCACCGCGGCCGGCGCCGGCGGCGGAGCCGGGGCCACGGCGGTCTGGCTGCCCGTGTCGCCCGACGTGGAGTTGGAGACCGTCAGGTCGGCCGTGTCGCCCGCGACCGCGTTCGCGCCCCACACCTTGCTCAACAGCACTCGATAGAGCGGGTCGTTGGTGATCACGCACACCACGGGTGCGGACGACGGCACCCGGTAGCTCGCCGTGGCGCTGGAGGACGTCGCGCCGGCGGACGTCGAGGAGAACTGCACCGGATCGCCGTTGCAGGTCAGCGATGCCGGCCGATAGATGCCGGCGTTCGTGCGCCCCGCCGCGGGAAGCGCCTCCGACAGCGAGACGGTGTCGCCGGGGAGGATCGGCAGGCTCGCAGCCTCCGCGGACACGCCCGAGCCGCCGGCCGGCACCACGGCCGTGGCCCCGTCGGTGTTGCCCGCGTCGTCGATCGTGAGATCCGCGGTGTCACCGTGGGCACCTCGCACCCAGCTCTTGATCAGGGTCAGCTCCGCTGGGACCGCCGAGTTCGTGATCGTGCAGGACATCGGACCCGGGTTGGCCGGGACGGTGAACGACCCACCCATGTCGCTCGCCGTGAAGCCGTCGACGCCGGTGCACACGGTCGTCGCGTGATAGGAGGCGGCGTTGGCGGCTCCCGGTGTCTCGACGACCGTCACCGGCTCCCCGGAGAACACGGTCGAGGACACCGTGGTGCTGGTGGGTGCCGTCGAGGTCGTGGGTCCGGTGCTCCCCTGATCGGTCTCGATCCTCAGGCCCATCGTGTCGCCGGCGGTCGCTGTGGCCCAGACCTTCGTCAACGACAGCTGGGCAGAGGTACGGGTGTTCGTCGCCGTGCAGGTGACGACGTCCCCGGCGCCGGCGGTCGCCGGGACCTGCACCGATCCGCTCCTGCCGTCCGGTGCGCTGGTGACGGCCCCGGCGTCACAGGCCAGCGCGCTGTCGTACGTGCCGGTGTTGGCGGCCCCGAGCGTCTCGCCGAGTGCGACGGTCGATCCGGGCTCGACCTCCTCGCTCGCCTGATGCGCGGTGTCGACGAGATCGGGCTGTCCGCCCGCGGTCGAGGTGGCGGAGCCGGGCGCGGTGGTTGCGTGGTCCAGCGACAGGTCGGCGGTGTCGCCCGCCGCTCCGTTGACCCAGTGCTTGCGCAGGACGACGGTCGGGCAGGTCGACGGGACGCCGAGGCGCACGGGCTCGACCCAGTCCTGGAGCGGCGGGTTGGTCGCCTGCAGGCTGGAGACCGACCGAAGGTTCATGTAGCCCAGCTGGCCTCCGCACACACCGGCGCCGCTGAACAGGCCGGAGATGTCGACCGCCGCCTCGGCGAAGGTGCCCGCCGGCATGGGGCTCGGGGACAGTCCCGGCAGGTTGGACACCGGGACGGCATTGACCCGAGCCTGGTAGCCCGCTACGGGGATGGGGACCCACGATCCGCTGGTCGGACCGGTCGAGGACCACAGATAGGCCTCGTCGAGCGTGAGCAGCGTGTTCCCCTGCTGGATGAACCGCAGGCGGAGGTCGCCGTCCGTGCGGTCCGGCACCGGTCCGCGCAGGTTGGGCTTCTGGTTGAGCTCGACGTAGAACCCGGTCGTCCCCTGCGTCGCAACCCGCTCCCAGCCGAAGTAGGCGAAGACGTGGCTGCCGGAGATCTGCGAGTAGCCGAAGACGTGGGTGATGTCGGCGTTGCCGGCCGGATTGCTGCCAGACGTCTGGGACACGCTCCACGGCCACCCGTTCTCGCTGGCTCCGCTGAAGGCACTGCCGTCGGCGGAGCCTTGCGGGTCGGAGACGATCGGGCCACCGGTCGCGGTGTCCCAGTCGAGCGCTCCGGCGGCGTTCTGGCAGAGGTTGCCGTCGATCTCGAACCCGCCGACCGAGACCGGGTTGTTCTGCGCGTCCGCGCACGGCGCCGCGAGGGCCGGCGACGCAGGCGTGAGCGACAGGCCCGCGGTCAGCAGCGTGAGGACGAGGAGGATCACCCGCCAGCCGGCGCCGTCGTGGTCACGGTGTTCGATCCGCTGTCCCTGCACGAGCCCTCCCTGACGACCTCGTCCCGGGGCCGACAAGCAACCTCACATGTCCGCTCACACTAGTTCGCGCGACTCAGGACCGCCAGTGGCTCCGGCGGCACGTCCGCCGGCTCCGATCCGTCGACCGGAGCTGGTCCCGGCTGGTCACAGGACGAGTCGGATCGGGTGCTCGAGCAGGTCGAGGAACGCCCGCATCCAGCGCGCGGCCACGACGCCGTCCACGGGGCGGTGGTCCACCGAGAGGGTCACGTGCAGCCGCTGAGCCACGACGACCCGGTCGTCGACGACCGTCGGCTCCGCGGCTGCCGCTCCGACGGCGAGGATCGCGGCGTGCGGCGGGTTGATGATCGCGCTGAACTCCTCGACGCCGTACATGCCGAGGTTGCTGACCGAGATCGTCCCGCCCGACAGCTCCGCGGGGGTCAGCCGTCCGTTGCGGGCACGGTCGCCCAGGTCGGCGGTACGACGCGCCAGCTCCGCGATGGGCAGCGCAGCGGCATCGCGCACCACCGGGGTGAGGAGCCCGCCGTCCGTGGCGACGGCGACCGCGACGTCCACCGAGGAGAAGCGGCGGACGGCGTCGTCGGTCCAGACCACGTTCATCTCGGGCACGGCGACGTGTGCGAGTGCGACCGCCTTGACCACGAGGTCGTTGACCGAGACCTTCGCGATGCCGCCCTCGTCGAGCTGGCGGCGCACGCTCAGGAGATCCTCGACGGTGGCGGTGCCGCGCACGTAGAAGTGCGGCGCCGTCCGCACGCTCGTCACCAGACGCTCCGCGATCGCGCGGCGCATGCGGGAGTGCGGCACCTCGTCGTCGCGGCGTACGGCGGGGGCCGACCAGGGCTCCGCCGGCTCCCCCGTCGCGGCCGTGGTCGCCGGCGCGGTCCTGGCGGCCTTCGCGGCCTCGACGTCGCGCTTGCGCACGCGGTTGCGGGGCCCGGTCCCCGGGATCCGGGCGATGTCCAGCCCCGCGTCGTGCGCGAGCCGCCGGGCCAGTGGGCTGGCGAAGACCCGCCCGGCCGGGGCGGCCGAGGCGGCCGGCTGATCGGCCGGCGCCGGGGGCTCCGGAGCCGTCGCCGGGGCTCCCGACGGCGCCGCGCGGGCGCCCAGGGCGGCCAGCGTCGCGTCGAGGTCCTCGACCTCCTCGCCGGGCCGACCGAGCAGCGCCAGCGGCTGGCCGACGGTGACGTCGGCGCCCGGGTCGACGAGCAGCGCCAGGACCGCACCGTCGGTCTCCGAAGTGAGCTCGACGGCCGCCTTCGCGGTCTCCACCACCGCGAGCGGGGCTCCCGCGACGAACGGCTCCCGGGGCGCGACCGACCAGGCCGTGAGGACGGCCTCGGTGGTGTCGGCCGCGATCTCGGGCAGCACGAAGAGGCTCGCCATCACGCCTCCCCGATCGCCTCGAGCGCGGCCAGCACCTCGTCGGCCCCGGCGATGGCGGCGCCCTCGAGCACCTTGCTGATGCTCGGGGAGGCCTCGCGACCGGTGACGCGCTGGACGGGCGCATCCAGCCAGTCGAAGAACCGCCGCTGGATCTCGTCGGCGAGCCAGCCGCCGTAGGACGTGCCCGGCGGCCCCTGCTCGGCGACGATGACCCGGTTCGTCTTGCGGATGCTCTCCCCGATGGTGTCCCAGTCGATGCTCGCGCGATCGAGCCAGCGCAGGTCGATCACCTCGGCGTCGCAGCCCTCGACCCGCTCGGCCGCCTCCAGCGCGTAGTGCGTCATCGCCAGGTAGGTCAGGACCGTCACGTCCTCACCGCTCCGCCGTACGGCGGCCCGGCCGACCGGCAGGCAGTAGTCCAGGTCACCCAGCGGTGCCGGACCGACCGTCGTGTAGAGGTCGACGTGCTCGAGGACGACCACGGGGTCCTCGCAGCGCAGGGCCGCGTTCATGAGCCCGACGTAGTCGAACGGGGTCGAGGGGGCGACGATCCGCCACCCGGGGGACGTGGCGAAGACGCCGGCCGGGTCCATCGAGTGCTGCGAGCCGTAGCCTGTGCCCATCGCGACCTTCGAGCGCAGGACGAGGGGCACGGGCGTCGTACCGCCGTACATGTGGCGCGCCTTGCCGATCTGGTTGAAGATCTGGTCGGCCGCCACCCACATGAAGTCGGCGTACATGAGCTCGACGACGGGCCGGAAGCGGCCGTCGAGCGCGATGCCGCCTCCCAGGCCGGTGAAGGCGTTCTCGCTGATGGGCGTGCCGAGCACGCGGCCGGGGAAGGCCTCGACGAGTCCCTTGGTGGCGCCGTTCGTGCCGCCGCCGAGACGGTGGACGTCCTCGCCCATCACGACGATGCGGTCGTCGGTCTCCATCCGCCGGCACATCACCGCCGACACGGCCTCGACGAACTTCGCCTCACCGACACCGCCGCGATAGCTGTCGACCTCGGCGAGCTCGGCGCCCTCGAGCTCGTCGAGCGAGCTGCGGATGCCGACGTCGGCGAAGGCGGGGTCGGGCCACTCGTCCGGCTTGATCCGGCGTACGCCGGGCTTGCCGTCGGGGTCCGGCTCCACGAGGCACCCGCCGATGTCGGCGAGCAGAGCCTTGGCGCGGGCCACGGTCGCGTCCGCCTCCTCGGCGTCGAGGATGCCGCGTCGCTCGAGGTGGCCGCGGACCTGCGCGATCGGGTCGCGGGCCCGCCACGCGGCCTCCTCCTCCTTGGTGCGGTAGCGGAAGGCGCTTCCCGGGTAGCCGCCGTTCTGGTGGAAGTAGCGGTAGACGTCGGCCTCGACGAGCGCGGGGCCGCGACCTGCGCGGAGGTGCGCGAGCGCCTGCTCCATGGCGAGGTGGACCGCGAGCGGATCCATGCCGTCGACCCGCCAGCTCGCGATCCCGAACCCGGGTCCGCGCGCCGACAGGCGCGGCTCGCCGGTGGCCTCCTCGACGTTGGTGGAGACGGCGTAGTGGTTGTTCTCGACGAAGAAGCAGAGCGGCAGCCGCCAGGCCGCGGCGAGGTTGAAGGTCTCCAGCGTCGACCCGATGTTGACGGCCCCGTCGCCGAAGTAGGTGACCGCGACGTCGTCGGTGCCGGCGTGACGGTGCGCCCACGCCGACCCGGCGGCGAGCGGTACGCCGCCACCGACGATCGCGTTGGTCCCGATCGCGCCGGCCTCGGTCCACTTCAGGTGCATCGAGCCGCCGCGGCCGTGGCTGAAGCCCCGGTCGAGACCGCAGATCTCCGCGAGGCTGCGCAGGAGCACGTCGCGCACCCGCTCGGAGAACGGCTGGCGTGGATCGATGCCCTCGGGCTCGACGTGGCGCAGCACCTTGGCCAGGAACTGGTGGTGACCTCGGTGCGATCCGTTGACCGTGTCCGCGCTGGTGAGCGCGTGGATGGAGCCGACAGCGCCGCCCTCCTGGCCGATGCTGGAGTGCGCCGGGCCGTGCACGAGCCCCTGACCGGCGAGCTCGAGGACGTACTCCTCGAAGGTCCTGATCAGCACCAGGTGGGCGAACATGCTGGTGAGCAGGTCGGGGTCGGCCTCGTCCCAGTCGGCCTCGGTGACGACGACCTCGGTCCAGGGAGCGGCCGGGTCGAGCCTGCGCTGCTCGGTCATGAGGCACCCCGGTCGAAGGCCTTGCCGTCGGGGTAGGAGACCAGCTCCCACTGCATGCCCCACGGGCTGAGGAAGTAGACCCAGCGCTGCCCCTGGCTGGGTCCGCTGCTCGCGGTCGGGTCGCCGAGCACGGTGATGCCGCGCTCGCGCAGGAATGCGACGGCGGCATCGAGGTCGTCGACGTACAGCGCGACGTGGTGGCCGCCGACGTCGCTGTTGCGCGGCTGCTCGGTACGCCGGTCGTCGGCCTCGTAGGCGAAGACCTCGAAGATCGCCTGGCCGCCGCACCGGTAGAAGTGCAGCTGGCGCATCACGGCACGCGGGTCGACGGCGAGGTGCTCGCGCATCCAGTCGTCGTCGTGCTGGAACGGCCCGAGGCTGTACATGTACTCGCAGCCGATCACCTCGATGAGGAAGCGGTGGGCCTGGTCGAGGTCGGGGACGGTGAAGCCGATGTGGTCGATACCGGTCAGGCCGGGCAGCGTGCCGCTCACCACTGCACCGCCACGTACTTGGACTCGGTGTAGTCCAGGACGCCCTCGTGACCACCTTCGCGGCCCAGGCCGCTCTGCTTCACCCCGCCGAACGGAGCAGCCGGGTCGGAGACCACACCGCGGTTGAGGCCGATCATGCCGCTCTCGAGCCGCTCCGCGACGCGCAGGCCACGCGCGAGGTCGCGGGTGTAGACGTAGGCGACGAGGCCGTACTCGGTGGCGTTGGCGCGCTCGATCGCGTCGGCCTCGTCGTCGAAGGTGACGATCGGCGCGACCGGCCCGAAGATCTCCTCGCCGAGGATCTCGGCGGCCTCCGGGACGTCGGTGAGCACGGTCGGCTCGTAGTAGAAGCCGACCCGGTCCGGGCGACGGCCTCCGGTCAGCCGCGTGGCGCCGCGCCCGACCGCGTCGGCGACCAGGGCGTCGACCTTGTCGGCCGCCTCGGCGTTGACCAGCGGCCCGAGCTCGGTGCCGTCCTCGATGCCCGGCCCGACGCGCATCGCGGCCATCCGGTCGGCGAGACGACGCGCGAACTCCGTCGCGACCGCGGAGTGCACGTAGAACCGGTTGGCCGCCGTGCAGGCCTCGCCGCCGTTGCGCATCTTCGCGACCATCGCGCCGTCGACCGCCGCGTCCAGGTCGGCGTCGTCGAAGACGAGGAACGGCGCGTTGCCCCCGAGCTCCATCGAGGTGTTGACGACGTTGTCGGCCGCCTCGCGGAGCAGCACCCGTCCCACCTCGGTGGAGCCGGTGAAGGACAGCTTGCGCACGCGCGGGTCGTGGAGCATCGCCGAGACGACCGGGCCGGAGCGCCTGGCGGGCACGACGTTGACCACGCCGGGCGGGACGCCCGCCTCCTCCAGGATGCGCGCCATCGCCAGCGCGGTGAGCGGGGTGTCGCTCGCCGGCTTGAGCACCATCGTGCAGCCGGCCGCCAGCGCGGGACCCATCTTTCGGGTGGCCATCGCCGCAGGGAAGTTCCACGGCGTCACGAGGACGCAGACGCCCACCGGCTGGTGGAGCACCATGATCCGGTTGCTGCCGGAGGGCGCCGGGGCCAGCGTCCCCGCGACACGGACCGCCTCCTCGGCGTACCAACGGAAGAACTCGGCGGCGTACGCCACCTCGCCGCGCGCGTCGGGCAGCGCCTTGCCGTTCTCCAGCGTGATCAGGCGCGCGAGGTCCTCGGCGCTCTCGGTCATCAGCGTGAACGCACGGCGCAGGACCTCGGCGCGCTCGCGCGGAGGCGTGGCGCTCCATCCCTCGGCGGCCGACGCGGCGGCGTCCACGGCCGCCAAGGCGTCCTCGACCGTGCCGTCCGCCACGGTGGCGAGCACGTCTCCGGTGGCAGGGTCGATGACGTCGAAGCGGCGGCCGTCCGAGGCAGGCAGCTCCTTGCCGCCGACACGGAGATCGGTCGGTACGCCGCCCAGCAGGCTCTCGATGGGTGAGGACATGTCACTCCTGGTCAGTAGGGGTTGGCGACGACGAGCTCTTGCGCCGGGAACAGGGTCAGCACGCGGGGACCGTCCTCGGTGATGACGATCTCCTCCTCGATGCGCGCGGCCGAGAAGCCGTCGGAGGCGGGGCAGTAGGTCTCCAGCGCGAAGACCATCCCGACCTGCAGCTCCACGGGCTCCTTCATCGAGTTGAGCCGCGAGATGATGGGCCGCTCGTGCAGGCCGAGCCCGAGTCCGTGGGCGAACTGCAGGCCGAAGGCGGCCATCTCGTTCGCGAACCCGAACTCCTCGGCCTTCGGCAGCAGGGCCGCCACCTCGTCGGTCCCGACACCGGCCGCGATGCCGTCGATGCCGCGGTCCATCCACTCCCGCGCCTGCTTGTAGGCGTCCTTCTGCGCCGGTGTCGCGCTGCCGACCGCGAAGGTCCGGTAGTAGCAGGTCCGGTAGCCGTTGAAGGAGTGGATGATGTCGAAGAACGCCTGGTCGCCGGGGCGGATGAGCCGGTCGGTGAAGTTGTGCGGGTGCGGGTTGCAGCGCTCCCCCGAGATCGCGTTGACGGCCTCGACCTGGTCCGAGCCCATCTCGTAGAGACGGCGGTTGGCCAGCGCCACGACCTCGTTCTCCCGGATGCCCGGCTTCAGCGCCTCGTAGATGTCCTGGTACACGCCGTCGACCATGGCCACCGCCTGGGTGAGCAGCGTGATCTCGTCCTGGCTCTTGATGACGCGGGCGTCCAGCATCAGCTGCTGGGCGTCGACGACGCGCAGGCCCTGTCGCTGCATCTCGAAGAGGAACGGCGGCTCGACGATGTCGACGCCGACGGGGAGGTCGGCGACGCCGGCCCCCTCCAGCAGCGACTTGATCTCGGCGACCGCGTCGGCCATCAGCCCGACCTCCGGCGAGACCGCGCCGCGGAACCCCAGGAAGCCTGGCCGGTAGCTCTCCTCCGGAAGCCACGTCGAGTAGAGTTGGTGGTGGCGTACGGCGGAGCCGAAGTCCCACAGGACCGGCTCCTTGCCGCGGGCCAGCAGGGCGTAGCGGATCATCTTGTCGCCGAGCGCTCCGCCGATCCAGGTGTTGGTGGTGTAGCGGATGTTGTAGAAGTCGAAGAGCAGGAACGCCCCGCACTCGCTGCTCTCCAACGCCGCCTCGGCCCGGGCGAGCCGGTAGTGCCGCAGGCGGTCGAAGTCGACCCGGTGCTCGTAATCGACCCCCATGTGCCCGGGGGCAGGCAGTGGTCGCGCGGTCATCTCAGTCCTCCCGCGGCGGCGTGAGCCCGTCGTCGACGGCGACGTCCTCCGAGCTGAGCGCGAGACCGGAGTTGGCGGCCTGGACGGCAAGCAGGATCGCGAAGTCCTCCTCGTTGCGGTCCTGGCTGACGCTCGCCTGCACCGCCGCCGCCGTCGCCGCGCAGACCGGCATCGGCACGTCGAGGTCGTGCGCGAGCGCGAAGCCCAGGTCGAAGTCCTTGCGCAGCAGCAGCGGGGTGAAGGTGGGCGAGAAGTCGAGGTTGACGAACGCCGGCGACTTGTAGCGGGTGAAGGTGGACCCCATCACCGAGTCGTTGAGGAACTCCAGGAAGGCGTGCCGCGAGACCCCGCCCTTCTCGCAGAGCACGGTGATCTCCGCGAGGCACTGGGTGACCACGCCGAGCATCAGGTTGTGCGCGATCTTCACCAGCCGGGAGACGTCGCCGTCCCCGACCCAGGTGGCGCCCTTGCCGAGCTCCTCGAGCACCGGCTTCGCCTTCTCGAAGGAATCCTGCGGCCCGGACACGACCAGGCTGAGCTTGCCCGCCCGGACGACCTTCCCGTTGCCGCTGACCGGGGCGGCGAGGAAGGCGACCCCGCGCTCCGCACATGCCGCACGCATCGCGGCCGAGGTGTCGAGCGAGACCGTCGAGGTGTCCACCACGCAGCCGGGCAGCGGACCGTCGGAGGTGATCAGGCCGCCCTCGCCGGTGAGGACCTGCTCGAGGTCGGCGGCCGCCGAGACCATCGTGAACACGATGTCGAGGTCGCGGAGGTCGGCGATCGAGTCGGCCACCTTGGCCCCGAGCTCCCCGAGCGGCTCCGCCTTGGCACGGGTGCGGTTCCAGACCGTGACGTCGTACCCGGCGCGGGCGAGGCGGCCGGCCATCGCGGCCCCCATGCGCCCGGTCCCGATCCAGCCGATCCGCGGTGAAGAGGTGCTCACGGTGTCTCCTTGGGGTGCGATGGGGCGGGGGTCAGCACAGCGTCGGCGCCGGCGGTCTCGCCGCTGGTCGGCAGCGCGGGTCGGTCGCCGCCGAGGTAGAGACGAGCCACCTCGGGGTTGGTGAGGAGGTCTGCGCCGCGGTCGACCAGGCGGACGACCCCGGTCTCGAGCACGGCGCCCCAGTCGGAGGCGGCCAGCCCGGACCGGGCGTTCTGCTCGACCAGCAGGACGGTGCGGCCTTGGGCGGCCATCGCCCGGATGCTCTCGAAGACCCGCGCACGCGACCTCGGGTCGAGGCCGATCGACGGCTCGTCGAGCAGCACGATCGAGGGATCCAGGACGAGGGTCCGTGCCAGCTCGACCTGCTTCTGCTCCCCACCGGAGAGCGAGCCTGCGTGCTCGTGCGCCCGCTCACGACAGATCGGGAAGACCTCGGCCGCGGCATCGACGCGCCGGCGTACCTCCCTCTTGTCACGCAGGGCGTAGCCGCCCATCAGCAGGTTGTCCCAGACCGTCATCGCGGGGAACAGGCTGCGGTCCTGCGGGACGTGGACGATGCCGCGCAGCAACCGGTCGCGGGCCGTACGACGCTCGACGGGCTCGCCCTTGTACACGACGGTGCCCTCGCGCGGACGCAGCAGGCCGCTGACGACCTTCAGGACGGTGCTCTTGCCGGCGCCGTTCGGTCCGATGAGGCAGGTGACCGAGCCCGCCTCCACCTCGAGGTCGACGCCCTTGAGGATGTCGCCGGCGCCGTACCCGGCGACGACGCCGCGCAGGCTGAGGATCGACTCGTTCATCATGCCCCCAGGTAGGCGTCGAGGACGGCCGGGTTCTGCTGGACCTCCGCGGGCGTGCCGACGAAGATCTCGCGGCCCCGGTCGAGCACGACGACGGGATCGCAGAGGCGCATCACGAAGCCCATGTCGTGCTCGACGATCAAGAAGGTGATGCCGGCGGCGTTGCGCTCCCTGATGTGCTGCTCCATGGTCTCGATCAGCACCGGGTTGACGCCGGCCGTCGGCTCGTCGAGGAGGACCAGCCGCGGCTTGCTCATCAGCACGGCGGCGAACTCCAGCAGCTTGCGCTGACCGTAGGACAGCTCGGCGGCGTACAGGTCGGCGACATGCGCGAGCCGGAACTCCTCCAGCAGCCGCTGCGCGGCCTCCGCGTCGCGCGGGTTGATCCGCCGGCCGAACAGCTCGCGCCAGGTGAAGCCCGAGGCGACGACGAGGTTCTCCTGCACCGTCAGCTGCGGGAAGATGCGCGCCTGCTGGAAGGTGCGGGTGAGCCCACGCCGGTGGAGCGCGGCGGGCCCTGCCGTCGTCGCGTCCGCGCCCCCGAAGCGGACGCTGCCGCCGTCGGGGCGCAGGTGCCCGGTGATCAGGTTGAACAGCGTCGTCTTGCCGGAGCCGTTCGGCCCGATGAGCGCGGTCACCGAGCCCTCGTCGACGGTGAGCGATGCGCCGTCCACCGCCTTGACAGGGCCGAAGCTCCGGTGCAGGTCCTTGACCTCGAGCAGCGCGGTCATCGTTCGCTCCCGTTCGGCGCAGGGATGGAGACCGCGTAGTCCGCCGCGGATCCGATGGGTGGTGGGGCAGGCTCGGCGACCGGGTCGTCGGGCATCGCCCGCCGCCGTCGCCGTGACCGGAGCCGGGCCTGGAGGGTCGGCAGGATGCCCCGGGGCATCAACAGCATCACGACGAGGAACACCAGGGCGTAGGCGATCAGGTAGTACTCGTTGCCGCCCAGCGTGTAGGCGAGGTACTGCTGGGCAAGCTCGAGGACGAAGGCACCGAGCACCGGGCCCCACAGGGTGCCGCGACCGCCGAGGAAGGTCATCAGCACGATGCCGATGGTGATGAGCGGGTCGAACGCGAACTGCGGGTAGATGAAGCTCTCGTACGCCGCCCAGACGCCGCCGACCATCGCGGTGATGCCGACGCTGACGCAGAACGTCAGCATCTTCACGCCCCCGACGTGGACGCCGATGGCCGCGGCCTTGTCCTCGTCGGCGCGTACGGCGGAGAGCGAGAGGCCGACCTTCGAGCGCATCGTCAGCCAGGTGACGCCCATCGCGATCGCGAGCAGCAGCAGGAGGACCAGGTAGTAGGGCCGCTCGAAGCTGTCGGCCGAGAACGGCGCGGGCGGGATCGCGAGCCCCTGGGCCCCACCGGTCAGGCCGGTCAGGTTGAAGGCGAGCGTCTGACCGACGAACAGCAGGGTGATGGTCACGATGGCGAACACGTCGGCGCGCGTGCGCATCGCGACCAGGGCGAACGGATAGCCGATGACGGCCCCGACGATCCCGACGAGCGGGAGCAGGTAGAAGGGCTCGTAGCCGCTCACGACCGAGTGGTGCTGGAACCAGATGGCCTCGATGTAGGCGCCGATCCCGAAGAACGCGGCGTGCCCGAGCGACGGATAGCCGGCCAGTCCGCCGACGAGGTTCCAGGCGCTGGACATCGCGGCGTACATCAGCGTGAACACCAGCATGTTGAGCACCCAGTGCTGCACGCCCACGAAGGGCAGCGAGCCGACCAGGAGCAGGAAGACCGCCCCGCGGGCCGGACCGATCGCCTTGGCCCCCATCAGATGGCACCCCGGGACGCCACCCCGAACAGGCCACGGGGGCGGATGATCAGGACGAGCAGCAGCACCACGAAGAAGGTCATCTCCGACCAGACCGGCGAGATCGTGGCAGCGACGATCGCCGACGACAGCGAGACGATCACCGCGCCGATCACCGCGCCGCCGATGCTGCCGAGGCCACCGAGCAGGACGATGGAGAGCAGCCGCGAGATCAGGTCGTAGTGGCTGCCCGAGTTGAACGGGTAGAGCAGCCCGTAGACCGAGCCGGCCGCCGCCGCGGTCGCGCTGCCGAGGCCGAAGCCGAGCGCGGAGATGGCCTCGGACCGGACGCCGAGCAGACGCGCCGACTCGGGGTTCTGCACGCTGGCCCGCACCGCGCGGCCGAAGCCGGTGCGCTGAAGGATGAAGTACAGGACGCCCAGGGCCACCAGCGACAGCAGGAAGGCCCACAGGCGCACCAGGGTGATCTGGTAGCCGGCGATGGTCCAGCTGGAGTTGGCGTAGCTCGTGTTGATGCTGCGCACGGACGTGCTCCACACGACCGTCATCACGCCCTCGAGGAGCAGCGCGACCGCGAACGTCACCAGGAGGCTCAGCTCGGCCTTGTCCTCGCGCCGCAGCGGACGCAGGAAGCACCACTCGACCGCGACCCCGAGCGCGAACATGACGACCGTCGTGATCGGGATGGCGAGGAACGGATCGAGGCCGAAGCTCGCGAACAGCTGGTAGGAGAGGTACGCCGCGAAGATGACCATCGCGCCCTGAGCGAGGTTGACCACCTTCATGATGCCGAAGATCAGGGTCTGTCCCGAGGCCATCAGCGCGTACACGCCGGCGGTCAGGATGCCGAGGATGATGCCTTGGATGAGTGCGTGCATCACTGACCCCAGTTCGGCTTCGGGACGATCGGCTTGGCCTTCGCCGACGACGCCGGGTAGATCGGCACGAGCTTGCCGTTCTGCCACTGGACGAGGTTGTACTGCCCCTTCGGCGCACCCGTGTCGTCCCACGACAGGTTGCCGAGGAGGGTCGGCCATCTGCCGCTGTGCAGGCTGCTGATCAGGGTCGCGTTGTCGATCTTGCCGGTCTTCTGGGCGACGTCCTGGACGAGCTGACCGACCGAGTAGGCCTCGGCGCTGTTGTCGTCGACCTGGTTCGCGTTGCCGCCGTACGCCTTGATGTAGGCGGCGGTGAACGCCGCGCTGCCCGAAGCCGTCGAGCCGGGGAACCAGTCGGCGGAGCCGATGATCCCGGAGGTGTTCGAGGTCCCGACGTTGTTCGGGAAGTCGACCGGGGCGTTCGCGCCGTTGGCCTGGAACATGAACTTCGGGTTGTACTTCAGCTGCACCAGGGCCTTGACCTGCGCGTAGGCGTCCTCGCTCTGGGTGCCGCCCACGATCACGTCGGGCTTGGTCGCGGCCAGCGCCGCCATCACCGGGCTGAGGTCCGCGGTCTCCGACGGGTAGACCTGCTTGTAGACCGTCTTGATGCCGGCCGCCTCGAAGCGCTGCCGGATGTTCTCCGCGACCGGCGCCGAGAACGGGTCGTCGAGCTCCGCGTACGCCGCGGTCCTGGGTCGCTGGGCGGCCGGCAGACCCAGGATGAAGTTCGCGAACGCCTCGCCGGCGTCGACCACCGGGGCGGGCTGGACGAAGAAGAAGTTGTCCAGCTTCTGCGCGAAGACCTGCGGGCCGCCGCCGGCGGGCGCGAGGAACGCGTAGCCGTAGCGGTGCGCGACCTGGGCGGCAGGGACCGTGAGCAGCGTGGAGAACGGGCCGAAGGTGAGGTCGACGTGGTCCTTGTTGATCAGGTTCTGGTAGTTGGTGACGACCTGCGTCGGGCTGGACGCGTCGTCGACGATGTCGAGCTTGACCTGGCGGCCGAGGATTCCGCCGTGCGCGTTGACCGTGTTCGCCCAGAGCTGGTAGCCGCGCTCGACGGCCTTGCCCGAGTCGGAGAAGTCGCCGGTCAGCGAGATCGACGCGCCGATCACGAGGGGCCCGTTGCTCCCCGAGCCGCCGCCCGACCCCGAGCCGCACGCCGTGAGACCCGCACCCACGACGGCGACGACCGCCAGCGATGCCGCTGCCCGATACAAACGATTGCCTTTGCTCACAAGACCCTCCTCTGGGCCGTGCGACACAGGGATGAGCCTCAGGAGTGTGGTCACGGCGGAGGGTGTGTCGCAAACGATTGTGGGCACAGCCTGGACTCCACAAACGATTGTGTCAAGGGTCACTTCTCGGCGAGTCCGCTGCCCGTCGTACCGACACGACCGAGCGCAGCCCACGCCCCGGACCTGTGCCAGACTGTCCCCCAAACGATTGCGGGAGGAGGTGGATCCCTTGGCCCGAGTACGCCTCGTTGAGGTCGCGCGCGCCGCCGGCGTACACCCCGGGACCGCCTCCCGAGCGCTGAATCCCGAGGCCCGCGACGGCGTCAGCAAGCAGACGGTCCGCCGGGTCGAGCAGGCGGCGAAGGAGCTGGGCTACGTCCCCAACTCGATGGCGCGCGGGCTGCGCACCTCCCGCACGATGGTGGTCGCGCTGGTGGTTCCCGACATCACCAACCCGCTGTTCCCGCCGATCGTCCGCGGCGCCGAGCACGTCCTCAACGCCGCCGGGTACACCCTCGTCCTCACCGACACGAACAACGAGGCCGAGACCGAGCGCGACCAGGTCCGCGCCCTCCGCGGCCGCGGCGTCGACGGCTTCATCGTCGCGACGGCGCGCTGGGAGGACGAGACGCTGCAGGAGCTGGCCGAGGCGGAGGTGCCGACCGTGCTCGTCAACCGCCGCAACGGCGCCGGAAGCTTCCCGTTCGTCGGCAGCGACGACCGGCACGGCGTACGTCTCTGCGTCGAGGAGCTCGCCGACCTCGGGCATCGGTCGATCCTCCACCTGGCCGGCCCCCCGAACACCTCGACCGCCGCCAGCCGCGCCGCGGCGTTCACCCAAGTGGCCGCCGAGCGCGGGCTCGCCGACGTCTACACGGCGAGCGCGGACAGCTACTCCGAGGAAGCCGGCGAGGAGGCGGCCGCCCACGCCCTCCACGAGCACCCGTCCTTCACCGCGATCGTCGCGGCCAGCGACGTCCTGGCCCTCGGCGCCCAGGCCGCCCTCGCCGCTCGCGGCCTGCGCTGCCCGCAGGACGTCTCGGTGACCGGCTACAACGACGTCGACTACGTCCGCAAGCTCACTCCCCCGCTCACCACCGTGCGCGTGCCGCTGCGCCGCGAGGGCGAGCTGGCCGCGGAGACCCTGCTCGGCCTCCTCGACGGCGGGTCGAGCGTGCCCACGCAGCTGCTGCTCCCCGTCGAGCTGATGCGCCGCGGCACGACCGCCCCCGCCCCAGCGCGCTGACTCGCCTCTACCCCGCGCCCGGCCGACCGACCCGAAGGCTCGGCACGGTGTCGTGGCGTCATAACTTGGTGGTGCGGACTCCGCCGCCGACGGCCAGTGCGTCGTACGAGACGTGCAGGAAGTCGTGTGCTGAGAGCACCAACCACCCCGGACGGCGAGTCCCCGCACGCCGTGCAGCTGCTCCGCGACACAGTTGCTCCCGCCTTGCGTGAGCCGGGCTTCCGTGGCTCCGGCAACAGCCTCGCGTTTCAACCGGGCGCTAGCGAGGACCGCGCCCTCTTGGGGGTCCAGGCCGACAGGTACAACGATGCGACCCCGGCGCGCTTCACCCTGAACCTCTCCTTCTACACCGGCGCGGAGTGGGCGATTGCTCAGGCGAGCGCGGTCGAACGCGGTCGGAAGCCGCTGGGCAGGCCGTCCCCGAACGAGCAATACTTCTGCGGCTGGCAGCTACTGCCCGTACGACGGCGGCGCAGACGTCTTGCTCCCGAGCCGGGTCGAACGCGATGCCCTCAAGGAGCGGCACACCGACTGGCTGTCCTCGCATCTCCAGGAACTCTGACCAGCGACCCTTGGCGAGTTCCGAGAACGAGCGGCGTACTGTCCGTTTGTCTCTTAATAAGTGACAAACGGACAGCGGTGCCCGTAGTCTTGACACTTATTAAAGGACATACGGACATGACTCCCCTCTTCGCCACCCCGGACCCGGACCTCGAAGACCAGCAGGTCATCAGCGAGATCCACGAAACGCGCGCATCACTCGCGGACTACCTGCGCGCGCCCAAACGCTGGAACGGGCTGCTCCGACGTACTTCGACCGCGCGCGCCATCCAAGGCTCCAACACCATCGAGGGCTACACGGTGAGCGAGGAAGACGCCGTCGCCGCTGTCGACGACGAGCCCCCGCTGAGCGCTGACGAGGCGACCTGGCTGGAGATCCTCGCCTACCGACGGGTCCTCACCTACGTCCTCAACGTGGCTACGGAGTCGGGCTTCGTGATCGACGAGGCCGTGCTGCGTTCGATGCACTTCATGCTGCTTGATCACGACCTGTCCAAGGCACCCGGTCGCTACCGCACCAAGGAGATCTTCGTCCGCGACGACAAGCGCGGAGTCAACGTATACGCGGGTCCGGACGGCGATCTGGTGCCGGAACTGATGCGGTCGCTATCCGAGTCGCTGTCGACGCCCACGGCCGACGATCCACTCGTGCGCGGGGCGATGGCCCACCTGAATCTCGTCATGATCCACCCGTTCCGCGATGGGAACGGACGCATGGCCCGCGCCCTCCAGACGATGGTGCTCGCCCAGGACCAAGTGATCGAGCCGACCTTCTCCAGCATCGAGGAGTGGCTCGGCAACAACACCCAGGACTATTACGACGTCCTTGCCGCGACCGGACACGGCGCTTGGAACCCCCACAATGACGCGACGTTGTGGGTGAAGTTCAACCTGCGGGCGCATCACATGCAGGCCCAGACGATGCGCCGTCGATTCGACGAGGCCGAGATCCAGTGGCGCAAGATCGACGAGCTGGTCGCCGCGCATCGACTCAACGACAGGATCGGCGCAGCGCTCTTCGACGCGTTGATCGGCCTGCGCGTGACACGGCCGTCCTACGTGAAGCTCACCGAGCTCGACGAACGGACCGCCACACGCGACTTGGTCAACGCCACCAACATCGGCCTCCTGGAAGCACGAGGCGAGCGACGCGGTCGCCATTACGTGGCCGGCGAACCGCTCCGGCAGATCCAGGCCGCGCTGAGGGCGACCCGGAAGCCCTTGGATGATCCCTATCCGACACTCATCGGTGAGATCCGGCGAGCGCTTCCATAGCCGCTACCGCATCAGACGAGCACGAAACCGTCAGCGACGACGTTCCTCGCGATCAGCCGCCAACCGTGCGCGCACCTCGGCGTGAGGGATCGTTTCGACTCGGCCTTCAACGATGTCGTCGAACCGTGAGCGGACCTCGGCATCCCACGCAGCTTCGTGCCGGCCGTCGTGCCGAGTCTCGATGCTCCCCAAAAGATCGTGCGCGAGGGTGGGGCGATCGGCTTCGGACAGCGCGAATGCCGCCCTCCGGACCTCTTCATACGCCTCGGTCACACGAGCAATGTAGGCACGAAACCGACTCAAAGGCAACGTCCTGCCACGCATGAGCCACGCAAACACTGCACTGATCTGCATCGATGCAGGTCAAGTAGTAGCCCTAGAAGCGCGGCACGCTCAGCGGCTGTTGACGGCCACCAACGGCAATATGCGGCTGACGCGAAGATTCACCCCAGTGGGTGGGTCTTCGCGTCAGGGCGTTTCAGGATGCTTGGTCGAGGGTGACGCGGTAGCCCATGGCTTCGAGTTGGTGGATCGCGCGGGTGCGAGCTCGTTCGGGGTTGAGCCGGGTGTAGTAGTCCCCGCCGAGGTCTTCGTAGAGGGTGCCGGTGGTGCCCATGTGCCAGATCGCGACCAGAAGTGAGTGCTGGACGGCGACGTTCGCACGTTGCGGTCCGCGGCGCAGGCTGATGCGTCTGTAGCGGGCTCCGAGATAGGTGTGCGGGTGCTGGGCGGCCCACATCGCAGCCTGACCGAGCGCTCCTTGCAGGTAGGGGTTCCCCGGGCGAGTCTGGGTCGACTTCTTCCGACCGGCGGACTCGTTGTTGCCCGGCGTGGTGCCGGCCCACGACGCCAGATGCTTGGCGGTCGGGAACCGACTCATGTCCGCACCGGTCTCGGCGATGATGACGTCGGCGACCAGGGTCGCCACGCCCGGGATCGAGCTGATCAGGTCACGGAAGCCCTGAAACGGCTCGATCACCACCTCGATCCGGGCGGTGATGTCTGCGATCGCGGCAGTGTGCCTGTCGATGAGATCGAGGTGCACCCGCACGAGGAAGGCGTGGTGCTCGGTGAACCTGCCGACCAACGCCTCGCTCAACTCGGGGATCTTCGACCGCAGCCGACGCTTGGCCAGATCAGCCAGGCCAGCGGGATCACGGTCACCCGCGATCAGCCGCTCCAGCATCGCCCTGCCCGAGACACCCACGATGTCGGATGCGACCGATGACAGCTTGATCCCGGCGTCCTCCAGCAGCTTCTCCAGTCGTTGCACCTCGCGGGAGCGTTCCCGGGTGATCGCGGTCCGCGCACGGGTCAGGTCCCGCAGCTGTCGGATCGGCTCGGGCGGCACGAACGAGCCACGGACGAGGCCATGGGCGGCGAGTTGGGCCAGCCAGGTGGCGTCGGCGACGTCGGTCTTGCGGCCGGGCAGGTTCTTCACATGTCGTGCGTTGACCAACATCAACTCCACCCCGGGCAGGTCCTCGAGGAGGTAGTAGAACGGCTTCCAGTAGTCGCTGGTCGCCTCCATCACCACGCAGGTGACCTTCTGCTCGATCAGGTGCTCGCGCAGCGCGAGGACCTGGTTGGTCATCGAACTCCAGGTCGTGACGGTCTCGACCGTCTTGCGTCGCCCGGCACCCGCGATCCGGACGCACACCTTGGCGTCCTTCTTCGAGATGTCCAGCCCAGCACACCGGCCATGAACCACTTCCATCGCCTTGCTCCCTTCTCCTGTTCACCACGGGTGTCCGTCGTGGGGAGGACAGGGAGAAATCGGAAGTCTGACGCTCGGGCTCAAGGCACCAATCCACGGTTCCCGTGGAAGTCCTCCGCCGCCATGCTGACCTGCGGACTCACCGGCACCAAGGGGCCTTACGTGGTCGCCACGACGGACGACACCAACGATCCACCCGACCCGCGCGCACCGCAACGATGACGCGGAATCTTCGCGCACCACGGTGCGCCCGCGAAGCAGGCGCCGCGTTGCTGACCTGCGCAAACACGCCAGATCAGTAGTACCAGGGGTACGGCGACCAGTCGGGGTCGCGCTTCTCGAGGAACTGGTCGCGGCCCTCCTGGGCCTCGTCGGTCATGTAGGCGAGGCGGGTGGTCTCGCCGGCGAAGAGCTGCTGGCCGACGAGGCCGTCGTCGAGGAGGTTGAAGGAGTACTTCAGCATCCGCTGGGCGGTCGGGCTCTTGCCGTTGATCTTGGCGCCCCACTCCAGCGCGACCTTCTCCAGCCGGGCGTGCTCGACGACGCGGTTGAC